>DYLQ01000013.1 GCA_020722015.1 Thermotoga sp. | reverse complement strand
CGCATCTTTAAGTGGCTTTTTAGCTTGTTCTTGCACTTGAGGATAGCCGAATTCTGCTACAGAGTGTCATGATCGGGGTAACGTAGGCCATGTTACGAGCCTTAGGCTGGTCATAGCGCGGTTACAAGCCGCATGGTTTTAACCATGGCGGTCTATGACCAAAGAGAGTTTTTGCTGGTCGATACGGCAAATATCCCGCGTGCTGTGAGCGCTTTAACTTGTTCCTTTGTGGTGACAAGGCCACCTGCAATTAGTGGAAGAGGAAATCTTTTTAATTCATTTTCTTCAATGGTGATCAAAACAAGTCCCGGCAAAATCTCGACGAAATCAGGATGAACCGATCTTACCAGTTGCTGACCATTGCTTAACGCCTCAGAATCAATCATGAAAATCCTGTGAATTTGAATTAAATCGTATTTTTTCGCAAGATCGAGGATCGCCTTGTGGGTGCTTATAATGCCATCTGGTTTGTTTTCTCTTAAAATGAAGTTTAATCCTTCGGGATCGCTTTTCAGCCCTTTTATCAGATCTAAATGGACAAAAACGTTATGACCACGTTGTTTGAGCGCACTAAGCTGATCGCGATATTCGTTGATGGAAGTTTCGAGAAGAAAAACAACCCTGTTGTTCAAGTGAAGAACTATTTTCACATCTTCACGGTTTCGCAATGCGGGAATAATCGGATTTGCCATAAGCCGTTCGTTTATTTCATTGACAGACATAAAATCTCCAATCTATGCTTACAAGAACAGTCTTCATGCTTTATCACGCATGTTTTTTGCCAGTGCGATTGTATAGACGTAAACACTTCTTGCGCCGGCCAATTTCAGCACTTTTGCGCATTCGTTGACGGTAGAACCCGTTGTAAACACATCATCTATCAAAATGATGTTGCCAGACGTTTTGTAAAGCATTTCTTTTTTCACACCATACTTCCCATTAACAAGCGATCGACGCTCGTATTTTGAAGATCCAACCTGTTTTTCCCTTTGACTTATAACTTCTAAAATGTTCAAAAATGGCAATCCAGTTTTGTTTGAAAGTTTCTCCCCTATGAGTCTTACATGATCAAACCCTTTGACTTTAAAAGAATCAAAAGTTATGGGGACAGAGGTTATGACAGAATTAGGTAAAGGTGGGAAGATCTGAAAAAGCTCTGAAAGTAATTCGGAAAAAAGAGTTGCCAAAGATGAATGTTGGGAATATTTGTAGGCTCTTATGAATTCAGAAATGATGCCTTCGTACTTTGCCCTGTGAAATAAACCATCAAAATGCCACTTGCCCTTAAGGCTGTTTTCCATATCAACCGGAGGAATTTCATTTCTACATTGGAAACAAATCAACTCATCGTGAGAAATGACATTCCCACACACAGGACAGGTTTTAGGGAAAAATAAATCTAAGGCATCTTTTAGCACACACATGCAGCCATGTAACCAACTTCCTGTTCAAAGCCTTCGGATATTTCTCCACTTGTTGAATGTTTTAAAATTTTCGGCGTTCCAATATCTATAGACAATAAAGTCGCTACGCAACCAAAACCACACATGGTCACATGTTCTTTGTCTACGATATCGTAAATTTCTTCGATGTTATTCGATGCAACGGCGTCGATTATCAACTTATCTTTGTATATGGTAATTTCGTGATCTTCGTAGTGGTTTAGATCCGTTGATGCTACCACCCAAAACCTTTTTCCACTCAAAACTTTTCTTAGCGCATTTCCAAGCTCACGCGCCATGTCTTTTCTCTGATCCATCATGCAAATCGGAAGTATTTTGAATCCAGTTCCAAGGGTAAATTGAAGAAATGGAATTTGCACTTCTATTGAATGTTCAAAAATGTGTGCCTCATAATCGAGAGAACATGCGGGAAAAGTGTCAACAAGAGAATTTGCCGTACTTTCATCAACGCTAACACCACCAAGTGGTGTTTTCCATAGTCCCATTGGCCACACGGAAATAGGCTTACCGTATCCTGTGTGATTTGGCCCTATAACGATGACAAGATCAGGTTTACCGAATTCTGAAGCGGCCAAATACGCGTAAGCAGCAGTAGTACCAGAATAAACATAGCCGGCGTGTGGTACTATAAGACCTACATTCTTTTTAAACCCATCAGGATCTGGTAACTCTCCAGGCCCTCTTTTGGATGTGAAAAGGTCCCTCACGTAGTCCCTTAAATCTTCCGGATCTGATGGGTAAAAACTTCCGGAAGCGATAGGTTTCCTTTCCATCATTTCACCACCGAAGCTGTTATAAGTATATCAAGGTTATCGGTTGAATTCTGAAAAGTTGTCGACGTGAAGAATTGACCTATAAAGGGAAGATCACCCAAGAAAGGCATCTTCGTGACATTTTCAGATCTTTGTTTTTGGGTAAGTCCGCCTATCATAAGCGTTTGACCGCTTGGTATGACAACTTTGACACTGGCATTTCTTGTTACAACCGCGGGTACACCGTTAATGGCATGACCCCAATCGGCATCGCTTACTTGTATCGTTATGGTCAAAGATATCTGTCCATTTGGAAGCACAACGGGCAATATGCTAAGTTGGATTCCCGTCGTTAAGAATTGAAGTTGCTGGGATGTCTGGCCCGTTTGACTGTTAACGACAGTCGTTACAAGGTAAGGATATTGCTCGCCAACTGTGATTTGGGCCGGTTCGCCACTTTGAGTCATCAAAGTTGGGGCAGATAATACCGATCCACTGCCGGTTGTTTGAGAAAGATTTGCCGTTATCGTTGCATTTGAAGATAACACCTGATTTGCAAGATTTGAGATGAAATTGGAGGGATTTGTGGCACTTAAAACGTTAAATGTGAGCGTGAGTCCGTTATTGAATAAAAGTTGAGGTGTTATAACCGTTGTGTTTAAACTGTTGCTAACGTTGTTGTTGTTCGTTATATCCAAAATTTTAGCCTCTATTTGAACATTTTTCCTCGAATTGAGAAGGCTTTGAACCTCACTATCGAGTTGTTTTTCAGAGTACGGAGTTAAACCATTCACGATGATAAGGCCGGTATTGGGATCAGAGTAAACATTTGCACCTAAGAATTTTGCGAGTGCGATTATCTGATCCACATTACCACTTGCATTGTAGACCTTTGTGATGCCTGATGTACTTTTATTGACAAAGACAACACTTGATCCTGAAAATGATATACCGTAAGAATTTTCGACGGCCTGATTAAATTGATCAAGCGTTATGTTGGATAAATTCATTGTCACATTTGGAAGGTTCTGATCTATGAAGACAACATTTCTGGAAAGATCTCCGTAGATTTTTTGAATCACGCTGTAAAGAGGGTAGTCTTTGACATTTATGTTTATTAAATCATTTTTCACTTCAACAATTTGGCCTTCTGACGATAAGTTTTGAACACTTCTTTGAACAAGGCCAGATGTCATGAGCAAGGCTATAAGATCGTTCACGTTATTGTTTGGTCCAATTACGGCAATGGTCGTGACAGTTGAAGATGTTGAAGGTTTTGAAGGGCCTAACATGGTCAAACCTTTTGACTCGATGATCGATTTGACAGTTTGGTAATCCACGCTTCTAATCGTGACAATCGAAGTTATCGAGGTGGAAGTTGAAGAGTAAGACTTTTGGTTTATGAATTTTGTAACGTTATCCACCATTTGAGCATCTGGCCCATACAAAAGTACTTCGTCGAGAGCGGGCAAATACGTCATATGAACATCCGGATACATGATCGATATGACTTTTGAAATGTCAGAAAAAACATTTGAATTGGAAACGGAAACAAAGTTGAAATGTAAAATCTGAGGAGTTACTTTAACAAGTGTACTTGCTATCGATTCAACTGCTTTTGAAAAATCGTAAATTCTATTTTTGGAACCAATTGCAAGATAAACAACCTCAGAAGACATAGAAGTGGGAGATCCATAAACCGTTATTCCGGAAAACTGTTTCGCAAATTGGGTAAAGGCCTGAATATTTTGACGTGGGACGACAAAAGATGTTGTAATACTTGGACCGCTGTTTTCGATGATCTTTTGATACTCGGAGATTATCTCAGAAGCACTCTTGATGTCACTTTTACTTCCACTCAAGACGATCGTCGAAAAACTCTTCAAATACGTGATCTTTGTGTTGGGATACATCATAGTTATCAAATTTTCGAGATCTTGAACGGATGATTGATCATTCCATGTTATCGTTTTAAAACTTTCACTCTCTTTTAAAAATTCCATAAGGCTGTCTATCGTTTTTTGTTCCTCAGAAGTTGCGTTGACTATTTGATATGATCCTATACTTCCTATAACTTTGTTTTGACCAAAAAGACTTTCTACAAGTGCCTTGAAATCCTGTGCGCTTATGTTTGTGTTCGATAAGTTGTAAAAACTGACGAAATTGTTGTAAGTCCCGGTGCCAAGTTTTCCAAAATTTTGAATCAATTCTGTAACAGGAGCTATGTAATAGGTACCGTCCGGCAAAATCGCATAACCAATTCCAGGAGAAGAAATCATGATATCGTAAAATGCTTCGGCCGGCGTCACGTTATTGAGCGTGATGTTAACGGGATTATTGGCTATTGAAGGATCTATTATCAAATTCCTTTTTAGAATTCTTGAAAGATATTTTATAGCAAGACTGAAATTAGAACCTTGCTGACCCGAAAAATCTATCGATATTTTCGATGATGGTCCGGTAAATGGCAGATTTTGAGAAAGACCCAAGGTAGCAAACCTGATCATCAAGACATTTCCGCTCAGATTGGTAGAAGCAGTTACTATAAAAGGAAAATTAAAAGTTAAGGTCGATGTATTTCCGATAGAAGACGATGTTACGTTCACCGAATTCCATGACATATTTCCGGAGAATTTCTGAGAGACTTTTCCAACAAAGGAAAGTTTTAAAGTGCTTCCAAGTGTACTTGAAAGATTCCATGAAGGTGTGGAATCAAAAAGCAAAGACGCGGTTATCTCGTTGTTTGTGGATGAAAAGGTTATATTCATCAAATTCGATCCAAAAGAAACAGAAATAAGCCCTATCAACAAAAGAAAGCTTATAAATTTCACAAATTTATCCCCTTTCATCTTGAAATCAAACCCTCTGAATTAACAACATAAAGATTTCCTGTCGACAAATCCATAATTACCACGCTCCCAAAAGCTGGCGCTATATAAGTCACAAGATATTTTTTCCCCTCAAAATCGAAAATGGAATCATCGATAAGGTTCAAAGTCTTAAGATTTCCATTTACATAAAGTGTTACCATGTTAGTCATACCTTTTGCCTCCCCGACAACGTACATTCCCTTGTTTATGGCCGTCGAAAGGTAAGAATTTTTTATTAGTTCATCGAAAGAGGTTTGATCTAATTTTATCACAATCGGTGAGAATATGTTGAAATCAAGAGAGATTGGTTTGACTTTTTCGGTGTTAACTTTCTTTTGAAGTATAGAAGAAACTTCGGCTGTCAAGTTAACGGCTTGTGGGCGTTCATAACTTTGATTTTTGGGAAAGAAAAGCACATACCCAAGGTACGCGAAGATCCCCACTATAAAGATTATAAGAATGATAACGGCGATATTTTTCATATCATCCTCCGTAAACAGTTACGACAAAACTGTCAATGACATATCTCAAACCCGAGTTGCCGTAATTTGTGCCATTATATTCGTAATATATTGGTGCATTGGAACTGAAATGCATTTTTAAGACGACAACATTTGTATAAGAAGCCATCAGGTTCAAAAGTTCATAAGGGTCTATTTTAACCGAATTTTGAAGGGTTATGGTATCTCCGGATATTTTAAAATTTGCATCCGGAGCAATTTTCAGTAAGGTATTCTTTAAATCTTGGACGGATATACTTTTTAAATTTAAAAGACCACCATACTCAGAAAGTTGTTTTTTCATCTCCTTATTTTGAGAGTAGAGGGTCTGAAATTTAGAAATGGAACTCACAGTTTTATTCAAAGTGCCAGAAAAAGAAAGTAATTCCATCAAATCAACTCCGCCTACCAGAATTATGGCAACAAAAATTACGATGATAGCCCAACGCCTATTCATTCGCTTCTCCTATTGAAACAGTTTCTTCGTAAGCTTTGTACCAATTTTGAGATTGAGGATAGGAAATTGAAAAAGTATAACCCAAATTTTCAACTATTTCCCTTTCAAGATCTGGAATTGTTGAATAATCAGACATCAATATCTGGTTAAAAGTTAAAAGAGTTGATGAATTGCTCACATAAGAAAACGTCGAAACGGTAAAAGTTGCCTGTCCGCTTATCTCATTGAGAACGGTGATCAACGAATGAAATTTGTTAATACCATTCAAATCATTCTTCATTTTGAGAAGCAATTGAGATTGAACGTTGAGGTTGTTTGAATAGTTTTTTATAACCTCACCAAGTTTACTTTGAATCTGATCTTTTGGCATTGAAAGGGATATTCCGGCATTTTCAAGTAAATCTCTGTTGGCCGATATGGCATGGATGTAAAGATCGCTTACGAATATATCTATGAATTTGTAAGATAAAAAACCAACACCGATTATTATCACCATAAGAATTATGAACTTAGATAATTTTATTTTTCTGCGCTTTTTTGTGTAAAAATTAACTCTTGGCACCTTGGATTACTCCTCTCATGGCCAAACTGTAAGCACCTGCCGCAATATCCTTTTTTAAGTCGATGAAATCGATATAACAACTTACATTTTCCATATCCGCTTCTTTCAAATTTTTAACCAATTCACCAACATATTCCATTTTTTCAGATGCACATATAACGTTGTTTAAAGGCTCTTGCAAAGAAGTTCTCGAAATCAAGATCTTTGCAAGACGTCGAATTTCGTCGGAAAGTTGAAGATAATGAATATTCTCAGATGTAACGTTCTCTTCGAATTCGTTAGTGCCCAAGTTTACACTGTCAATCGCAATGAATCTACCATCTTTAAAAAGTTGTAGATATGTGGATGTACTGTCTTCAAAAATAAGAAGAGAAATTCCAGATCCAATTTTCTTTTCCACAAGATAATTGAACTTAAAATAACCGGCATCTAAGACATCTGGCATGGGAAGATTGGCTTTAAAAAAGAAACTCTTGAATTTCTCAATATCTTCATTTCTCACTATGAAAGCGGAAACGCTTAAATCATCAGTTTCTTTCAAAACATCAACGTCCACGGTTATATTCGCAGGAGATATTGAAAGTTCCTTCACTATTTGATATTTAGTGGCATCTATTATCTGACTTTTTTTGGTCATTTTTGGCATTTTCATCTGTCTAAAAAGCACTTTATCGCTGAAAATAGAAGTTACTATGAAATCCTCTACATCAACCTTGAGTGCTCTTCCAACCTTCGTAAGCGATGAAATGATCTCATCTTCGTTGATTATTTCATCACCATTAAAAACTTTAGTCACATATGGTGCAGAAACCTGATTTATAAATTGTATCTTTTTTCCACTTTTTTTGATCTTAGTGCCTTCAACTTTGTATCTTCCAATGTCTATTCCGACGTAAAAAGTTGAAAAAATTCCCAAATTCACCTTTACCATCCCTCTTCAACTTTGATAAGACCAGTAACAGGCATAACCGTGATCGTTGCAATTTTCGATCCTCTGAAATAAACCTTCATCGTACCCGACACATATGGAACCCCATCAGAAAAAGAAAAAGTCTGACATCTGCCGACGTTGACAAAAGACAAGTTACCTTTTTCCTTTGATATTTTTGAATTTAGAATCTTTATACCTGTTGAAAAATCTATTGTAACCCTATCTTTTAGAGTGTAAGAAAGATATTTAGTGTACCTCACGAAAGAAACAATTTTTTTTATTTCCGAATGAACGATCATTCCATCAATCCATCTTTTTGAAATAGGGAAAATTATCGAAAGAAAAATTGACAAAAAAACCATTAAAACTAAAAGTTCAACGAAACTCCATCCGGATTTCATCAGAAATGTTGACCGACACCTTGTTCAAGGTTAAACATGGTCTGGTATATACTGAAAACAAGCATGCCGACAAAAAGCCCTATTATGGCTATCATGGCTGGCTCTATCATCGAGACAAGTTGTTTTAATTTGACAGAAGCTTCCTGATCGTAAAAATCAGCAACTTTCGAAAGCATTTCATCTACTTTTCCGGACTCTTCACCTGTACCAACCATTTCAACGAGTAATTGTGGAAAAAACTTAGCCTTTTCCATAGCCAACTTGAGAGTTCCGCCATTTTTCAAAATATCGATCATTCCCGGTACTTTCTTTATAAGTTTACGACTTCCAGTCGATCTTGCTGCCATATCTACAGCTTCTATTATGGAAACACCGCTTGAAATGAGAGTTGCCAAAGTTTTACTGAAATTCGACGAATCTTGAAGATGTTTCAAACTTTTTATAGGCGGGATCAAATTTCCAACAAACTCTTTTGTAGCCACACCGTAAGAAGTCCTGAAAAAATAAACAAGAAATATAAGCACGGTAGCGATAAAAAGTACGGCATAAAGCCAATTATCAGCGAGAAAGTTGTTGGTGTTCATGAGCAATGCAACTATACCACCAACTTTTGCATTTCCAAAAGCCCTGAACAAACTTGGCAATATGAAAAGGCTTATGATCATCAGAATGACAATCGCGAATAGAGAAACAAAAAGCGGGTAAGCCATTGCAGATCTCACTTCATCTCTGGTCTTTTTAACGTGTTCGTAAAAATCCGAGACTTTGTTAAGCGTGTTATCGAGTACCCCACCACTTTCTCCTGCTCTAACAAGGTTTACAAAGATAGGATCGAATGCACCTGTTTCATTTATAGCATCGGACAAAGAAAGTCCACCATCTATAGCGACCAATATATTTGTAAGAATTTTTCTGAAAGACGGAGTAAATGCGTTTTGCTTTGAGAGTAAAGTGATCGCATCTTTTATTCTCACACCCGCATCCATCATCGTCGCAAGTTGGCGGGTAAAAAGCACAAGATCGGGAAGTTTAGCACGCAGTACAATACGTTTTTTCTTTTCTTTGGTTGGTTTTACGTCAAGCACAACATACCCCTGCTGCAAAAGCTTGCTAACAAGCCCTATATCGCTTTCAGCCTCAAGATGACCCATAGTAGTTTTACCGGCCGGCGTTATAACCTTATAAACGAACGAAGGCAAAATAATCAACTCCTTCTTTTAAATTGATTATAACACACAAAGGGAACTCTTCAAGAGTCCCCTGTTTTCTGTGCCGAGACCTGGAGTCGAACCAGGGACACGAGGATTTTCAGTCCACTGCTCTACCACCTGAGCTATCTCGGCCATGGCGGGGACGACGAGGCTCGAACTCGCGACCACCGGTGTGACAGACCGGCATGCTAACCAGGCTGCACCACGTCCCCACACTTGGTGGGAATGGCAGGGATTGAACCTGCGACCTCTTGCTTGTAAGGCAAGCGCTCCCCCACTGAGCTACATTCCCGAAATGCTTGGCGCCCTCATGGGGATTCGGACCCCAGCTGCCGGCGTGAAAGGCCGATGTCCTAGGCCTCTAGACGATGAGGGCAATTTCATTTGTTCGACGGAAATATCTTACATTAACACAAGGCACTTTGTCAAGTGGTCGAATTGGATCGAACCATCTGAAACTCCGTTTATTTAGTCATATTGAATCATGTTTTTAATAGGTGTATACTTCTAAGTTAACGCGATCAAAAAGAAGGAGAAGTGCATGATCCAATATATTTTGATGGTATCAACTGCCATGCTTTTGGGATGGTCTTTGGGATACAACAACATGGCAACAATCTTTGGACCACTTGTAATTTCTGATATTGTTAAATATAGAACCGCTACCATAATTGGTGCGATTTTCATATTTATAGGAGCTCTTTTAGGAGGGAATTCCGGTATTTCTACCATGAGTTCCATAACTCACGTTACGTTTGATGTCGCTGTCAGTTCAGCTTTGGGTACGGCAATCGTGGTTTTGATAATGACTCACTATTCTTTACCGACATCTATAACGCAGGGAATAGTTGGTGCTCTCGTGGGTGCAGGCCTTATAGAAGGTGGAATAAATTGGTGGATTGTCGATAAAGTTGCCGTTTCTTGGGTGATAACACCATTCGGTGCACTTGCAATAGCATACGTCTCTTATTTCGCTGTATCTTTTTTTTACAATAAATTAAGATCCATAAGGGTAAGAGGCACGATAGTCAGACTTATGTCTTTTGGTTTTAGCATATATGCTTCATATTCATTGGGTGCTAACAATCTCGCGAACATAACCGGCCCATTTGTTGGAAATGGACTTTTTGGAAGAGATGAAGCTTTGATCATAGGTGGACTTGCAATGGCAATAGGATTTCTCACAGCGAGCAGAAAAGTTATATATACCGTTGGGCGAGATATAACCACAATGGAACCTTTTGACTCTGCAATTTCAATCTTCGGAGAGGGAACCTCTCTTTTGATCTTCTCATTTTTTGGAATTCCGATATCAAGTGCGCAAGCTTCTGTTGGGTCAACAGCTGGCGTGGGCTTCGTCAAAGGAATAAAAACCATAGGTTTGAAAACGATCTTCAAAATTCTGATGGGATGGCTAATCACTCCTTTTATAACTGGGGCAATTACTGTTATAATATACATGATAATGAAAATTTGGGGGTAAAAGATGTCTTTAGTATTTGGTAAAAAAGAAAACGAGATTATAAAACTCTTCAACGATCATCTTCAATTGGTTGGCAATGTTATAGATGAAACTTTCAAGATAATAAAATTGTCATGTGATGAAGATTGTTCGGATCTCGTTAAAAATATCAGGCAAAAGGAAAGTGAAGCAGATTCAGTAAGAAGAAACGCCGAAACTGAAATGTATTCCGGAGCTTTCCTTGCCCAATCGAGAGGTGACATGTTGGGTCTTATAGAAGCCGTAGACAAAGTTGCCAACAAAGCTGAAACCGTCGCAGATGTCATTTATCTTCAGAATTTGAAAATACCGGATTCTCTGAGAGACAAATACGTAAAAGAATATGAATGTTCGATAGAAGCTTTTAAAGCTTTAGTCGTTGCCGTTCAAAATCTTTTCAACGATATAGATAAGGCTAAAAGTGCTGTTCTTGAGGTTGAAAGATGGGAAAATACGGGAGACGGAATTGAAAGGTCTCTTATAAAGGAAGTGTTCAGTTTGAACATTGAGCTCGCAAAAAGAATCCAACTTAGGGAACTTGCACTTCAAATAGGAGATATAGCAGATAGAGCTGAGGATGCTTCAGACAGAATAGAGATAGTAATACTAAAAATGAGTGCATAATGGAAATATGCTAAAATTTTTTAAAACTGAAATCATATTCAAGGGCAAAAGATTCGAGCCTATTTGTTTGGAGTTATAAAGGATTTTGAAAAGAATCCAAAAAAGGAGAGTGAAAGATTTGAGAAAAGTAACTGTGTTCTTTATTTTTGCCGTTTTTGCATCATTAGCGATATTTGCCGCAGGTGCAACGCCCACAACCCTTTCAACTGCAACTATCTTAGGTACGCCTTCAACAACGACAGTTGTTGCGCTCGTAAATGGACAGCCCATATATTCGAACATACTTGATATGGCTGCCAATGTTTCTCCAACTTTAAGCCAACTTAAAAACATAAATCCACAGATGTATAATTACATGACTACCACAAAAGATGGTTTTGATTTTCTCGCCGCTTACGATAAAAGTGTTCTGAGCAATCTTGTTGATTCCGTTCTTATGGAGCAAATAGCCCAGAAAAATTACAATATAGTCGTGACGGATGCACAGGCGATGACCCAGGTTAAGGCTCAAGTTGCTCAAATGCTTGCTTCTTATGGTCTTACTGAGGCTCAGTTTTCGCAATATTTGCAATCTCAGGGTTATGGGGATGTAAACCAATTTGAACAAAATTCTCTTTTCACGATGAAATTTTCTATGACTCTTGACCAACTCAAGAAAGTCGTCACATCATCGGCAACAGTTACAACTGCTGAGGCACAGCAATACTACAACGCTAACGTAGCGAGTTTCCAGAATCCTCCAGAAATAGATGTCGAACACATATCTTTGAGCAGTCAATCGACTGCCGCGAGTGTGCTCGCGCTTATAAAATCTGGGAAAATAACCTTTGAATCTGCGGCAGCGCAATATTCTCTTGATGCTAAAACAAAGAATAACAACGGTGATCTTGGATGGATACCACAATCCGCAAATATGCCGGCTTTTGAAGATCAACTTTTTGCCGCAAGCATAGGTGATATAATAGGACCAGTACAGGTACAAAACAGTTGGGAACTTTTCAAAATTGTTGGCAAAAAAGGACCTTCCGTTCAAAGCTTTGCCGATGCTCAATCAACGATAGTCCAACAACTTCTGACCCAAAAGCAGTCGCAGATATGGTCTAATTGGTTACAAAATGTTTTCCAACCTTTCAAAACCAGCAGTAGCATAAAGATCATGTTATGAGGTTTGAAGATGGGAATTGTTAAAAAAGAAGAAGTGTTTGAGGCCCTAAAAGGAGTTATAGATCCAGAAGTAGGCCTTGATGTTGTTACTTTGGGGCTCGTTTACGGAGTTGATATTTCAAATGAAGGCGACGTCCAGGTCAAGATGACGATGACGTTCATGGGATGTCCGCTTACTGCCATGATAACTGAAGATGCCAAGTATGCAATTCAATCGTTAAATGGAGTTAAGTCCGTAAATGTGGAGATTGTTTGGGATCCTCCATGGACTCCTGACATGATAGATCCCGAAGTGAGGGCAAAACTTGGGATTTGATCTTAGAGAAATTTTGAATTTTGGGACTGCTTATTTAGAAGGTAAATCTCTATCTCCGCGCCTCGACGCGGAGATATTGCTATCTTTCGTGCTTTCAAAAGATAAAATTTGGATTTATTCTAATTTCGATTTTAAATTGGATGACAAATGGATTAAAAAGTATCAAGAGATTTTGAATAAAAGATCGCAGGGAATGCCAATTTCTTACATAATTGGGGAAAAAGAATTCATGGGTCTCGATTTTAAAATAACGGATAAGGTACTTGTACCACGTCCAGAAACTGAAGAATTGGTGGAAAAATTGATATATGATTCGAGAAAACACGAATGGAAAAAATTTCTTGATTTCGGAAGCGGAAGTGGCGTTATAGCCATTTCTCTTGCCAAATTTTTGCCGCACGCTAAGGTATGGGTTGTCGATGAAAGTAAAGATGCTTTGGATATCACGATGGAAAACGCAAAGAAGCTCGGCGTAGCAGAAAGAATTTACGTTATGGATAAGACAAAAGCAGAAGAGTTTGAGATTGTCGTTTCTAATCCGCCTTATCTTACAAAAAAAGAGTGGGAGGACTCAAGGGATTTGCATTTTGAACCTTATGAAGCACTTGTTGGTGGCAAAGACGGAAATGATTTTTACAGAAAAATCTTTGCTACATACAAGCCTAAAAGATTTTATTTCGAAATAGCCCATCCTTTCAGAAAGTCACTGAAAGAGATTTTTGATAATTCCGGCATGAGATACGAGATAATAAAAGACATATCAGGCAGAGATCGAATCGCCATTCTTTGGTGATTTCTCTGAAAATATAGGTAATATCACCCTGAATTCAGATCCTTTTCCCAATTCACTTGAAACTTCAATTTTCCCTTTGTGAGCCTCAACTATCATTTTGACTATCGAAAGGCCCAAACCCGTACCACCGACTTTTCTCGATCGAGCTTTGTCAACTCTGTAAAATCTTTCAAACAAACGAGAAAGGGCCTCGGTTGGGATACCAATGCCCGTATCTTTAACCTTTATCTGACAATCAGTTCCATTTATAACTTCACAACTTACTTCGACGGATTTCGGATCACTTTCTTTTTGGGATGTATATTTTACGGCGTTATCGGTTAAATTAAGTACCGCCTGCACAAGTCTGTCAAAATCTCCGTAAACGTATATTTCTTTATCACAAGATATCTTCAATTCTACTCCTACGGAATCTGCCATGGGTTTGACTATTTTTGAAACGTAATCAACGATTTTGGAAAGATCTATGCTTTGAAATTCAAATTTGGTCTTTCCTTCTTCTAATTTCTGAAGATCAAGCAGATCATTTATGAGTCTGCTCATTCTTGCAGATTCATTTTCTATAATCCCAAGAAAGTTTTTTACCGTTTTTACATCCTTAAAGTCGTCATCTAAAAGCGTTTCGGCGTAACCATGGATGGATGTCAAAGGCGTTTTTAATTCATGTGAAACGTTAGATATAAATTCACGCCTGAAATTATCAAGTTCTCTTTCACTTGTAATGTCTTTTATCACGACTATGAGTACATGTTCATTTTCTTTCAATACCACAGGTATTGCGTCGCATTCCAAATAACGTCTCTCTGGATAAACAACGGATATTTCCGTTGAGTCGTCGGTAAAATCTTTAAGATTTTTATCTATGAAGTTCAACATATCGTAATTTTTAAGAACTTCAACGAGTTTTTTACCTTCGAGAATACAATCTTCTATGCCAAGAAACCTGCATACGGCAGAATTGCTGATCGCAACTTTACTGTCTCCGTCAACTATCAGTATCCCATCACTGACATTTTGAAGGATTATTCTCATGTTTTCGCGGCTTTTTGCCGCTTCGGAGTATCGAGTTTCGAGATCTACTTTCATTTCCTTCAAAACATCTATCATCTTTATGATAGGTATACTTTTTTCCGAATCAGAAATTATATGAGATATGCCATTCAATATTCTCAAATTTCTTTTGTGCGCAAAGTAAAAGAAAAGAGAAAAAACAAAAAAAAGCGAAGAAAGTATGACAAAAAAAATAAGAAAAAATTCCAAAGTTTAATCCTCGCTACCTGGATCTTTAAATTTATAACCTTTTCCCCTTACGGTTAAGATGTATTTGGGATTAGATGCATCCTCTTCTATTTTAGTTCTCAATCTTCTTATGTGAACATCGACTGTTCTTGTATCACCGTAATAATCGTAACCCCAAAGTGTATCAAGCAGTACATCTCTGCTGAAAACCTTACCGGAATTTTCCGCCAAAAATCTCAGCAAGTCAAATTCAAGCGGAGTTAATCCCACAGATTTACCTCTAACTTTTACCTCATATTTTTCAAGATCTATATCAAGATCTTTTGCAGAGATCTTCTTAGGCTTTTCTTCTACTTTCGTAAGAGTTTGATCTGTCCTTCTAAAAATGGCTTTTATCCTTGCCAACAATTCTCTTACGCTAAACGGTTTTGTTATGTAATCGTCCGCACCAAGTTCAAGGCCAAGTACTCTGTCGAACTCTTCTCCCTTGGCTGTAAGGAATATAACCGGTTTATCTCTGTTTTTATCTCCACCTCTCAGGGTTCTGACCAGTTCGAATCCATCCATGCCGGGCAACATAACATCGATGATGAAAAGATCTATTTCCTCTTCTTTTATAATATCTAAGGCTTTTTCGGCATCATAGGCTTTCAGTACATCGTAACCTTCTTTTTTTAAGTTGTAACTTACAAGTTCAACTATTGAAGGTTCATCATCGACGATCAATATACGTTTTTTCAACATCAATTATCCCTCCTTTAAAATTTTTAACTCATCAAATATCGAATCTTTCCAAGAAATATCAATATACCTCCAACTCAAATTGCCTCCCCAACTTTTTTCAATACTTTGAAGGAAGCCAATTTTATGCTCATTTTTCGAAAGGATCTCCGAAAGTTCTTTATTCGCTGTTGATATAATCCATTGTATTCTTGATAACCTGACGCTTTCAAATTTGCTTTTGATCCCATACTTACCCAAAGACGATTTAAGGTATCTTTCCCGCTCTTTTAAATCCTTTGAGGAAAGCATCTTAAAATTTTCAAAATCGGTAAACGGTTTAGGTATCAAAGGATTCAGACTCACGTAAGGAATAATACCATAATCCTTGACCATCCTTGCCATGTCGATTATCCCATCCAGATCTTCCTGCTTTTCGCCTGACAAACCATAGATGAAATACAACTTGACACGTTTCAAGCCCGCGCTTTTTACATTTTTTACGGCCTTTGATATGTCATCAATTGTCAACTCCTTTTTTAACGTATCTCTCATGCGCTGTGTTCCTCCTTCAGGAGCCAAAGTTATTTCTCTGTCACCCAAAGAAACAAGTGCTTTCAAAAGTTCAACCGTTATGGCATTTACTCTTAACGACGAAACGCTAAGATATTTGACTTTTCCCTTTAGCCAAAAAAGTAAATCCATCAATTTAGGATAATCAGAAACACTCGCACCGATAAGCCCTACCTTGTCAGCATATTTTAACGCATAAGATATCCGTTTTTCAACTTCATCAATGGGCATGAAGCGGACGATGTTGTATATCTTTGAGGCAACACAAAAAGCACAGCGATGTATGCATCCCCTTTCTATCTCTATTAAATACGTCTTGCCAAACGCTCCTTGATCTGAAAGCATAATGGAGCTCGCAAGTGAATTTGAAAGATCTCTTATCTTTGAAAGTTTTACGTTTTTTTGTCCAATTAGCGGAACAGAGACATTTTCGAATTCGTTCATCTTGTTGAGTATCTCTGTCCAGCTAAGTTTTTCCTCAAAAAAATGGCTTAAAGACTCGAGAGCACTGCCACTTCCTTCTATTTCACCGTGAAAGATCAAATCTGCAACATACCAGAAAGAATTCGGGTTAAAAAAGGTCAATGCACCTCCGAATATAACAAAAGGATCACCTTTTCTATCACGGCTTAAAGCTTCTACTCTCAAACCCGAAAAGATCTCAAAAATATTTAGGACATCAAGTTCAAACGAAACAGAAAAAGCCCATATCTTGAAGTCACGTAAATTCCTATTTCCCTCTATTGATCTAACTTCCCCATTTGAAAAGAAAAATCGTTCACACGAAAAGCCGTATCCTTCAAGTGCCCTAAAAGTAGCATTGAAACCAAGATTCGCTACCGCACTGGCATAATCATTGGGGAAAATTAAAGCTATGGGAATGCCGCCTCTTGATTTTTTGGTTAAAAGTACTTCAGTTATTCTCTCTTGCAACGTCTTTTGCTTTTAGATCTGACGATTCGTTTCCATTATGATCCAGGTTAAGCTCGCCCTTTAAAAGTTTATCGAGCTCCTCTCCTTCTATGGTTTCTTTTTCAAGCAATATTTTGGCTATATCGTCGATCTTGTCTCTGTATTTTTTCAGAATATCCAAGGCTTTCTTGTAACTTTCCTCGATAATCCTTTTAACCTCGTAATCTATCTTTGATGCCGTTTCTTCACTGTAATTTGGAAGTCTTGCGATTTGTTTCCCAAGGAAAACTTCTCCTTCATCTTCTCCCCACGAAACAGGACCTATCGTGTCACTCATACCATACTTGCAAACCATATCTTTCGCGAGTTTTGTTGCTATCTCGAGATCGTTTGAAGCTCCTGTTGTTGTTTGATGGAAAACGAGTTCTTCTGCTGCCCTTCCTCCAAGCATTCCGGCAAGCCTATCCAACATTTCATCTTTGGACATCAAATATCTATCACGCGTGGGAACCTGAAGTGTAAAGCCAAGCACATGCATTCCACGCGGAACTATGGAAATCTTATGAACCGGATCGGCATTTGGAAGAACGGATCCGACAACTGCGTGACCTATCTCATGATAAGCAACTATCTGTCTTTCTTCTTCACTTACAACTCTCGATTTCCTCTCAGGACCTGCTATGACTCTATCTATTCCTTCTTCAAGTTCATCCATGGTTATTTGTTTTTTCTTGCTTTGTGCCGCAAGTAAAGCTGCTTCGTTTATCAAGTTTTCAAGGTCTGATCCGACAAATCCAGGAGTTCTTCTTGCAAGTATCTGAACATCGACACTGGGATCTATAGGTTTACCACGCATATGGATTTTCAATATTTCCTCGCGTGCCTTTATATCGGGTGGATCTAGGATAATTTTCTTATCAAACCTGCCAGGTCTAATTAAAGCACTGTCGAGTATATCAGGCCTGTTAGTTGCTGCCATTACGATAACGGCAGTTTGGTTATCAAATCCATCCATTTCGACGAGTAATTGGTTTAGTGTTTGTTCTCTTTCATCATGCCCTCCTCCTAAGCCAGCGCCTCTTTGTCGACCAACTGCATCAATTTCATCTATGAAGATTATGGATGGAGAATTTTGTTTTGCCTGACTAAACAATTCTCTTACTCTTGATGCTCCGACTCCCACAAAAAGCTCAACAAAATCCGATCCACTCATATGAAAGAATGGCACATTGGCCTCTCCAGCAACGGCTCTCGCAAGTAAAGTTTTTCCAGTTCCAGGAGGACCGACAAGCAAAACTCCCTTTGGCATTCTTGCTCCCAAAACGTTAAAAGATCCGGGATCTTTAAGAAAATCCACAACGGATTTTAACTCTTCTTTTGCTTCATCAACACCCGCAACATCTTTAAATGTTACCCTTTTGTCTGTTGGTTTATAAACTTTAGCAGGGCTCTTTGTAAAACTGAATGCCTGTGAATTAGCGCTACCCATACGCCTCATCATCCACCACCAGAACAACATCAAGATCACGAGTGGAAGGACAAAATAAAATATCGCATTTATCCATACGCTTGAATCAGATGCCTGTTTTGCCACAACACTTATTCCCTTTGTGGACATAGTTTCAACAAGAGAATTACTTGTCAGTAACCATGGTGCGTAAAGATCATACAACGTACCGTTCTTCATTGTAACAGTGGTATTCCCACTCGAATCAACGACAACAGAAGAAATAGGCGTTGGATCCTGATTCACCATAGATAGGAAATTGGTGAAGCTTATTTGTGTTACAGGATTGGTTGGAGGCCACATAACACGTATGAGCAGAAAAAACATGACTATGATCAAAAAGTAGATCAAAATGGTTCTCCAATTAGGTCCGGTTTGCTTACTGTAATTTTGCTGTGGCATCAGAAAACGCCTCCTTCCTTAACTAAACTTAAAACACGCTTTGTTTTACCTGTTACCCTTAAATCATCTGAAAAGGTTATTCCAACGACCCATAATATCTTTCCATCAACTTGAGAAACAACGGGGAACATTTTTCTTAATTCAGAAGAAACATGATGATTTTTCAAGATATCTTTCACCTTTACTTCCTTTTTCATTCCAAAAGGCACAATTTTCTCAGAATCACTTAAAGGTCTTACAACCAAAGGAAATTTTATATTTTCTGCCTCAAGAGTAACGCTGTTTTTACCGTCTCCAAAACTCATATCCGCTTCTTTCAAATCAGAATATATCTTAACAGATAATTCATTTATTTTGACTTCTCCAGGCACATAAAGTTCTAAATGTTCATTCCATAAAGGAAAATTTTCTTTTTTAGATCCGAAACAGATATCCTCTCCTTTTTTAGAAAAATATATTCCATTTCCAAGATTCAACTCATGATCTCCATTTTTGAGAACCATGCTGATACATGAATTTATTTTGCGACTTGATATGGAAAGATTCATTTTTTTGAAAACCATCTTGAAAAGCTCAGAAAGGATCAAATCATCTGCTTTTTCAATACTTTTAAGGTTAAAACAGATATTTCCTGCTTTTTCAATTGAGCTGTTGAAATACAATTCCACTTCTTTACCAACATGTTCCTGATATTTTCTCAAAATTTGAGATGTATTAAGAACTGATTCTTCTATGTTCTCGCAAAACTCTCTTTTTAACTCTGGAATCAAAATATGCCTTATCTTATTTCTAAGATAGTTGGTATCGAAGTTCGTCTTGTCTTCGAAAAACTCAAGCCCATTGATCTTAACATATTTTCGTATGCTTTGTTCATCAAAAATCAAAAAAGGCTTTATATATTTGCCATTGACAGGACTCATTCCTATGAGGCCACCTATTCCGCTACCCCTGAAAAGTCTCAAGAAGAAATTTTCTGTTAAATCTGAGAGATGATGAGCGGTTGCGATCTTATTAGCCTTTTGATCCGAAGCCACTTTTTCGAAAAACTCATATCTTACAATTCTTGCTCCTTCTTCAAGAGAAAGTCCTTTGTGATTTTTAATGTATTCAGGCACGTTCCTTGATTCAACAAAACAATCCATTCCAACATCCCGTGCCATTCTTTTAACGCCCTCTCCTTCTAAAACAGCCTCAGGTCTTATCATATGATTGAGATGTGCTACAAAAAATGTCGCTTCTAAATCTCCTTTTATCTTTGAGAGTGCGTACATCATCGCGACGGAATCAGCCCCTCCTGAGACCGTCAACATAACACGATCTCCTTTTTTTATCATCGATGTTTTTTTTATGAATTTTAAAAGCTTATATTCAAAATCGTCTAATTTCAATTTTTGACCTTCGATTTGAGAAACTGCGTAACGAAATCGGATGCAAATTCTTCTCTTATTTCCGCATATCTATTCTTTAAATCGTTGACTTCAGAGATGGATTTTTGAATTATGGCCTTCGACTCAGACTGAGCGGCTGTTTCAGCTTTATCGATCATTTCTTTTCCAATTCTGTTTGCTTCCGCTATTTTATCTTTAACCATTATTTCGCCTTCTTCTGTGGCCTTCGAAATGATCTCTTTGGATTGGGCCTTTGTTGCTTTTATGATCTCTCTCGCGCTTTTTTCAGATGAAACCAATTGTTTGATAATTTCTTCAACTTCCAAAGTCATAAACCTCCTTGTTTGTAAATTGATTCTTACAGATTATTATAACATATATACTGAATCAACAGCGCAGTTTTAGACAAGATATGACGTAAACCTCAAGCACGGAATGACGCAAGCCACTCGTCACTTGCAACCTGCTAAGCTTGAATTTACAATCTGGTTTAAAGATTTGGCATATGAATAAGTTTGGTGGTATCATAAAATAATATGACAAAAAGTCAAAAAATTCGAGAGGAGGTACTTCAAATGGAAGAACTTTACCAATCTGCTTTGAGAAAATTTCGTAAGGCAGCAGTCATTATGAATCTGGATCCGAATGTGCAGAAAATTCTTGAACATCCGAAACGTCAACTGATAGTGGAATTTCCAGTCATGATGGATGACAACTCCGTTGAAATTTTCACGGGTTACAGAGTACAGCACAACGTTACTCTTGGTCCGGCCAAGGGAGGTGTAAGGTATCACCCCAATGTAAACCTTGATGAAGTTAAAACTCTTGCATTTTGGATGTCTTTCAAATGTGCCGTTATGGGTCTACCTTACGGAGGTGGAAAAGGCGGAATAAGACTTGATCCTAAAAAATATTCTCAAAAAGAGATAGAGAGAATTTCAAGAAGATACTTTTCGGAAATTTCCGTTATAGTTGGACCAGATCGCGACATACCGGCACCGGATGTCAACACAAATTCCGACACCATGTCATGGTATATGGATACTTATTCGATGAACGTTGGATATTCTGTGCTTGAGGTTGTCACCGGAAAACCAATAGGCCTTGGTGGATCAGAGGGAAGAACAGAAGCAACGGGAAGAGGTGTGGCAAAGGTAACAGAACTTGCCATTCAAAAAAGAAAGCGGAAAGTATCAGATGTGAAGATCGCCATAGAAGGGTTTGGAAATGTTGGACAATATTCCGCTTTGATACTTTCTAAAGAAAAAGATGCAAAAATCGTCGCTCTGAGTGACAGCAAAGGCGGAATATACAATTCAAGTGGTTTTAACATTGAGGACGTCATTAATTACAAAAAAACGCATGGAACACTTTCTGGTTATCCAAATTCTGAAGCTATAAACGACGTTGAATTGAAAACACTGGATGTAGATGTTTTCATTCCGGCAGCACTTGAAAACTCAATAACAGATGAAACGGCAAAAAAAATGAAAGCGCAAATAATAGTAGAAGGAGCAAATGGTCCTATTACCGATACAGCAGATGAACTTCTGAGAGGAAAAGATATCTTAGTTGTACCGGATATACTTGCAAATGCCGGCGGAGTCACAGTTTCATATTTTGAGTGGGTTCAGGATCTTCAATCTTTCTTTTGGAAAAAAGAGCAGGTAAATGCCACACTTGAAGAAATGATCGAAAAGTCTTTCAACGAAATATGGGATATAAAGGAACAATATTCGACTGATATGAGAACAGCAGCTTACATACTTGCAACCCAAAGAATAGCCTTTGGAATTAAAAAGAGAGGCATATACCCATGAAATTGTGAACTACTCCCCATTGAAATGGGGAGTCTTCTCGTTTCTGTTCATGAATTTAAAGAATTTTTTTGACTGCTTAAGACTTCGCCCATAGTAGGTTGTTTAACTTCAACATTTTCGATTGCTTCATTTAAGGATGCTTTCAATGCAGCAAGACCAACCTCAAGCTGAGCATCGTCAGGTTCTTTCGTTGTGAACTTTTGAAGCCACAATCCTGGTTTGGCAAGCGCTCTGAAAAAAATGTTATCAAGATGTTTTGCCGTTATTCTTTGAAATTCGTATGCAAGGCCAGCAACAACAGGTATTAGCACTATTCTTGATACGATTTTCCACCATATGTTCATCGTGGGATCGATTCCACCCAGGATGCTAAAAACGATTATAGCGGCTATCATGGTTATCATCAGAAAACTTGTCCCACATCTTGGGTGAAGTGTGGAATATTTACGAGCATTTTCAACCGTAAGTGCTTCTCCAGCTTCATACGTAAAGACGGACTTATGTTCTGCTCCATGATATTGAAATACCCTTTTTATGTCAGGAAACATGGCTATTATCCATATGTAAAGTAAAAATATGATTGTCCTTATTCCACCTTCAACAAGCGCAAACCAAAATCCATTTTGTCTTAGCGGTGCAAAAATTGACGTTATAAGGACAGGAAGCACAGAAAAAAGTCCTATTGCCATTCCAAATGCAACTAAAAGGGCAAAGAATATATCCTTCGTGGTTAATTGGGAATTTTCGTCCCCGGATATGTTTGCAGAAAGATTCAATGCTTTTATGCCGCTCACAAGAGAATCGTAAAGGACAAAAGACCCACGAATGAATGGCCATCCTTTCCATCCACTTGGCCTAACCATTTGTCCGTAATCTGAAACGGCTATTGTTCCATCTTTTTTTCTGACCGCAACAACAGTTTTGATTCCCTTCATCATAACTCCCTCTATCACAGCCTGTCCTCCGACACTGAGTTTATTTTTATTTTCCAACGCTTCAACCTCCTTAACTTTCTGATTTTAAAAATGATGCGCTGAAGATCCACATCCTCAGCGCACTTTGACATTCATCTTTTATTTCCCTCACGATCACACATTTGAACTTGCTTGTTGATCGCTCTTTTCCTTCTGGAATGGTCCAGTTATGAATATTTTCATCGATATCCCTGTTCTTTTTTCTCCTCCTATTTCAATTTCCACAAAACCGGGTATCATGCCAATATCCTTCCCATTCTCGTTGATAAACCTTCTCGCAACTGCTATGGCTTTAACCGCTTGATTTACGGCACCAGCACCTATGGCTTGAATCTCAACCGTGTTTTCCTTACCAAGTGCACCTGCAATAGCACCTGCAACTGAATTAGGATTTGATTTGGAACTAACCTTCAATGTTTCCACCTTCAACGCCTCCTTGTTCGCAAGAGATAAGCTTGCCAAAATAAGAATCTAAAAGATCATTTAATTCATTTTGATCTGTTATTTTCATCATTTTTTCTTTTAATTCATGAGAACCGGGAAGATTTCTCATATATCTTACAAAAAACTTTCTGAATATCATTATACCACGAAAATCGTGTTCTACCATCTCCATTTCAAGATGTCTCTTTATTATATCTCTTTTTTCCTCAAAAGATGGATATGAAAATTTTCCCTTTTCAAATAAATCTTTCGATTGTTTGAAAATCCATGGATTCCCAATCGCACCTCTGGCAATAAAAATGTAATCAGCGTTGGTTTCTCTGTAAGCATTCACAACATCATTTGGTGTAAAAATATCGCCGGATACACCGACTTTTATTTTCAGTTTTTCTTTCAAGATCTTTGCAGGCATCCAATCTGCCTTCCCAGCATACAGTTGTTCAACTGTTCTTCCGTGAATTGTAATCAAAAATGCCCCGCCATCTTCCACTACCTTCGCCACATCCAAAAAATTCTTTTGATCTTCCCACCCAATCCTAATTTTAACGGAAACCTTCATTCCGGTTGAGGCAACGGCCTTGACTATATCTTTCAAAAGTGACGGATTTCTCATCAAACTCGCTCCATATCCGCGTTTTGTGACCTTCTGAACAGGGCAGGCAGCATTCACATCTATCCAAAGCGATTTATCTTTGACAAGTTCAGTTGCCTTGTAAAAAATATCCGGTTCTTTGCCAAATAATTGAACCACTGTCTTATCTTCCATTTCTGGAAGCATGGCAATCGTTTTTCTATTCTTTCTTATGAGCCCGTTTACGCTTATCATTTCCGTAAAAGCTAAATCTGCGCCCATCGAAACGCATAATTTTCTGAAACTTCTGTCTGTTACACCGGCCATTGGTGAAAGAGCCGTTATCAAAATCATCACCTCTGATGTTATAATTTTAGTATGAAAAACTTCTTATGTGATGATACCATAGGAAAGCTCATGAAAAAACTCCGTTTACTGGGTTTTGACGCAAAACCATGGAGTGGCATATCCGAATCTGGCAGGATTTTTCTGACGAGATCGAGAGAAAGATGGGAAAAATACACGGGAGAATCTTTTCTTATATTTTCAGACAACTGGAAAAATCAGCTCAAAGAACTTGAGTCAAGATATTCGATCTCTAAAGAAATGAAGCCATTTACAAGATGCGTTGAATGTAATTCCATGCTTATAGATGCAAATCCAGAAGAGGTCAGAAATATCATCCCTGAAAGAGTTTTTCTCTCGACAGACCACTTTAAAAAGTGCCCGAATTGCGGAAGAATTTACTGGATGGGAACTCATGTTGAGAGAATAATCAATGATTTCAAAGAGGTTTTCAATGACAAATTTTGAAAGAATTATCGAAATTTTCAATCAAAACAATTTTGAGGATCGCTTAAAAACAATGTCGAATCTGATCCGAGACATGTCCGGATCGGAGTTTGTTTGCCTTTACATTTATGAAGAAGAACACAAACAATTGAGGTTGATGTTTTCCTCAGCCACCCTCAAACCCGAAGAATACAAGATAAAGATCGACACTTTGAAGTCAGAACTCTCATCTCCTTTTGAATACAACGGTAAATTGGCAGTTCCAATAAGATATAAAGATAAACTCATAGGACTTATAGGCCTTGATGCCGACAAAAAACTTGATCCTGTTCAATGCCTTCAGATAGCAACTTTACTCAAGATATTACTTGAAGATGAAAATAATCGTGCCACGATGTCCAAATTTGTAGCGATGGAAAGACTCGATAACGAAATAGGATCGGTCAACACGAATATCGATGAATTGTACAAAAAAACACTTGATTTTGCAGTCGAAGTATCAAATGCAGAAAGAGGTACGATATGGCTTATAGGAGACAAAGAACTCATTCTTTCATACGCGTCGGGAATTTCAGAGGAAGAAATTCTGAAAAGAAGGATTGAAGTAGGATACGGAATGGTTGGTTGGATAGCTCAAAGCAAAGAGCCTTTGCTTTCAACGTCTTCAAAAATAGATCCGAGGGCAACCTTAGATATCTTTTCTTTTCAGGTTAAATCAACCATTGGTGTGCCGATAATCAGAGGTGATCAACTCATAGGCGTTATGATGCTTATGAATCGAAAAAATACGGATTTTTACAGAACATACAGACATTTTGATGAATTCGATCTGTCATTACTCGTGTCCATTGCAAATCGCTTGAAAATGGCCATAACCCAGATCGAACTTTACACAAAACTTGAAAAAGAAAATGAAGATCTTAAAACAATTCAAAAGCAAAGTGAAGATTATATAAAATACCAGAAAGAACAGGTAAGACTTCTCAACGCACTTCAAAAGATTTTGCAAGCTTTGCGGCATACGCAGGATATGAAAAACGTTTACAAGATAGTTCTGATAGGTTTAACATCCGATTCTGGTTTTAAATTCAACAGAGCCCTTTTACTTGAAAAAGATGAAGCATCAAGAGCACTCGTTGCAAAAGAATGGCTTGGTCCTACCTCTGAAAAAGAAGTTCCCTCTGCTTGGGAAAGCGCAAAAGCAGATGAAGAAAAATATGCGGATTTTGCCCATTATTTGCAAGAAGAGGCATTAAGGGTTGACCTTTCAAACGGATTAACATCTTACGCCAAAGGAAAAGTATTCTCCTACATGGGAGACTACATCTTCGATCGTGTCATAAACAGATCAAGGATCGTTCATGTAACACCTATGTTGGCAGCTCAAAGGGGAGAAGAATTTTCAGAATTGCTGGAACTGCTTGGAGTTAAAGAGTTCGTTTGCATTCCCCTTGTCGGAAGACGAGATGTTTATGGTGCCATAATACTCGATAACAAATATATAAACATGCCTATAACGGACGATATGATAGACATGCTTGGAATTTTCTCTGAGAGTGTTGGTTTGACGATAGAATCTTTGAAAAGTTATGCCGAGCTTGTTGACAAAACAATAAATCTTGAAAAGCAAAGAAGTTCAGCAGAATACTTCAAAGACTTTCTCCAAAACATACTTGAAAATTTGGATGTGGCCATAATGGTCGTTAACAGAGAAAACATAATACTCGAATGGAACAAGAAAAGTGCAGAACTCTTTGGGTTCCAAAAATCAAATATGATAAATTCGGATATAAACATCCTTGGACCTGAATTCACAGACATTTTGACCGTTGCACAGAAAGTTTACGATGCAAAAGAAACGATAAGTCTTATGGATTACAATTTAAAATTCGGAGGGAAAGAATTTTTCCTGAACATGATCTTTTCTCCGCTCAAAGAACAAAATGTGGATGCCATAACGGGATATATAGCGATGTTCGAAGATGTAACTCATAGACATATGCTTGAAATTGAGTTGAGAAACAGAGAAAGACTTGCCGTATTGGGAGAAATGTCTGCAAAAATAGCCCATGAGATAAGAAACCCTCTTTCTGCCATAGGTGGCTTTGCTCAAAGAGTAAAGAAGATGACAAATGACGAAAAAATGTCCAAGTACGTAGATATAATTTTAGGTGAAGTTAAAAGGCTCGAAACCATGGTAAATCAAACTCTTGAATTCAGTCGCAATGAGAAACACGTTGATTTAGTTCTATCATGTTTAAACCAAATTGTTAGAGATGTAGTTGATACATATTTTGAAAAGTTTGAACTTGAGGGTGTTAAAATAGAATTCGAAAAGGATGAAAAAAACCCATGTATAAAGATCGATCCCGATCATTTCAAGGAAGTCATAATAAACCTTGTTCAGAATGCTTTTGAAGCGATGACAGGCAGTGGCATTATAAAGGTAAAAGTTTATTCCGATGATAATTACATCTATGTTGATGTTTGGAACAACGGTATTCCTATACCACCTGATAAGGTGGAAAAGATCTTTCAGCCATTTTACACTACAAAGACATATGGAACCGGTCTGGGCCTTGCCATATGCAGAAAGATAATCGAAGATGAACATTACGGCAAGATGAGTGTTAAAAGTGATGCAAAAAATGGAACAACATTCACCGTTCAAGTTCCGAAAAAGCGTTGATTTAAAAGGAGGTTTGAGATGAAAAAAGATCAAAAAAGAGTTCTTGTCGTCGAAGACGAAGAGCCTGTAAGAATGTTGATCAAGGAGGAATTAGAAGACGAAGGATACAAAGTTTTCACCGTTAAAAACGGACAGGAGGCTCTCGCGTACATCGCCTCAAACGATGTCGATCTCGTGACTCTCGACATTGAAATGCCCGATATGAACGGTCTTGATGTTGCTGGAAAGATAAGAGAAATGAAAAAACCAGTTAAAATTCTCATATTGACCGCTTATTCACATTACAGAAGTGATCTGTCAAGTTGGGCTGCCGATGATTACGTCGTGAAATCTTCA
Source organism: Thermotoga sp. (assembly GCA_020722015.1). GTDB lineage: Bacteria > Thermotogota > Thermotogae > Mesoaciditogales > Mesoaciditogaceae > Athalassotoga. Next base: position 15,832 of record DYLQ01000013.1, on the reverse strand, counting down.
GACATGAGTGAAATGAAAAGAAAAGTCAAAGAACTTGTGGAGGACTAAATGGATTACAAAAACACACTTAACTTGCCCGTTGAACTAATACCCATGAAGGCAAATCTTGTCGAAAAGGAACCAAAGATTCTCAAGCAATGGGAATTAAACAAGATTTACGACAAGATAAGGAAAAATCGTGATGGCTCTCCCAAGTACGTTTTGCACGATGGCCCTCCTTACGCAAACGGAAACATACACGTGGGAACGGCTTTGAACAAAGTGCTCAAAGACATCGTTGTACGTTACAAAACGATGCGTGGATATGATTCTCCGTACATTCCAGGTTGGGACACGCATGGATTACCAATAGAACATAAAGTCGCGCTGGATCTTGGTGATAAGATAAGATCAATGCGACGTATAGACATAAGAAAAATGTGTGCCGATTATGCTCGAAAGTACGTCGATGTGCAAAGAGAGCAATTCAAACGTTTGGGCATTTTCGGAGAGTGGGACAAACCATACCTTACGATGGACAAAAGCTATGAAAGGGCTATTTACGAGATCTTCGCCGATGCCGTTGAAAAGGGCATGGTTTACAGGGAAAACAAGCCTGTGATGTGGTGTACGACCGATCATACAGCCCTGGCAGAAGCAGAGGTTGAATATAAGGATGAAGTATCGAAATCCATTTACGTCAAATTCAGATTTAAAGACGATACACAAAAATTCGTCATAATATGGACGACGACTCCATGGACATTACCGGCCAACAGGGCAGTTGCTTTAAATCCTTCCGTTGATTACGCGTGGGTAAAAGTCGATGATGAAAGATGGTTGATTGCAAAAGCGCTTGTTGAATCCGTGATGAAAAAATCGGGAATTGAAAATTACGAAATAATCAGCGAGGCACGAGGAAGTGCCTTTGAACTTCAAAAACTACTCGATCCTATTTACAAAAACGAAATTCCAATGGTCATGGCCGATTACGTGGAAACTGAAACTGGAACCGGCGCAGTTCACACAGCGCCAGGGCACGGTGAAGAAGATTACATGACGGGTAAAAGGTATGGCCTTGAAATTTTTTCTCCCGTTGACGATTACGGAAATTACGTTCCGGATCTTCCAAAATATGGAGGTTTGAACATAAAAAAGGTAGAAGATATCATAATAAGAGATCTTAAAGATGCCGGTATGCTTGTTGCCGAAGAAAACTTTAACCACCCATATCCTCACTGCTGGAGATGTCATAAGCCTTTGATATTTCGCGCAACAGAACAATGGTTCATCTCGATCGACAAAAATGATCTCAGAAATAAAACGCTCAAGGCAATAGAAGAAGACGTTAAATGGATACCTGCGTGGGGGAAGAACAGAATTCATTCCATGATCGAGACGAGGCCAGATTGGTGCATTTCGCGTCAAAGAGATTGGGGTATGCCAATACCCGCTTTTAAGTGTAAAAAATGTGGAAATGTCATAATGGATGCCGAAGTCATAAGACATGTTGCCAATATAGTCGAGCGGGAAGGCGGAGATGCGTGGTACAAATACGAGGCAAAAGAATTGCTCCCGGAAGGATACAAATGCCCAAAATGCGGTGGAGATGAATTCGAGAAACTCTACGATGTCATGGATGTATGGATAGATTCAGGATCCTCCTTTGAAGCGGTTTTAAAACCAAGAGGCCTTTACCCCGCAGCACTTTACCTTGAGGGTACAGACCAACATCGCGGATGGTTTCAATCATCTCTTCTGCTTGCCATGATAAGAGATGGGAGGCCACCTTATGATAACGTGCTTACTCATGGTTTCATAAGAGATGAAAATGACCAAAAGATGTCGAAGTCTTTGGGAAATGTCATAGATCCTCTTGATGTCATAAAGAAATTCGGCGCAGATGTACTTAGATTATGGGTTTCCTCAACGGAATACAAAAATGACGTAAGACTGTCCATGGGTATAATAGAAAAACAAGTTGACGCTTACAGAAAAGTGAGAAATGTTTTGAGATTTATCTTTGGAAACCTTGCCGATTTCGATCCTCAAAGAGACAAAGTTGACGATTTGATGGAAATTGACAGATACGCGTTGGAATTGTTGAACCAACTCGTGAAAGATGTAACTCGATATTACGATGATTTCGATTTTCACAAGGCATACCATGCGATCTTTGATTTCGTAACGATAGACATGAGTGCCTTCTACCTTGATATTCTCAAAGACAGACTCTACGCAGACGGAAAAAATTCACAAAATCGCAAATCAGCCCAGGCCGTACTTCATAAAGTGGGAATGGACCTTTTGAAAATGCTTGCTCCGATGATTCCGTTTACCACAGAAGAGATATATACAACGATACCATTCAAGCGATTTGAAAGTATCCATCTCGAAGATTGGCCTGAGATAAAAGAAATCGATGGATTTATTTTAGAGAAATGGTCAAAGATAAGAGATGTACGTAACGTGGTTTTGAAAGCACTTGAAGAAGAAAGACAAAACGGGCACATCGGTCATCCTCTTGAGGCTGACATTGAGATAAGGGTTGAAGAAGAATTGTTCAACATTTTGAAGAGCGTTGAGCCTTATCTCGAGGATATCATGATAGTATCGTCTGTTTCGCTTGTCAAAGGCGAAGATATCGATGTGAAAGTTAAACATGTTCACGGGCAAAAATGTGAAAGATGTTGGAAATACTCCGAATCAGTTGGTCAAGATGAGGCATATCCAACGCTTTGTTCAAGATGCGCCAGAGTCATACGAGAAGGAGATATTTCATGAATGTCCAAGAGTTAATATTCAATTTGAACGATTTTTGGTCCAAAAAAGGAGCTGTGATAGATCAACCGTACGATATGGAAATGGGAGCTGGAACTTATCATCCCACGACTTTCTTCAACGTCTTGAATCAAAAAGACGGAAGATTTGCCTTCGTTCAACCTTGCAGAAGGCCAACAGATGGTAGATACGGCGATAATCCCAACAGGATGCAAAGGTATTTCCAATACCAAGTTGTAATTCTTCCCTCTCCCGAAGATTCCCAAGGCCTTTACCTTGCATCTCTTGAAGCCTTAGGACTTGGTATAAAAGATCATGACATAAGGTTTATCGAAGACAACTGGGAATCTCCCACACTTGGGGCTTGGGGCATAGGATGGGAAGTCTGGCTCGATGGAATGGAAATAACGCAGTTCACGTATTTCCAACAATTCGGTGGGATTGAGTTGAAAAGAATTCCCCTTGAGATAACTTATGGTGTCGAAAGAATTGCAATGTACCTTCAGGGCATAGAAAATGTTTACGATCTCAAATGGAATGAAAATACAACTTACGGAGATTTGTATCTGGAAAACGAAAGACAATTTTCCAAATTCAACTTTGAAATCGCAGATACGCAAATGCTATTCGATCTCTTCGAAAAACACTCAAAAGAATTTGAAAAACTGATAGAAGCCGATCTTTACAGGCCCGCTTACGATGAGATAATAAAGTCGTCTCACGTGTTCAACCTTTTGGACGCGCGCGGTGCGATATCCGTTTCTCACAGACAAAATTACATATCAAGGATAAGGGCTATGGCAAAAAAGTGCTCTGAAAAATTCATAAAAGTGGGTGTTGCGAATGTCTGAATACCTTCTCGAATTGCTCCTTGAAGAGATGCCCCCGGCCGATATAGAGATGATTTTGAACACGCTCGAAATTAACCTTAACGATGCACTTGAAAAAGCAAGGATAGATCATGGCAAAATAGACATTTTTTCAACCCCGAGGAGATTTGGATTTATAATTCACGATATTTCTTCAACGCAGCGGGATGCTTTTGGGACGAAAAAAGGGCCTTCTGAAAGTGTCGCATTCAAAGACGGAAAACCCACGAAAGCCCTTGAAGGATTTATGAAATCTAACAACGCACAACTTTCCGATATAGAAATATCCGAATCCAATGGCGGAAAGTATGTTTTTCTGAAAAAGTTCGATCAAGGCTTGAAAACCAAAGAGGTGCTTTCGCAAATACTTCCGCCCATTCTGAATTCGTTTCAGTTCACACGACCTATGAGATGGGGAAATGGAGAATTTTCATACACGCGTCCTGTTCATTCTATAATTTCAATTATGGATGAAGAAGTTGTTCCGTTTGAATTCATGGGTAAGATTGCTTCGAAAATAACCAAATCTCATAGATATTTGGACAAAGAGATCACAGTTAAATCCGTCAGTGATTACGAACGAGTTATGAAAGCATCCATGGTTATCCTCAAAGTAGATGAAAGAGAAAAGATGATAGTAGATGGGATAAAAAATAGTGGGCTTGAAGTGATACCAGATGACGAGCTTGTCCATGAAATATCGATGATAACCGAATATCCGCAACCGGTTATTGGAGAGTTTAAAGCGGATTATCTCAATTTGCCAGAACCGGTTTTAAGAACTGTGCTCAGACATCATCAGAGAACTTTCATAACAAGAAAAAACGGAAAAGTCTCAAGAGAATTTTTAGCCTTTCAAGATGGACCGTCTTCCCGTGCTGGAAACGTAAAAAATGGATACGAAAGGGTTATAAACGCAAGACTTGCCGATGCGGAATTCTACCAGATGGAAGATCTTAAATATCCCCTTGAACATTTCAACGAAAAACTTTTGGATATGACCTTTCAAAAAAACCTTGGCACCTTGATGGACAAGGTCAAAAGAATCAAAGAAATTGCCTTGAAAATAGGAGTGCTTTTGCACTTCGGTGATTCTGAATTGAGACTCATCGAAAGAGCTGCTACTTTATCAAAAAGCGATCTTGGAACGAACATGATCTACGAATTTCCAGAACTTCAAGGAATCATGGGAAGCATCTATGCCAGAAACGAAGATCCAAGAGTTGCCCTTGCCATAAAAGAACAATACATGCCAGATGGACTCGAAGGGGAATTTCCTTCTGACACGATAGGAGCGATAATCGGACTTGCAGATAGAATAGATACGGTTGTTGCAAACTTTGCGATCGGAGAAATTCCGTCCGGCTCGCGCGATCCTTACGCTTTGAGAAAAAAAGTTTTTGCCATACTTAGGATTTTAAACAATTTTGAATGGGACATAGATTTAAATGGGATCGTGTCGATAGTCGAAAATATTTTGGGCAAAAAAGTTTCTATGGAAAGTTTGAATTCATTCTTCAAAGGTAGGCTTGACGTTATTTTGAGAGAAAGCCTGAATATATCTCAAGATGTTTCGAAGGCGGTTCTTGAATTGTGGAACAAGCCATTCAGATCGATACTCGCAGCTCAGGCCATTGAAAAGAGTCGAAAAGAGGCAGAATTTGAAAATTTCATAATCGCTTACACAAGGGTTCATAACATCTCAAAGAATCATCACTCATTTGAGTATCATGTTGACTTGTTCGATGAACATGAGAAGAAACTTTTCTCAGCGTACTACGATTTGAAGCCAAAGATCGAAGATGCACTTGAACATTTTAATTACGAAGTGGCTTTTGAACATCTTAAATCTCTAAAGCCATCGATAGATGAGTATTTCGATACCGTCTTTGTCATGTCTCCGAGAGAAGATCTCAGGCTAAACAGGTTGGGATTTTTAAAAAATCTCGATCAACTTTTCCTTAATTTCGGTGATCTTTCTTTGCTTGTCAAAACGTCTAATTAACGAGATGGTAAATTGAAAAAAGGCATTTACGTTCTTACAATCGATTTAAAAAGTCAAAAAAACATCAAAATCGGTTCGCTTGGAAAGATAAAATTCGAAGCCGGGACGTACGTGTACGTTGGATCTGCTCAAAACGGTCTTGAAAACAGGATAAAAAGACATCTTTCCAAAAACAAAAAGACCTTTTGGCACATAGATTATTTTTTGAAAGGCGGAGATTCTGACATCTCTAAAGTACTCATAAAAGAATCCCCCAAGTCTATGGAATGCGAAGTGGCAAGCGCAATAGCAAAAAATGAAGAAGGCATTCCTCACTTTGGATCCTCTGATTGTAAATGCGAATCTCATTTCTTCAAAGTTAAGGACATTCAAGTGCTTTTAGACCGCTTGAAAAGTGAGTTCAACATGGTAGAGATATGAACAACAAAAGATTTTTTTCGTGGTGGTTTTTGTGGTCATTTATACTTGTAGGCTTTATAATAATTGGCAGATTTTTGATACCTTCTCCAGGGAAAAATGTCAATTCGACGAGTTCGATAATTCAATGGGCTTACAAGACAGAAGGCCATATACTTGCGTCGCCTAATTTAGGAGTTGATGGAACGGTTTACGTCGGCTCTTACGATGGAAAGATGTACGCCGTGAAGCCTGACGGGAAGTTAAAATGGGCTTTTGCAGCCGGCGGTCAGATATTTTCTGCGGCCTCAATCGGAGAAGATGGCAATTTGTATTTTGGAACGAATTCCGGTGATTTTTATTCTTTGAACAAAGAGGGGCATCTTATCTGGAAATTCAAAACCGGTGATTCGATAAATTCAACTGCGGCAATTTCAAATGGAACGATCTATTTTGGAAACAATACCGGATTTCTTTACGCCTTGGGAGAAAATGGAAAATTGAAATGGGAATACAAAACCAATGCTCCCATAAGATCCAATCCCATCGTTGGAAAAGACGGAACCGTGTATTTTGCAAACGTCGACGGTAACGTTTATGCACTCGAAAAAGATGGAAAAATGAAATGGGAATACAAAAGTGGTGCTATGCTGGATGGAAGCATCGCGGTAAATGACGAAACGATTTATTTTGGAACTGAAAATGGCGAGTTTTACGCTTTGGGCAAAGACGGGAAGTTGTTGTGGACGATCAACATAGGTGGTAACGTGAATGGAACTCCCATCATTTCTCGAGAAGGGACGGTTTACGTCATCACAGATCAAAGCGGTTTTAATCCCACGGGATACGTTTGTGCTGTAAAGGATGGTCACATGGATTGGCTTTACAAGACAGATGGATTTCCGACAACAGTTTCTCTGGACAAAAACGGCATTTTGTATTTTGGAACACAAAACGGATATCTTTGTGCGCTAAATCCATCCGGTACGCTTTTGTGGCAATACAAACTTGGAAGTTTCGTCAATTCCACACCAACTTTGGGGAATGATGGCTTAATTTACATTGGTTCTTTGAATGACTACCTTTATGCTATAAAAGTCGAGAAGTAAAGATAGCGTTATGTACATGACGTAAATCTTCTTTGAGGTAAAATGATGAACATTCAAAAGGCTTACTTTGAATCGCCAATAGGCATTATAGAAGTAACGGGTACGGATGATCTTGTATATACCGTTAACTTTACAGACGAAATAAAAGATGAAATTTGCGATTCTCGTGAGATCAAAAATTGCATCTCACAGTTGAAGGAATACTTTACCGGAAAAAGAAAAAATTTTTCTATTAATTACGCGCTTGACGGCACAGACTTTCAAAAACGAGTTTGGAATGAGATGGTAAAAATTCCCTTTGGGGAAGTTGTCTCCTACAAAGATATAGCCTTATCGATAGGGCATCCCAAAGCATTTAGGGCAGTCGGAAGCGCTGTCGGTAAAAATCCAATCAGCATAATAATCCCTTGCCATCGCGTTGTGAAATCAAACGGCACAATTGGAAATTACGGTGGTGGACGGTGGAGAAAATCCTGGCTTTTAAATCACGAAACGAAAAGTAAAATCGGGGCATAAAGCCCCGATCTTTAAATCTTATTTGACTTGAGAAATTCGGATATCACATCTTCAAGGTTCGGCTTTCCGATCTCTTCAAGTTCATATCTGACTCTTAAGGAAGGTTTGTTCATCTTCAACACTCTGCCAAGATCAATAGGCGTTCCAACGATGACAAGCTCCGCGTCAGATTTGTTAATCGTCTCCTCGAGTTCTTTTATCTGCTTTCCTCCATAACCCATCGCCGGAAGTATCTTTGAAAGATGGTTATATTTGTTAAACGTATTGACAATCGATCCGACCGCAAACGGCCTTGGATCTACGATCTCAGAAGCGCCGAATTTAACAGCGGCAATGTATCCGGCACCATATTGCATGTTCCCGTGAGTTAAGGTTGGGCCGTCTTCTATGACGAGCACTTTCTTTCCACGAATTTTCTCCCAATTTTCAACGAAAATAGGAGATGCGGCATCGACAATCGTCGCACGTGGATTGAATTGCGCCGCACTTCTTCTTATCTCGTCAACATTTTCCGGAAGTGCCGTTTCTTCTTTGTTTATGACTATCACATCTGCCATCATGAAATTGGCAAGACCGGGATAAAAAGTCTTTTCATGACCGGCTCTATGCGGATCGGCAACGACTATAAGCAAATCGGGTTTGTAGAATGAAAAATCGTTGTTTCCACCATCCCACAAAATGACATCGGGATCCTCAGATTCGGCCTGTCTTAAAATGGCCTCATAATCTACGCCAGAATAAATCACACTTCCTCTGTCTATGTGAGGCTCATATTCCTCTCTTTCCTCTATTGTACATTCGTACTTATCCAAATCTGAATATGTGGCATACCTTTGAACCTTTTGCTTGACAAGATCGCCGTACGGCATGGGATGACGTATGGATATGACTTTTTTCTTGTGATTTCTCAATATATCAAGTACCCTTCTTGTCGTTTGACTTTTACCTGATCCGGTTCTTACGGCACAGATGGCTATGACCGGTTTTTTAGACTTTACCATCGTGTGTTTTGTACCCATCAACTTAAAATCGGCACCGGCAGAAATTACCATAGATGCACGTTCCATAACGTATTGGTGTGGAAGATCGCTGTAAGATAAAATTACCTCGTCTATCGAATGTTCCTTAATCAGTTTTACCATATCTTCTTCCGGGTATATTGGGATACCTTTGGGATAAAGCGTTCCAGCCAACTCGGCGGGATACTTTCTGCCTGCGATATCTGGAATTTGAGTTGCGGTGAATGCCACAACCTCGTAATCCGCGTTATCGCGAAAATACGTGTTGAAATTGTGGAAATCCCTTCCAGCTGCTCCAAGGATCAAAACTTTTTTCTTCAAAGATGCCACCTCCATTTCTCAACGAAAGTATAGCATGGATGGCTTTACCATGGAAGAAAAGCATACTCGCGCATACTCATACATACTCATGCATACTCACGCATACCGGCAAAATCAACCAAAAAAGCATTTTATTCAAGCAAATTGGCAAAATTAGCCACTTTTTGAAGAATTTCATCTCTGTCCTTTTCGTAAAGGACAAAATCGAAGGAATCGCAATCGATCCTCAACACCGGAATTTCAACCTTGGATATCCATTCTTTGTAAAGCATGTTAAGCCTCTCGAGGTAATCATCTGAGATCTTGCTTTCGAAGGCTCTTCCTCTTCGTTTGACGTGCTCTCTGAGGGTTTTAAGAGATGCATCGAGATAGATAAGGCCTAAAGGCTTGGGAAGATGATCTGAAAAAGTTTTAAACAGATCAAGGTAAGTCTTCCAATCTTTGTCGGAAATGTATCCGATATCATGCAAGTTTTTGGCAAAGATGTTGACATCTTCCTCTATTGTTCTATCCTCTAATATAACGCCTTTTGACGGATCTACCCTTTTCAAAAAATCAAAACGTTTTATGAGAAAGAAAAGTTGGGAATGAAAAGCCCACTTTTTCATATCCTTGTAGAAATCTTCAAGATAAGGGTTTTCTTCAACCGTTTCGTAAACCGGGACATAATTGAGATATTTTTCCATCATCTCTATGATCGTTGATTTGCCTGCCCCTATATTCCCACAAACGCCTATTATCACAATTCAGCACCACATTTCATGCTCATTTAACGGTGGCTTCTTTCCCTGTTTCAGCGCTTTTATAGATAGCATCGAGTATTTTCTGAATCTCGACGCCGTTTTTGGCAGTCTCAAGTGAATCGGGTTTCCCATCCTTTAAAAGCCCAACGAAATACCTTACCTCTTCAAAATGGCTTCTTACCTCGGGAGTCTTCACTTCGTAATTCACAAGTGAATTCATCTCCTCACCGTAAAGAAAGATGCTTCCTTCGTTGTTTTTTGACCCTTTGTGAATGGGATTGTAAGAGTCTATCCTACCTCCCATCTTCGTTCCAAGCAAATCTATGTAAAATCTATCTGCCTCGATGTTGGCCGCCCATGATGTTTCAACAAAAACAGTCGATCCGTCTTCAAATCTTATGAATGCATTTGCGAGATCTTCAACGTCATTTTCTTTACCATCTCTTAATCCCTCTTTGACATCCGAAGATTCCCAAGGGTATACCCCATCTATACGATAATCAGGAAAATATTTGTAAGTTGATGCTGAAACTGAAACCGGCTTTGGATTTCCCATGAGGTATCTCGTAAGATCTATCACGTGAACTCCTATGTCTATGACAGGCCCGCCACCCGATTCTTTTTTTACCGTAAACCATCCTTTGGGAGTTCCACGTCTTCTCATGTACCCTACCTTTGCATAGTATATCTTTCCGAGTTTTCCTTCATCTATGAATTGCTTTAACTTTTGCGCATCTCCTCTGAATCTGTTGCTGAATCCCATCATGAGCAACTTCCCGGCCTTTTGAGATGCTTCGAACATACTCTGTGCCTCTCTTGAATTCATGGCCATAGGCTTTTCGCAAAGCACCGCTTTTCCGGCATTTAAAGCATCGATTGTCATTTGAGCATGCAAGTAGTTTGGCGTACATATGCTCACTGCATCGATATCCGGATTTGCAAGCAAATCTTTGTAATTTGTGTAAGTCTTCGAGATGGAAAATTTTTTCGCCACCTGCTTCAATCTGCTTTCAACGATATCCGATATTCCAATAACTTCCGCGCCTGCTTCGATGTAAGCGGGAATATGTGCCACTTGGGCTATGAGTCCCGCTCCTATAACTCCGACTCTTACATTTTTAGCAACCATACTCATTCCTCCATCTTTTGATCATCTTCAAAGATTATATACTCGATCGATCCAAATGTGAAGTAGTGAGATGAGAAAAAGAGAAATGATTTGATTTTTTCAGAATGATGATAAAATTTTGTTTAGAAAGCACAAATCGATCGAAGAGGCATAAAATTAATTCAAGATAAGATCTAAAAAAGCACTTGGAATATGTGCCACCATTTAAAAGACAGATTAAAAGGAGAGGCGATTTCATGAAAAACGGCAAGCGCACGAAAGTCGAATTGTTTAAGATCCTCGCGGAAATCGCAGTTGGAATCTTTCTTGTGGTACTTTTGGGTTTTCTTATTGATAGAATTCTTATCGACTTTTTCCCAAAATATAAAGTATATGAGCCTTTAATAAACGAAAGTGTCAGATCGATCATCGTCGTTGTAATAGGATTTATAATCACAAGCACCATCATAAAATACATAGAAAGTAAAATGGAATCAAGAAAAGAATCTTACGGTGTTGTGACTATGGTAGTGAGAATAGCCATGTACATCGTGATAATAGCCATTGTGCTTTCCGTTTTCCAGATAAGCATAACAGGAGTTTTGGCTGGAAGTACAATAGGCGGTGTCATCCTCGGCTTTGCAGTTCAAACTGTGGCGTCAAATTTTTTATCTGGCGTTTTTGCCACATCTTCTCGTACCATAAAATACGGTGACATAATAGGTATAAATTCGTGGATATGGGGAAACCAGACGATAGGGAAAGTAGTGGATATAAAGACATTTTTCTCAAAAGTTATCACAAAAGATAACAATCTCATTTCAATACCAAACTCCGCATTGATGGGAAATAGCGTTCTTACAGAGTATAAAATTTCCGATGAATCTTACTATTTGTACCCTTTGAGCGTAACTACCTATGCCGATGTGCCATCTGACAAAATCATAGAAGGAGTCAAAAAATACCTCAAAGATGTAGACGTCTATCTCAATGTAAAATCTGGAATGACAAACGTTTTTTTGGCACTTTTTAAATTTCAAACTATAGAAGAATTGAACAAAAAAATGGATGAGATAAACTTAGCCTTTGATAACATTTACTGGAAGATAAAATCTAATTCGTATGTTTACGGTAATCAGGTATTTTTCGATCTGAAAAGTGAAGATGGAGGTTACATCTATCCCTTGAATGTTACGTTGAATTCAGACGTTCAGGCGGAAAAAATATTATCGTACATAAAAAAATCATCTCCAGATTTGGAAGTCTATCTTTCAAACAAAAATGGTTCAACGAATGTATTCATTGCCATGATAAAATACAAGGATATCGAAGAAATACCGGATGCTATAAACAAGGTAAATCTCATTTTCGACATGGCTTATATGTCATCAAAGGTATAAGCTCATTGCAAGTTTGTCTTTGCAACGAAGCGAGAGCCAGGCACACAACCACAACCGTCATTCTCGACCTGATCGGGAATCTCGTTCGATAAAGTCAAATGGCTTCATTGTTAAAGTTGTTTTAGTATACTTAATTTTAAAACAAGTAGGAGATGAGTCAGTGTTTTTTGTCATCATTTTGGCATCTGCCCTTGTCGGATGGTCTTTGGGCAGAAACAACATTGCCACTTTGTTCGGTCCTTCCGTGATCTCAGGTACCATAAATTACAGAGTTGCCACAATCATGGCCGGTATTTTTGTTTTTCTGGGTGCGATAATACACGGCAGTGCCGGTTTATCGACCATAAATTCTATAACGAGAGTATCTCTTGACATTTCAATAAGCGCATCGATCGGAACCGCCATTTTGATAATCTTAATGACACACTTTTCAGTGCCGACATCCATAACGCAGGGAATAGTCGGAGCATTGATAGGTTTGGGAATGCTTAACGGTTACGTGAATTGGAACATGGTTTTCAAAGTCGCGATATTTTGGCTGATAGCCCCTTTCGGCGCAATTGCGATATCTTTTGTCTTCCATAAACTGATTTCTATACCATTCAACAAAAGCAAATCTTTCAGAACAAGACAAACGATTCTTCAAATGATGACCTTTGTTTTCGGAATGTATGCCTCTTATTCGCTCGGTGCAAACAACGTTGCGAATGTCGTCGGTCCGTTTATCGGCAAAGGTATGCTGGATGTGACTCAGGCACTTTTTATAGGGGGCGGTGTTATGGCATTGGGGGCTTTCATGTCAAGCAAAAAGATCATTTACTCGACGGGAAAGAACATAACATCGATGGAGCCATTCGATGCCTCTGTGGCAATTTTTTCAGAGTCCACAACGCTTTTTGCTTATTCTTTGCTTGGAATACCGACTTCAAGCGTTCAGGCGAGTATAGGCTCAACCATAGGCATCGGCTTTGTAAAAGGCGTAGAAACGGTGAATTTCAAAAGCATATCGAAAATGCTTTTGGGATGGCTTATCACTCCGTTTTTAGCGGCTTTGTTGGCCATAATTATTTATCAATTAATTAAATTGTTTTGATTGGGAATCCAACCCTATAAAGTCAATTGTCGAGCAACATTTATTCGATAACCGCAATTTGAACATCCATAACGTTTGTGCCCGTCGGACCCGTTATCAGTGAAAGACCGAGTTTATCTAAAAATGTGAAGGAATCATTTCTTCTGAGATACTCTTTTGGATCAAGCCCAAGGGATTTCGCCATATCGAACGTTTGACCATCGATAACGGCACCGTCTGCGGGAGAATTTCCATCTATGCCATCCGTTCCGAAAGATGCAAAGGTGATATGCTTGCCCCTTAAAATATCGATCATCGCAAGCGCAAGCTCTTGATTGCGCCCGCCAATTCCATTCCCTTTCACCGTGACGGTTGTCTCTCCGCCGCTTACAACGGCAATGGGCTTAAAATAAGTATTTCCCTTTTCGATCTCCGTGTAAATGCCTCCGAGTACTTTGGCAACTTCCCGTGCCTCGCCTTGAATTGCCGATCCTAAATAAACTGACTCGTACCCGTCGTCCTTTAAAAGCTTAACGGCATTCATGCACGCATCTTTGTTCGAGGCAACGATTACATGTTTGACATCCGTTCTCGGTACCGGTTCGTGACATTCTCCGAGTTTTGGGATCGTGATACCGTATTTTTTCAGCACATCAACGGCATCGTTCGTGTTAACCTCTTGATGATAAGTCGGCCCCGAGGCTATCATCGAGAGATCATCTCCGATGACATCCGAAATCACAAATGACACAGCACGGGCCTTTGTAAATCCGGCTAATTTGCCGCCCTTGATCTTTGAAAGTGCTTTTCGAACGGTATTCAACTCTTGAATATCAGCGCCGGAACTCATAAGCTTCTTTGTGATTTCATTTAAAAGTTCAAGATCCACCTTTGGATATTCAAAAAGCGCCGAACCTCCTCCGGATATGGCGAAGATCACAAGATCTTCCCGCGTTGCGCTTTGAATTATCTCTATGGCACGCATTGCAGCGTTAACGCTTTGAATGTCCGGAAATGGATGACTGGCATGAAAATATTCTATCTTCTCACTCGAAGGCAAATCATTCTCGTTAGTCGATACGACGCCTGCTTCTATTTCAAAAATTTCGGATATCGCCTTTGCCATTCCAAGAGATGCCTTTCCAAATGACACAAGAAAGTTCTTTTTCCCAGGCTTTATTCCGGCACATTTTTCCTTCGTCATCTTGTACGGATCGACTGATTTTATGGTCTTCAAAGATATTTCCGTTAAAGTATGAGTATTCATCATATTTTATTTTACACCTCAAATTTTTCCATAACCACAACATTTCTTTCAAATGCCTATGAAATAAGAAAAATGTTCATGTCCGAGATCGTCGATCTCAGGAGGCTAAACCGACTTTGGCGAGGGGTAAAATTGGGGTAAGTCTTTTATACCAAAGCACGTCCAAAAGTCAAAATGTGGTGGTTTTAGAGCGTAACGTCGGAAATGCTTGTCACACAAGAGATTGCGCGATCTAAAATTAAAAAAATCGAAGATTTTGCTACAAAGATTTACAATCATTTTACCAATATTTATTCAAAAATTATTCTTAATGGATCACGAATTTAATAAAAGTGCTGAATGTAACTACAAAAACATTCATTATAAACAATTTATACACAATAATTCAGAACTTTCAACGACGAAATCAACTATACTAAACCAACGCCAAGTCTTTTTCACCATCGGTGAAAATGCTATAATTCAATCGTTTGAGATCAAACGACTTTACCACCGTCATTCTCGACCTGATCGGGAATCTCATCCGATAAAGTCAAATGACCTCGATAAGCTCAAGGATGAAAGGTGAGATCATGGGATACGTTGTCGCAATCGGCGGCGGAGAAATTTCACAATTCGAGACTTTCGAAATAGACAAAAGGATAGTTGAATTAACAGGAAAAGATAGCCCTCATGCTTTGTTCATACCAACTGCGAGCGGAGAACCTCTTGAATATTGCCGTGCTTTTGAAGAAGTTTACGGGAAACGTCTGGGGTGTAAAACAGATATTTTATTTTTGACGACAAAATCAGTGGATCAGAAAGAGATAGAAGACAAGATATTTTCTTCGGATCTCGTGTATGTGGGTGGCGGTAACACCGCAATGATGATGAAGGTTTGGAAAGAAAAAGCAGTGGATAAACTTTTAATTGAAGGCTACAAAAGAGGCATAATACTTTCAGGATTGAGTGCTGGAGCCATATGCTGGTTTAAAAAAGGCTTCAGTGATTCAGAAAAATTTTCAAACTCGAATCAATGGAAGTACGTCGTCGTAGATGGTCTCGGTATCGTCGATGGAATCTTCTGTCCGCATTTGAACGAAGAAAACAGAAAACCTGAATTCACAAAATTCATCATGAATTCTTCAAATACAGGTTTGGGAGTTGAAAACAAATGCGCGATCGAGATAAAAGGCGATGAATTTAGAATAATCTCGTGCGGTGGAAATGCCTTTCTTTTCAAAAGGCAAAAGATAGAATTGTTGAAT
>DYLQ01000040.1 GCA_020722015.1 Thermotoga sp. | reverse complement strand
TTCATTCCAACTCAAAATTTTGACGTTTCCATTCCTTATAGGTACGATAAAAACTATTGAGGGGCAGATCGGGACGGCTTACGACTGGGGGGTTTCCATTCCTTATAGGTACGATAAAAACCTTTTATTTCAAAAACGAGGAAATTACAGGAATTCGGGTTTCCATTCCTTATAGGTACGATAAAAACGATGCTTCAGGATGAGATTAACGAATTTTTAGACAATTGTTTCCATTCCTTATAGGTACGATAAAAACTATCTAAACCATATGATACGCTTGCTTCATCGAAATCACGTTTCCATTCCTTATAGGTACGATAAAAACATATATAATAGTTGTTTTTAGTAGACATCAATAGATAAGTTTCCATTCCTTATAGGTACGATAAAAACCCATAATACTATTAAAAAATAATGATTCTTAAAACGAATTTCAAATGTCTATAGCAAGAATTTTCTTCAATAGATTCCTGTTTTCCCATCACTATATCATCTTTAGCGATTTTTTGAAAGTCTGTCGATCCCCCGGCGTTTTTGCGCTATCAGAGGTCGACAGATTTTCACAACATGATATCCGGTATCCCCTTTTCGACTCCCATGCTCTCTTTTTTAATAAGCTTTTCAGAACTCAAAACGTACCACGTGACGCTGTCTTCCTTGAATTCTATTATATTCTCAATCTTGCTTTTTAATATTTTAAACTTTGCTTCCGTTATTTCACCTTCAAGAAGAGAGTTTTGAATCCACGTAAGATATTCTCTTGATTTTTTCAGAACTTTTCCGACCCTTTTTTCGTTTACGTCGTAAGCCATTATCACGTACATATTCACCACTCCATGACGAAAGGTTTGTATTCTTTTTCTTTGAGAATATGCTTTATCACTTTGTAACATTCATGCCTTATGAGCGTTCGGTACGAAACGTTGCGTTTCAATTTAGAATGTTTTATCGTCGCATTTAAATGTGCTTCGTAACTTTTAATGAATTTTCTCTTTCCCGAATCATCGAGATGGATTCCTCCCTTTACTTGTTTGAAATCACCTTCATCTATTTCGTTTCGGTTTATCAACGAAAATATCGTCCTGTCAACGACTATTGGCTTGAATATTTCCGCTATATCGAGATTCAGCGAAAATTTTCTGAAATTCGCAGAATGAAGGTACCCTATTCTTGGATCGAGAGACGTTTTGTAGATTTCAGTTAGAACTGTCGAGTACATCAATGTATTGCCGAAACTTATCATCGTGTTCATGAAATTAGTTGGCGGTCTTCTTTCTCGTGTTCCGATCTTGAATTCGGGTCTTTCGATTATGTCGTCCATGGCCGAATAGTAAATTTCTCTGTAATTTCCTTCGAGAGCCATTAGCTCGTCGATACTTTCGACTTCATCCACTTTAGATTTTATCTCTCCCATCTTCTCGATCCGATCGGCAAGTTCAAACCCTTTTCTTTCATAGTAAGAAACAAATCGTTTCATATTCAACATGGCACCGTTTATGAATCTTTTGGCAAGATCAAGTTTTTTCTCTTTGTCAATATAAAATTCACTTTGCATAACTATAGTTATTCCGTTTGAATTGTATTCATAAGGGTAAAAGGAGCCTATGTACCGATCGTAATGATTATAAAAGTGAATCGGTATTCTTTTGGAAGCCAGAAATTCGAGAAATCTCTTGTTTATGTTTACATCGCCGAAGATCTTTATTTCGAGGAGATTTTCGATCGGAATGTACCTTGTTTTTTCATCGTCCTTTCCCTTGAATGCGATCGTATTTCCTTTTCTTGAAAGCATCCCGCTTTTGAAGATGTAAATTGGATCTGCCATCATTCTTCACCTGCCCAGCAGAAATCTGAAAAACCACATTTCGGACACTGTGCGATCCATTTGGGCTTCGGCGGTGTTTCGATCTTTTCGAGTTCTTTCAGTCCTTCCACGATCTCTTCTATCTCGTCCGAAGTCTCTTCATTAAATTCTATATCAATCTTCTTTCTTTCCTTAGGGATCATTATCTGACCCTTAGCTTCTATCCCGAGGTCTTTCAAAATTTTGAGATAGTAGAGCAATTGGACACGTGCGCCTTTCACAGAATGAGATGATTTCTTTATCTCACCGACTATGGTGCATTTCCCTTCCTGCCAGATCACGTCTACCTTAGCTCCCGGAAGTTCTATCTCTTTGACTCCCTTTCTCGAATAAGAATTCTGGTGCAGAAATTTACCGAGCTCTATGTACGAATTGTCCCTATCCGGAACGAACCTTCTCAAAACCAGCCACGCTTCTCTGTGGCAAACCGAATACGCAAGTACTGAATATCCAGTTATGACGTCTTCAGTCATCGAAATGCTCCTCCTCAGTAGGAACGAATCCGCAGTCCATCCTGTAGATCTTACCGATACCGCCTTTTTTGACGATCCACATTCCGTATTGAAGTTCTTGTAATTCCGGTTCAAAATCATCGATCATAATTCCATCGCTTTTTCTTTTCCACGCTTCCATATATTTCTGAGGAACATTGATTGCATAATCCTGAAGTTCTTTCCACAGTCTTTTCCGTTCCGCAAGATTTTCGAGAGTATTGTCCATATCACGAAATCTATCGAAAAGTTTTTCCACTTCTCCGTTGATATCGATGAAAACTAGTGCTTCGTCGTTTCTTTCTTCTATGAGTGGTTCGTAATATCCCCATTCACCATTTTCTATTCTGTACCAGGGTCCTTCCTGGCTTATCGAGGAAGAAACCTTCCGGTAGTACTTCGAAAGAATTTCAGGTATATCGCTTTCTGAAAATTCTCTCAATCCTGAAAGCACCTCTTCCGTTTTCGAAAGGAGCACTTTCCCATATACAGGCAATGCGAAAGATTTCCCGTTTTCATTAACGATCTCGGCGACGGTAACTGTTCCGGATTTCCTCTTCATATTCCGGTTGCATCGTCCGGCAACTTGAATGATGCTGTCCAGGGGTCCAATGTCCCTGAAAGCCCATTCGAAATCCAGATCCACACCGGCTTCTACAACTTGCGTTGATACCAACGAATGGGGTTTCCCTTCGTTTTCAAGTCTTTTCAGTTCCTTTATCTTTTTTCGTCTCTCCGTCGGGATTATCCATGTAGACAAAAAGAAAACTTCTCCTTCGAGTTTTTGCTTGTACTTTTCGTATGCTGTAAAAGCCGATTTTTTCGTGTTGAAAACCATCAGGCCTGAACCTTTAAAATCGAGAATCTCTTCTATGTCTTCGATCTGCTTTTTGCCTTCTACGATTTTGTAGGAGTGTCTGGATCTAGGTATCTTCACAGGCGGCGCTATTTCGATTCCTTTCGCTATTTCCGGCTGCGTTGCGGTCATAAGAATAAAAAAAGTTCCGTACTCTTTGGATAAAAAGTCTATGGTTTTCCCAAAACCTGACCATAATTTGGAATCTAAAGACTGTGGTTCGTCAAGTATCACGATCGCGTCTTTCAAACGATGGAAATTCATTGTATCGTTCGCTTTTGGCGAATAAAGTACCTCCCAGAATTTTGCGAGTGTTGTGACGACAACTGGTGAGCTCCAGTACCTGAAAACAGATATGAATCTCTCTAAATTTGTCATCTTTTCAGTATCTTCAGATGTACTCACCAGATGGTGATCCTCCTGAACATCGTCAAACATTTGCTTCGCAACGATCGTATTTTGCTCCACTATGCTTATAAATGGCAGAACGTATATAATCGTTTTCAAATAGAACTTCTCTGAGATCAGTGATGCCGCCTGAAAGCCTATTATTGTCTTCCCAGCGCCCGTCGGAAGCGTTAGGGTATACACTCTTGGTTTGTCAACTTTCTTTTCAACCTCTTCGAGCGTGGTTTTTCTTACATTCTCCCTCCATTCGGAAAGGTCGTTTTTCGGAAGCGCGGATATATAATTGTTTAGCTTTTTCAAGTCGAATTTCGGCTTTTTGAAATCCACCTTTCCGGAGTTGGAAGCATCAAGTCTGTCAGCAGTTATGAGGATAGAATAGACAGTTTTGAAATCCAGCCATTCTTCGATGCCGTACTTTTCCCGAAAGAATTTGAAAGCCAGGTATTTTAGCTCCTCTTCCGAAATGGTTTCGAAGTCATTGCCAGCAAAATCTTTTATTCTCTTCGAAAAATTTTTTTGCACTTCCGGAGAATTCCAGAACGATTTAATGTCACTTAGATCCAGAATCCCCGTATGATGTCTTCTCACGATTTCCGCTTCCATAAAATTCTTCGTTTCGCTCAGCAAAAACAGAGAAGATGGCTCGGAGTGATCGAATCTTCTTCCGTTATTCAGCAGATAGTTTTGAAAATCCTTGTGAGATTTCGCAACATCATGCATTAGCGCGACATTTTCAACATTTACGCTCAAGCCATGGAACTTCTTTATCTCTTCGGCTATGTTGAGAACACCTTCAAGATGAACAATCAATTCTTTTTTTGGATCATTGTGGCTATATTTACCAAGCAGGAAACCATGCGACAGTGTCTTTGCCAACTTTCGACACCTCCATATTTCCGGATTTTTTGACGAAAATTCCCTGTTGATTTCCTTTTGACGAATACAAAACCGTTATGACCTTTTCCAGATTCCTTTCATCATTCATCCTGAAAGGAACTATTTCTCTGTGCAGTCCTCCGGATTTCAGCACGTCTATTTCAACGTCATCCGAGTCGTACGGAACGATCGTGTCGACAAGAATGTCGTTTCCTGAAAGTTTTTCGCTTTCAAACTTGCCGACATATCCTATTTCGGCGATGGCATAAGCAACACCGAGATAAGGCGTATAGACGAAACTGTTTTGAGACAAATGTCTTTCGAGTTCGTCTTCTACCGGGCCATCGACATAAACCCTGTAAGACGGATCTTTTACAAATTGATGCTTTATTTGTGTGTGCGTGTTTTTTTGAGGCTCTTTGACATTCCAAAAATTGAGTGATGTCTTGTACCACTTAATACTCGATAGAAGTTTTATTCCCACTCGGTTACCGGCAATTTTTCTCCAAAACTCAGCAGAACAGCTATCTTTATCAGCACTGTTTTCAAATCCTACGATCGCACTTATGAGTCCGACAATCGCAGTCGGAGGTGGAAAGGGGTACGAAACTGATGATGTGGTCGTGTAGGGCTTCCTAAACATTGCAATAGGGCCACTCACATCGAAGACGGTAGGCAAAAAGATCACCTCTTTTCGATGGAAACATTCACACCGATATTTTTCAAATCTTCAAGGCCTTTGAGATTTATTTCAGGATCGACGATTAACCTCACAATCTTAACGTTGTCTTTTATTCTGTTCATGCTTTTTACAATCTCCGAAATATCAATCATGAAATCTTTCGGACTTCTTATCGAAAGCTGTTCATCTTCGTCGAAAAGACTTCCATCGCTCTTGACAAGAGTTACCTTTTCATCAATAGATCCTATGTGACTCTCGAAACCGGGATTATATTCGATCTCAACCATCAACCTAGAACGATGTTCTGTCTTGCTTCTGGTTATGAGGTTGTTGGTACCACTCCAAAGAGCTTCTCTCATTTTGGAAAGATCTTCATCGGTAGCGTCTGTGATCTTCGAAGCGTTTTGGTTCGCTATGGCGTAAGCTGCCATCATGGCGAACGGGACCTTGTACTCGTTTCTAAAAGTCCTGTTCTCGCTTTCTTCTGTGGTTGCAAACCCTCCTGAACCCTGAACGAAATCGACTTTCACCTTATTCAGAGATCTTGCCCACTTGAACTGAACCGGGCCTGTCCAAGCAAATGAATTTTTTGTGGTTTGTTTTTCATTTTTTGGTTTTCCGAGAGCAAATGTGACGCCAAAAAGACGCGCGTCTATACACTTTCTCAAGGTCTCTTTGCCTGTTGAAGTGTTGAACAAACTTTTCAATTCTTTGAATCTTTCCTCTAATGTTTTCGTTTCTCCGTCTACAAAAACTGCTTCACCTTTCCGGATCAATTGATCTCGAATTGTCCTCTTTATTCTCACGTCTGAAGCCAAAACCTGTTGCGTTTCTTCATCGTACCTCGGATAATTCGCGTTAAGAGGATCTCCGTTGGGATTACCATCTTTTACCGAATACAGAAAAAGAATCTCTCTTCTTCCTTCGAACATTTGTTATTCCTCCTTCTTCTTGAAGATCTTTCCCCAGAAATACTCGCCGGAATTCATGAATGCCACTGTAAACGCGAAATTGCCATCGACACCAAGTTCTTTCGAACCGCTGCTCAGGATGAGCTTCCCCGATTCGCTCGCAAGAGACTCTATCATTCCCGAATAATCGATTCTGTAAGCTTTCGTTAACTCCGGAATCCTCGCGATGTGCCTTTTGAGCTCTTTAAGAGTCATCTTACCGAAATTGATCTGTTTGAAAAGCGGTGCATCCTCTATTTTCTTTTCCGTTGAATCTCCGAGCTGCGCTTTGGCAAGCGTTCCTATTGCCACTCCGGCAAGAAAAACCCCTTTCCCGAAGTCCGTCTGAAGGTACTTATCCCGCAGTTCGCCGAAAAAATCGGTGTTCATTTTCCCACCTCCGAGTTGAAACGAGATATGAAATCGATTATCAGGAACATGTTCCTTATTTCGAAAAACGGATTGATTTCCCCTTTCTCATGGAGAAGTTTCGGTATTCTTTCAACAAATATCGATTTCACCGAATCGACATTCACCTTTTCACCGTTCAGCAGGCTGCTTATGATCTTTACGACCAAATCTCTGAGATGTTTCGTTTCCGCCTCGTTCTTCTTTCCTAAATCCGTTATGGTTCTGTAAACAAACTTCAGAGCGGTGCTGAGTCTTTCAGTCTTTTGGATCGTCTCTTCCTTTGTTTCGATGGCGTTGAGACTTTCCCTCCAACACCCTTCTATCATCCTAAGTTGCGTTGGCGGAACGTCTTCAACCATAGCGTGAACCAATTCCTTGGCATTTTTTTGTTCCCAAAAAATGAAATGAAAGAGAAGATTCTTGTTCTCGAATTCTGCGAAACTATTGAACATATTCTCTATTCCTGTGCTTTCTTTGGACACGTATTCCTTGTATTGTTCAACAACAACCTCAAGAGACCCTAAAGAATGAGGTCCTATGATCTCTGGAATACACCATATCTTTATTCCAGGAATCGTTCGACCATCTAAGAATTCCCTGTCAAGACGTTCCCTTCCGCGTGAAAAATCTTTAAAACAATCAGTGCAAATCGGAAATACCTTCAACTTTGAATTTTCATCCAGACCTGGAAGAAAGCTTTTCTTGTCGAAGGTTGCAAAGTTGAAAACCTTGTTGAGATTGACAAAAGTGGTCGTTTCCTTTCCGCACATCGCACATCTTCTGGCTTTTATCGAAACGGATTTTTTTTCATCTTTACCCTTTTTTATCTGAGAATTCATTTTTTCCTTGAAATAATCGATAAAAGCTGGAATCTCTCCGGGATAAAGAAAATCATCATCTTTTTCTACTCCAAAGATGATCAAATGAGATTCACTTTCTGAAAATAGATCTAATATTCGATCGAGTTTACTTTCCAAATTTTCCATTATCCTGTCGACGCTTCCTTGTGAAAAATATCCGGATCTTTCGTAGTCCATAAGCATCTTGTTTTTTATCTTGAAAAAGTGCGTCTTTTTGTCACTTTGCCATCCATTATTATTGCCGATAAAATCAGCACGTTTTTTATTTTCGTCTTTAGGTGGCTTTTTTGAGATTTTAAAAATCGGAGTGAATTCCCACCAAGCATTCGAACCGACAGGATGGCGGTATAGATATTTCGTTTTCCATTTCTCGACATCTTTTTCTCCACTCATAAAATCAACGAGATCGACACTTGCAACTCCAATAACGTTTAAAGGTTTTTCATTAACATTCTCAACGATCAGATGTATTCGTATCTCGTTACCGCCCTTTTTGGGTTTACCAGTTTTCTCAAATGGAAGCGGAAGTTTCAAAAAAGAAGCCAGTTCGCCTCCCTCGCTTTGTTTCCCTAGTTCGTACACGGCATTCAGGAATCCCACATTTTCACCTCCTCGAGTACAGTCAATCCAAATCCTTGCGAATTCTTTGCACCTAATCCAGCTGAGAGCGCAAGCTCCAGCATTTTTTTGCCGCCCGTTAGTCTGAACTTCCCGTTCCAGCCCTTTACCATGAAATTCTTGTAGAAAGTTACCGTCGAATTTCTCTCGTTGAAATCCAGAGGTTCAATCGAAAAATCGTCTTCCGTTTCCAGATTCAAAATATTCGCTTTTTTGGAAAGATTCAATTTGATAAAAGATGCAAATTCCTGTTCATTTGGAGAATAGTAATGCGTTTGACCGTTTGAAAATGTGCTATATACGGTTATAGGAGAAAAGGTCTTCACATCTACTGTAGAGCCAGAAATTTCTTCATCTATTGAAGAAACCTCTGTGAGAACCAGCTCATTACTTCCGATTCGCACTTTTGACCTTTGCAAGGCCGAATTCACCATGACTTCGACAAGTTCTGTTATTGGAGAAGAAAAGAAGAGATATATCGGTGATTGGAAATTTATCATCTTGTTGTGTACTTCGAATTTCTGGGAAAAAAGCCTGGAGAATGAGAAGAGTTTAAAATGTCTGTTTTCGTAAACGAATCCTTCATCGTGGAGATCAGGGTATCTCCTTTTTATGAGGTCGTAGATCATCGATTGAACATAATAGTTATAAGCAATCGGAATCGAAATCGATCTTTCTGAGGAAAATGTCAACCTTGCTTTCATTTCATTCTCCTTCTCAATCAACTTTTGAAAACCGAATCAATTTGGTGGGATTGTTCAACGAAAAAAGCTTTGTTAGACTAAATTCCTTATAAGTACGATAAAAACTCATAATACCTCATAATGTGTGTGAATGTAATTAGAAAGCCGGCCACATTCGAGTTAGCATGAATATGCTAACATTTATTCGTTCATTTTTAAAACATAACCCTTGTCACCCTCGAGTTCATCGAGGATCGCATTGCTTTTATCGTATGGGATTCCCGATCGGGGTCGGGAATACTCTAGTAAATCAAGAGTATGTTTTTAGGAATTTTGCCTTTTCA
>DYLQ01000012.1:38477-43831 GCA_020722015.1 Thermotoga sp. | reverse complement strand
AACGAGTAAAGAAACCTTTTTTAGTTCGGATAAGAGATTGTCTTGCCCTATGGCATACATAACCTTCCTTTTCAGTTAAGTATTTTTCCACTTCTAATTCATACTTATTTCCCTGTTGTCTTTTTGTTAGCATTCTAACCCCTTCTCATTTTATCTCGCTTGTCAAGAGGTTACTTCCCTTTTTCTTTTTTCTTATTATGCTTTTTTGTTTCTGTTTTGTCAAGAGATGTTTTAATTATTTGAAAAAGTCGTTGTCTTGAAATTCTTAAAATCCGAGCAATATCACTATCCCTTATCCCTTGTTCTTTGAGACGAGAAATAAACTCTTTTCTATACTGCCACAAGATTTCATTTTTTCTCATAAATATATTATACCTCCCTTTTTCGTTTTGTCAAGGCTTCTTTTTCTTTTTGTTTTTTTTGACATCATACCACAGAGAGATATTTTGTCAAGAGATATTACTGCAGTGTAGTTCACTCTTCAACTCCTATGATAAAGATACTTAACTGCTTCAGTAAAAGATAAATGTTCTCTATCCATTACAAACTTTATGATATTTCCTCTCCACCCGCACGCATAGCATTTAAATATTCCTCTTCGTGTATATAAATTGGGATGCTGTCTATCATTGTGAAATGGACAAAATGCAAACCCGCTTCGGTCTACTTCTATCAAATTCTCTATAGGGTAATTTCTTGCTTCTTCTATCATTTCTTCTGTTAGGCTGTTTTCATTTACAATTTCGCTGTATTTCAGAATAAGCATAATCTTGCTAATGATTTTATTGATTTCTTTTTCTTTTGCAGGGATATTTGAAAGATACCACCCGACAAGTTTTTCTTCTTTTGAGGCTTTCGGGTCTTTCAATCGTAATTGTGCCAGCCTAATGTCAGCAGTTAATTCCGCAAATCTCTCAATTAGGTACTCAAGTCTCATTTCTCTTAATGCAACTGGATTTCGCTCTTGCTCTTCATCTATAAATTCACGCTCCAGTTTTTCCCATTTTCTCTTCCATCCCTGCACACTTATCTCTTTCTCCATTAGTTCTCCTTTTCGCTTTTATCTTTGTGCAATTTCTCCCAGAGTGTTGACTGATTAAATCCTCGTATTGCGACCCTTAACAGAATTCCTGCTATTGTCAAAAAGCCCAAAATATACCCTAATATGAAAACCAGCAATAAGGCAAATTTGCACTCCATATTACTCACCTCCTTGTCCAATTACAACTTCCGATTTAGTTTGCTTTCCAGTCCAACACATAGAATAAAATGGACAATAACAACACGGGTACTTAGTTTTGAATTGAAAGTCTCTTGGTGGCTCTTTATCATTCTTTAAGTAATCTTCCAATTCCGCCCATCTTTCTATCATCGCATCCCAGGTAATTTCAGGATACTCATTTCTTATCTCCTGTCCTTTTTCCCAATGAGTGACAATAATAGAATTCCCTTTTCGGTATACATTATACTGCATCTTGAACCCGACATCTCTTGCTATGTAGAGAAGAATTGCGTATTCCAAATCTTCTCTTGCTTTTAGATAACAGAGTGTCTGCATAAGAGAACCTTTTCTAGGACCTACCGCAATTAAACCACTCCTTGCAAAGAAGAACTTTCCGAAAGATGATTTAATCTCAAGTATAACATTTTTGTTTAGAATGTTATCTATCCGTCCTTTGACAGGATAAGTTAGCCCTGCTACTGGCAGGGCGAAACTTACTTCATTTTCTAATGACCGTAAGTAACCCCCTGCCAGGCACTCCTTCTTCAGTATCTCTGTTATCCAGTTATGGAATATAGTGCCCCAGGCGAATTTTTGGAGCGTGTTTACTGTCGGTGGATTTGTCTCAGGTATCTTTCTCCATTTTCTCCATTCAGCCAGTAGACACGCACCATACACCGAATCTTCACCCTTCTTTGGGATGACCTTCCTTTTTATAGAAGCGGAACTTGGATAATGCGCATCTCTTTCATCTTCCTTATGCTTCTCTTTTTCTATTTCTTGCAGTCTTAAGAGATTTTTATCAACTATAGATACAATATCCATAGCACCTCCCCCTTTTTTTATTTGCCAGAATATGTGAAAGTCCGAAGTATCGCTCTTGCCGCTTTCTTTATAGTTTTTAAGTATTCATCTACCTGCTCCATCAACTCCGTCACTGCAGACAGGTTTTCACGTCCTCTCACTTCACCTGCGCAGTTTAGATTTGCTATTTCAATGCCATCTGCCGCATCAGTAATCAGTTTGCAGTTTATACGAAGTTCTCTTATAGCATCCATTTCTTTTGTCTTCATTTTTCTCCCCCCTTTGAGAGGGGAGCGTTATTGCCCCCCTCTCTTTTTTTTGGTTTAACCTTGTTCCTTTAATCCTCCCATTTCATCTCCTTTTGAAAGATTAGAAGTTGCTTCCGCCATTTTCTCTACCGCATTATCAAATTCCGCTTTGGTTTTACAAGTCTGCAGTTTCTCAATGAAGTCATCTAATCCCTTGCGTGGAATGGTTATTTCGGTATCCGTCTTCCCAGTTGTTAGGTCTGTTTTTTTCTTAACCGCCTCATTTCCGTAGATGAACATCAATGCGCTTACTACGTAGTTTCTACCTTCATTGAAAACGGCAGAAGGCACTTTACCTGTTTCATACTTACCTGGATACAGCGTTCTTGCACCGAGCATACTCAAAAAATTCTTCTGTTTGGGAGTTAAGGTTACTTTACCATTCTCATCTATTGCTTGCAGTTTTTTTTCTACGCTTTGTTCGCCTTGAACCTCAGGTGGTTCTTCTTCTCTGTATTCGGCGTCAATAAATTGAACCTTTCCTGCCTTCTTAGCGGCTTCTATCAATTGCTGTTTAATACTTTGCGGGATAAATCTCTTATTCGCATTCCTTATTGCCTTTTGAAGTCCCGCCTCAAAGTAGAAAGGGTCAGGAATCCACTTCTGGGACTTTTTGAGATACTTTTTCTTATCCTGTTTCTTTGCACCGATACGAGAGTCAAGAAGTGTCTCCTTACCTTCTTTATCCACAAGGTAGCGTTCAACACGAACAACAAATCTGCAGGTTTCCTCATCTTCAAAAACTTTCAAGACATCCTCACGCAAAAATACTTTCTCCTTCTCAGACATTAAGCGGATTGCTTCATCTACTCCTATTTTCGTTAAGTCTTCATTAGTTTTTCCTTTTTTGTCCTTAAAGGAATAAACCCAAGCATCTTGCGTAACTGCCAGCCCAAGCAATTGATTAACAATTACTTCTTCATCAAGGCTGTCCAGGTAAGCGAATACATCACTTTCATCAGAAGCAATAATTTTTACACCGCTTGGCGCTAAAGGTGCTTCGGATTTTGCGTTTACTTGACTAACCTCTTTACTCTGCTGTGTGTCTTCCATCGCTACTGCCTCTTGATTTTCCTTTTGCTCTAGCATTTTTAATCACCCCCTTTCTCTTTTATGTCTTCTGTTTTCCCCTTGTGACACTTATCCAGGCTGAACTTTCCACTTTGCTCCCTTCGTGCTAAATACTCTGCACCGCTTTCAGAGATGTAGATAGCAGAGCCTCTATCTTTAGCGAGATTTACAAGCACCTCCCAGATTTTATAGTCTGGCATTCTTCCCATTTTACACCTCCTTTCCAGGGTCTGCAGTCTCAATGTTTTTATTGATATAAAAGAATTCTGTTGGCTTTGTCGCACCTTGAGTAATAAATTTATCTTTAATTATTGTTTTCTCTTCCAACAGAGTGTCTACGATAAGGTCAAATTCTCTTTTGTGCATTTTGACTTTTCGTAAAAGCGCACTTCTTGTAATTCCTACAAAATCCTTTTCAGGAGTTTTTTGTTGATACGCTTCTATCGTTCTTAATACTTTACGCCTTTTTTCCTCGTAAGGTGTCATTGCCATACTATCAATTAAGTTTATCGCATTCACGATTAGCACATCTGTTAAACCGATTGCTTTTTCCACCGCCCAGTCTCTTATTATGTCAATGCTATTTACTTGGCTATCATTTAGATGGAATAGTATAGAAAACTTTAAAGTATTAACTAGTAGTCTTGATATGAAAGGACTTGCGCCTTGGTCCATCTCTAATTTATAAGTTTTGATTACTTTGTTGTAATAATCCTTGTAACAAGTAATCGCATTAGTGGAAAATTTTAATTTTCCCTTTCTGGAATTTACATCTCTTAGGAATTCCACCAGTCTTAATTGCTCTTCAAAATTCCCTTCACCTGGCAATTCTACTAGTCTTTCTTTTTCTCTCGCTGTTACAAAGTTAAATCTCGCCAGAAAGCCATTTCGCAAATCTCTTGGATTCAGGTCTTGTTCAAGTCCTTCAATAGTGGTACTAGAAAGAATGTTTATGAAGGGATTTACAATAAAGAACTCTTCGCCAGAACGCAGGCGCCTTGTGTATGACGTATACCTGTCATACATTTCAGTTAAAAAACTAATTCCGCCCTGCATATAGTTTCTTGCGAATAGAGTATAAAATGTGCTGAATTCATCAGGCACAAAAATCCCCTCTGGTTGGCGACTAAGAGTCGCTACGAGTTCTTCAAGCGAGAACTCGTTAGGAAATTTAAAATTAGTTCCCGAATCCACTTTTTCAAGAACTTCCAGCCCCAATTTTATCCCTGTGGATTTGTGGAAAAAGGTTGAGCGTCCAATTAAGACAGTCCACAAATTCGGATAAAGTGCACCTCCAGCATAGCCTAACCAGTAGCGCTTACGCACAGATGTAGATAACACCATTAACCCAATGTGCTTCAAGTGTATCTCAGCGGCGTCTGTTTGCGGTGCTACTTCAGGATGATTTTTGTTTCTTACCCAATCCACAAACGACTCTAAGAATTCCATATTGTATCCTCCTTTCGTATTTATTCCTCAAATATACTAATAACAGCGTTCCAGACTTCTGCAATTGCCAGATGTTGTGCTCGTGAAAGAAGTTGAAAACCGCTTTCAGGAAGTCCAAACTCTTTAATCGCTTCATCAATGTAAAGAACATTTGAGATGTCCTTATTAAGCCACTCAGTAAGTTCTGAACTTGCGAAGTCTACTCTTGAATCAATTTCTTCCAGCATTTCGTCTTTCAAGTCATCAAGAGGTTGTTCGCAATTTTCTTTGAGCCACTCCAGACAAGCGAGGGTTTCGCTAAGCACTGTATCTGTATCAACACAGCAGTCTCCAGTTGCTTCCATCAGCCTAATGTAATACGGATTTTGTGAGACAATTGCTTGGTCAGAAAAAGAAACCTGAATTTCGCTCAACCCCCTTTCATCTTTCTTTTCTTTCACTTCTAAGACACTTAGATACTTTTTAACCTCTTCGCAATCTATTCTGTTATCTTCTGCGTC
>DYLQ01000012.1:36649-38377 GCA_020722015.1 Thermotoga sp. | reverse complement strand
CGCACTCGCTGTCCGAATTGTTCTATTTCAATTCCACAGGAAGAACAAATATGGTTACGAGATATTTTATAGTTTTTTTTCATTGCTTGTCTCCTCAAATGAATTTCGCCAGGTTGTTCATATCTCTTCGGTTTCTTTCATCAAGGGGTTCAAAAGGCTTTTTGTTAAAATAAATGGTTATGAGCATCTTAGGCAAAAGATAATTGTCTTCTTTCATCTCCTCTGTTAGTGCCCCGCTTGCCAATGCTTGGTCTACCGTTCTATCAAGGTCTCTTTGAGCCATTTTTAACATCTCCCTTACTCGTTTTTTAATTGTCTTCTTATTCATTTCACGCCTCCTTTTTTTATTCAATAGAGTGAAACATATTCCCAAGTAATTCCTCTATTTTATTTTTCGTCTGAGACGTCTCACGGTATTTACTCCATCCGATTGCACCCCAAATTATAGATACTACTAATAAGAACATCAGCCCATACATCTCCATCTTCATTGCCCACTTCTCATTTATCCGTTTCTTACGATTTCTTTTCATTTATTTTGCCTCCTTTTTTAAACCGTTCCCAGAGTTTACCACCCCTATCGCATACGACTATTGAGAAGCCATCTTCCTCCCGCTTTAAACTCAGATAGATAGGTTCTTCGCAACTCTCTTTCCTCTCAAGAGTTTTCAGTTTCATTTCCTCTCACCTTCTTTCTCCTTTTTTTGCTTCTATCAACCTCCCATTTCTAGTTTAATCCGTCCTTGTTTATCCAGTTGGAATCCCCATTTTTTATTAACAAGAGGGTCTCTAAAAAGTGTGCCATTTGAAGTAATTAGCAGGAGATAGCCGCCTTCCTGTGCTTTACCATCTTCATTGCACACTACCACCGAGATACCGTTTTCGTGTTCCATTAAACTCAAATAAATGGGTTCTTCATATACTCCTTTCTTCTCAAAGACTTTCAGATTCATTTATCTCACCTCCTCCTTTTTTATTTGTTTTTTAATTCGTTATTCCGCAGTATTTTCCCAATCAATATTCCGCTAACTAATGCAGTCAAAAACCAAGTAATTACAAAAATCAAGTATTTCATTTCTCCTCCTTTTTAAGCGTGTCCACTAATTGTAGTTTCCTTCTCTGCCCTATCTATTCCAGATGACACCACACGCAACTCCTGTTTTTGTTTTAGTTATACATCAAATTTAAAGCATTGTCAATAGCTAATCTTCTAACGCCAAGAAATTGCATTTCTCACAAGCCAATACAAACCCATCTGGGGAATTTCCTTGATACAGCCTTAATTTCCCTCCGCAAAAACAGGGAAGCGTTTCCCATTCCCGTGAAAGTCTTTCTGCGTATTCGCTATGTCTTTCATCTATATAAGCGTGATTTTCAGTATCCATAAATCTTTTACCGCACACAACACATTTTTTTATCTTCATTTTCCTCCGTTTTCACCTCCTTATTGCATTTCATGCAAAAGCGTTTCACTTTTTACACCGAGTAGTTCCTTCAATTTTGCTTCAGAGATAATGCCATAGACATCTCTGCCATAGATGTTTCGGGCATCAAATCTCTCTATGCTGTAATCAGAATAGACCACCATCGGGTCTTTTATAATATAGGCATCTTTCATTTTCTGAATTTCATTACACAGCATAATAATTGTAAGCACTATGCCTAATGCCAAACTAATTGCAAGCGCCCATTTGATAAGTTTTCTTTGCACCTCGTCTCACCCCCTTT
>DYLQ01000012.1:3366-36549 GCA_020722015.1 Thermotoga sp. | reverse complement strand
CCTCGTCTCACCCCCTTTCTATTTTTTTGTATTTCAATGCTTCTTCAACTATAATTTGCATATCCAGCCAAAATGTATTCATATACGCATCTGACATCTTATTTGCAATATGTTTCATATCCGCATCGTCAAGAGAAGCGATTTCTTCGTCAGAAAAATAATCTCTCATGTCTTCTCTGCAAATTGCAGTTATCTGGAATTCTTTTTCCCAATCAATCTTTTTTCGCATTTCCCCTCCTTTCCTTTTCCTCAGTTACATATCTATCCGTTATCATTGCTGATAATGCGGAATTTAATTCCATAAGGTCAGAAAAGGATATTTTAAGTCTCGCTGTGCGTCTATCATTTGATTTTATTTCAAGATGATAGTTATCCCTGCTTATTTGTACTATTTCAAATTCCATTTTTCGCCTCCTTTTATTCAATTCGTTCCATATAAAACTCGTGTTCCGTTCCTTCGCCTCCTTCAAATACAGCAACCGATTCAACCGCAGTTTCCTTCCAGGAATTACCAGAAACAAGAGCCTCAAACTTGCAGAGTATTCCTATTTTTTTCCAGTAGTTCCAAATCGGTTGTCCGCTGAAGAATGTATCCCGCCTATCAAACCACTTAGAGACCTTTTCTGCGACTTTTAACGCTTCATCCCGATAAGCCTCTTCTTGTACTTTCACTTCTCCGTTTTTCGCATTTATAATCCCTATTGCGTATCTCATCGCTTCACCTCCCTTTTTTAATCCCATTCGCCTCTGATAATCTCGCCCTCTTTACTTACATCAGCGTAATAACCATTGCCCATCCCAGTGTACTCTTTGCTGTACCCATAGAAGTCTGGTTTTGCTGAATGCCAAGCGAGTGTTGCGTGGTCATACTTCCCGTGCAGAGTTTTAGTTACTTCTACATAGAGAGTTCCTTCGTAGTCTGTATAATCAATGCGAAGCCCGTTAATATAAGTTACACTACAAGGATGCCCGTAATAACTTTTGTGGTCTAACTTCACCTCGTCTTTACGAGCAATAGCCTGTTCAAGGACGGGCAACAACTCTCTAATGAGCGACCTATTCGTTATTCGTTCCTTTCCGTACATTTTGTCTCACCCCCTTTTTCAAAAATCCAGGCGGTCTCTCACCTGTCGCATTATGACATAATCAACTCCACTTAAAGTTCTCTCAGCACTATCAAACCAATCTTTGTAGCAGTACACGATTGTGTCGTTCCTTTCAAAAAACAAGAAATAGTCTTCTGGTCCCCCCGTGCTTAGCAATAGCCGCTTGGCTCGGTAGACAGGGTCATCATCAAACTGTAGAGAATAAGAGTTGATGAAATCTATAAAATCCTCAAATACGGCAGTTTCATCTCCATACGCTTCGCTATACTTTCCTTGTAGCGCAAGCGTAAAGTCTTTAATTCTGCCTTTCAAACACTCGTCAATCCGCTCCTCGCATCTGTTTTTCATTTTTTCATTCCTCCTTTTTTACTGAAATTAATCCCACCAAATCCTTATAAGGCATCTGTCGTTTTCTAGTGTTGCTCCAAAAATCGCCCAAGTCTCGTTGGGCTTAAAATCCACTGCACCTCTGGAACCAGTACTGGTGACGACTCCGAATTCATCGGCGTTCCAGCGCTTCGCTAACTCCTGTATTTTCTGGACTTTGTCTTGCGTGGTGTAAATATACAGGGTGTCCGCATTGTAGATGCCATCACGCAAATCACGCAGGGGAATCAATTCAAAATACTTAAATCTTCCCCAAACGCAACTTATCCATAAGTCGCCGTGTTTCTTTAAATCTTTTGAAACCGCCGTCCCGTCAAAATTGTTGAAACTTGAAAGTTCCATCAATTTAAACTGGAGTTCCTGCGCTTGATTTATGCGCTTCATTACTCTCACCTCCTCTTTCGCTTTTTTCTGAGCGTATTCGTTTCTTACGATTCCATATATCTTGCTACCCAAATACCTTCAGGGCTCAGCGCTAGTTCTATGATGAGATACTCTTTAGAACACTGCTTAGCCCTTGCAACCGCTTCATCAAAAGTAAGAATCTCGTTTGAAGTATTTAACATCGCTTCTCGTATAATCAGAGTTCGTCGCATCCAGTTCTGAGTCTCTTTTGTCTTATCCATTTTACACTCCTTTCATTCGGTTATGTATTTTATCGCTTCTTCAACCGCCAATCTTGATTTCCACGTGGGACCCGTAATCCAGTAAGTAATGAGTTTGTACTCTTTATCGGTTAGGACCCAACCGTCTGTTATTGTCCTTTTGCTTCCTTTTTTTCCTAAGTGATGATAAAACTCGTAAAGGATAAACTTCTGGTCAGGGATGAACCGACCCATTTTTTTAATATATTCCCTCACATAATAGGGAAGATTCCTAAACCCATTCAAGTCAAAATCCTGCAACTCACCCTTCGGGACTGTTGTGCCAACAGAAGTTTTAACATCGTTGTACGCCCTAATATACGAACTAATCTGAGTTCCCGCCACCAAATTGCCCGTGCTTATTATACGGGTCTGGCGGTCAAACTCTTTGAACCCGCTGTCAAACCTCATCCTGTTATCATTTATCCACTCTTCCGTTTTCATCTTAGTTCCTCCTATTTAATCTAATCTGCTTCTTACTGTAACCTTCAATCTCGCTTTATCTACTAGAACCTTTGCGAAGGCATCTGCGTATGCCTCCTTTCTCGCAAGGGATTGACCGCCTGCGGAGACCCAGTGCATAAACCCACGATCCGCTTTATGGAAAACCGCATTCTCAGGTTTACCATCACGTCCAGCGATTAACCCCAACTTTTTCCCTGCGTTGATGAAACGCCTGTTTTCGGGCGTAGAATATGAGATGTGAACACTTGCGAATCCGCAAGGTCCCTCTGATACAAATTCCGCCCGCTCAATGGGAGACGAGTCATCCGCCATGTTCTGGTGGGTGACGACTACCATTGGCTTAGGTCTTGCGTCTCTTGCGGCTTTTAAGCCTGCTTCAATTGCCTCGCTAATGATTTGCTTTACATCGGACTCGGCTTCCGCTTTCCTTATGGATTTACGGGACGCTTCCCTTATCATATCGGAAGCCTGTTGCTTAGTCAGTCCTTTACCTCGCCAGTCCTGGTGCGTTATGAGCCATAACGCATAGAGTTGGCGCTTAGTTGCTAATTCTTCCATCACGTCCTCCTCGCCTGGCGTTATTTATTTTCCCGCCAAAGCCTTTAATAAAGTTCTTGTTGATACCGTGAAATACCTTTTGCATCGCTTAACCTTGTAACCCATTATAGTCAATGCCAGAGCATCCACTCCACTTATCTTTATCTGTTGTCTTTTTTTCATTCTATCTTCACCTCCCTTCATTTTCCCCCCTCGTACACCCCCTTTTATATCTAGAATATATTAAATATATATCTAGAATATATTCTAGTAAATACATGTACATTCATGTACATTCATGTACATTAAATACATGTATTTATATATATATTCTAGTATATATTCTAGTATTTAATCTAGTATATATTCTAGTATATATATATAAATATATATTCTAGTATATATTCTAGTACATGTACATGAAATTCTTTTCTTAAAAGAAGAATTAAAAACGAACTTTTAAACGATTAGATTTATATAACTGGTCTAAAATAACCATTAAAAACGGATGAGGAAGAGGAAGACCCCACCCTATTACCCCAGAGCCCCTCTTCCCCTCCCCAAGTGCTTTAAAATAGAACTCGGTAACTCATTTTTGGCAGTACTGTTTTAACATACCCGCACTTCCTTTGCACTTTGAGGGAAGTGCCTGGCTCAACGACTAAGAACTCCTGGTCATCTACCTTGAACTCAGAAACTTTGCAGTGAGGTCCTGCTTGAGCAAGTGCGAGCCTTAAGTCCTCTTCACGCACGCCCAAAAGGTTTTCAACCTTCAATTCATTCACCATTTTCGCCCTCCCTTAGGCTTAGCCTTTACTAAGCCCTTTAATGTAAGTGCTGTCGTTGTGTGCATGGTAGTCAAAAAAATTTTCAAAACTGCGCAAAAAAAAGATGGGGAGCCTTCTTCGGCTCCCCGTTTCTTTACCGCTGTTGCTCTGGCTTGGTCTTTACCACCGCCATCGTGCCACTCAGCGTGCCTTTTGCCAGTTTCAGTATCTGTACCGCCAGCGTCTTCGGTGACGAGGACTCAAATGCCTTGGTTACCGCTTCCCAGTCCGAGCCCTCAAAACAAATGTAATGACGCCTAGCCTTTTCTTCCTCTGCTTCTACCTCATCCCTCAAATCCTTCAATTCTATTTTTTCCATCTTATCTCCCTTTACTCTGATTGTTGTTATTCAGAGTATCTTTTTTCTTTTTTTCTATCTATTGAAAAATATCTTGTTAATAACAATGCGTCGTAAATGCTTGATAATTATAGACTTAGGAAAAGGTCTAATAAGGCGTAGTCTCCTCTCTCGTAAAAAAAATACTGGAACTCTTGACAGATGGAGTATGGAGTGGTATAATTCAGTCTATGAGAAAATTCGTGTATAGAGATTATGCAGAGAGTTACTATAGAGTGACGGGTAAGACGCTATTGGACTTGATACAAGAGGGATTGACTGATGGCGAGATACAGAAAAAGTTCAAAGAGGTGGGGTTAAGGCGACCAGGTTTGAAGTATTTGGAGAGGTATAGAAAGACGGTAGGCGACCCGCAGGCGATGGCGGAGAAGATAGGTGGTGATTTCAGGGAATGGATACGGAGCAGGTATGGCAACCTATTTATAGACTCCAATGTAGTGTTACAATCCATAATACTGGTAGGCTTCCACCAACTGGGCGTGAATGAAAAAGTAAGTGTAACGGAGTTACTGAAGGCGATAGAACTGAAGAGCAAGATAGATGGTGGGCTAGTTTCAGGTGACATAGAGAAGCAGATAGAGGCGATATTCAAGGGGAAGAAATTTGAAGCGAATGAAAAAGAAGGAGTAGAGACGAAAGATAGCGATGGGGATATTAGACCAGATAGTCAATCCTGAGAAGCGAAATCTTTTCAAGCAAGTAGGTTACAAACCCATACCGCAAGCGGTAGAGATACACAATTCCAATGCACAAGTTATACTAGTGACTGCACCCAGTCGTTCCAGCAAATCCACCAGTTTCCTGATGGAAGCATTAAATATATTTATGCGCAAGAAGACGAACATCTGGGTAGTAGGTCAGAAGTATGATAACACGGACAGGTTCATATTTGGGAAAGGCAGTGTAAAGGGGCTACTTGATATATGCAATGAAAAACTACCATTTCTTGTGAACAACAGATTAGGAGTACACAAGAAAGACCACTCAATGGAGAGCAGGATAGGCAGTTCTATCAAAGGCAAATCGGTGACATATCCCAGTGGATTTGTAGCAGAGCCAGTGGATTTGATAATACTGGAAGATGCGGCAAGTTATCCTGCTGATTTTTACGATAAGCATATACGACCAAGAGTATTGGATAGTGGTGGAAGGATACTCATAAACACTGTACCGCCTTTAAAGACTTCAAACTGGGTAGTATCGCTTGCCAAGATAGATTCGGTATTTTACAAGCACTGGGGCTTGTATGATAACATCTATCTCTCAAAACAGGAGATAGAGAAATATGTTAACGAATGTCCCACACATTTAAGAGCGGCTTTCATAGATGGACTTTTACCAAAAGACGATTCCTCTATATTTGGTGATTTCAGTAGCAATGTTCTAAAGGTATCTCAAATTGCATACCAAAAAGACCATCTCTACCAAGCTGGATTTGATATAGGGATGATAAATGACCGCTCAGTTCTCTCTATTAGTGATTTAACAGATTGGCAATTGGTATATATGGATATATTTCCTCCTCGCTATTTCAAGAAAGAGCTAGTTGAGCAGCGTTTAATGAATGGATTAAAGCAGTATAATTTTCCCAACACCTATATAGACATAAGTGGGATTGGAGAAAAATTCAGTGAGATGGTTGAGAGCCATAACTTTCTTTTACCAGTTCGGATGTATAATAGTCAGATACGGAATAGTGTAATCAACGGACTTGCACTTGCAATCAATAGAGGTTTTGGGTTATTAAACAATAAAACACTACTGGAAGAACTTGGAGATTTAGATGTAACATTAGGCACTCGTGGGTATATCTACAAACCCAAATATCACGATGACACAATCATTTCAGTTGGACTTTCTATTTACGGTTGGAGTGAACGTGCTGGTAAACCTGAGGCACACAAAGCCCAAGAGATGCTAGTTGCTGAAAAAGAAATACAAGATTTCTATGGCGAACCTGAAAACATTGACAGTCTTTTGGGCTCGCCAGGTGAATACTTGCTGGGAGGAGAATAGATATGTTCAAAAAGTCTGAAGAAATAACGAAAACATGGCCTGGGTTAGGCGAATCTGCGGAACTAGACAGTTATCAATTTGAAGAATTTGATAAAATAGTTCAGCGCAAAGGATACCAGATTTACAATGATATGCGGTATGATGAGCAGATAAAGTTTTGTCTACTCATTAAGAAACTCTTAATACTTTCCGCAGGTTGGCAATTGGAGGAAGCGCCTGGCGGCAGAGAAGAAAAGGAATTCGTTGAAGCAAATTTTGCCAATCTTGAAAAATCATTTTCCAGTATACTGCTGGAATTCCTCTCCGCATTTGACTATGGTTTCTCCTGTGCAGAACTGATTTGGAAAAAGGACAAAACCCAGTCAAAGATATTTCTGAAAGACATAAAGTTCAAATTCCCCTGGAATGTAGAATTTAAGTATGATAAATACGGCAATTTGACCGAGTTATGGATTAACCGCAAGAAAGTAAAACTTAAAAAGTTCGTAATTTATTCATTTATGTCGGTTTTTGGGAATAAAGCAGGCGAATCCGATTTGAAAGCCAGTTATGCCGCTTGGTGGTTTAAGGACAACATCTGGAAATTCTGGTCTCGGCATTTGGAGAGATTTGGTTCTCCGATTGTCAAAGGACACGCACCTGATTCATCTACTGCTGAAGAGCGTAATAAATTTTTCAGAATTCTCAATAGACTGCATCATATAACTACCGTATTACTTCCACGCACCAGGAAAAACGAAGAATTTGATTTTGAGTTGGTAGAATCTAAGCGTGAAGGTGGAGACCAGTTTCTTAAGGCAATGGAAAATGCCAATACAAGGATTACGAGGTCGTTCCTATTGCCGCAGTTATTTGGCGCATCGCAGACCAATTTCGGTTCGTATGCGTTAGGCGGTTTGCAATTCAAAGTAGTCTACAAGTTCCTCGCCTTCATTTCAAGAAACTTTGCGGAAGATGTAGTACAACGCCAGATAATCAAGACACTACTTGACTATAACTTCGTTAATCCTAAGTACCCTAAATTCAGTTTCAAGCCATTTGAGCCTGAATTGGTACAAAAAGTTATAGAGGATGCAGTTAATGAAACTAAGACGGAACAAGCGAAACTGTATCGTGGTTCCGAAGCACCAAATAAGTGCCCGACTTGTGGTGCAAATATTGTCTATCAAGGCAATGATTTTTTCGTCTGCCACAATGGGCATACCTATAGAAGAACAAAACGAAAGTGAAGCAAATCAAATTTACAGGAGAGATTTAAATGTTGCCACTTATTAGCTCGCCAGGTGGAAAGTATCTTATGGCTCCGAAAATATTAAGATATTTTCCTAAACATAAGGTTTATTGCGAGCCATTTTTCGGCGGAGGCGGTCTCTTTTTCAGAAAAAAGCCTTCTGAGAAGGAAGTCATTAACGACTTTGACAAAGATATTTACCAAATTTATAAATTTGCACAGAATTTCAGTGATGAAGACCTTGCGAGACTAAAGAAATACAATTTCAGACCATCTCTTGCACTTTGGAAAAAACTCAAAGCGTCAGAGCCGAAAAGCGAACTTGAGAAGTTCAGAAAAACTTATTATCTGACAAGGCACTCATACAACAAAATAGGTGCTAGTCCTTCCTTTACGAAGGTGCCTGACACTGTTAAAATATTTGATAGATTACTGCAAGCAAGGGAACGTCTCAAAAATGTTACTATCTTGAACCAAGACTACAAGACGGTCGTAAAGAACTACGACTCCAAAGATACATTTTTCTATTTTGATCCGCCTTACAAGAAGGACTGGAAAAACGATTTTGGGTTGAAGAAATTTGATGAAGATGAGTTTATAGAGGTTTTGAAATCAATTAAAGGCAAATTTTTAGTAACTTATGAGACTTCATCAAAAAGTAAGTTCAAAGGATTTAATATAAAAACAATAAGTGTGCGAAGAATAATGCCACAAAAGCCACAAAACCGCACCATTGACCACGAATTGCTGGTTACCAACTATGAAATGAAGCCTTTTAACATCTATATGCTTGCGGAGAGAGAATTCCCAGAATTTGTCCTGATAGATGATTTTATTTCTGAAACAGGCTCACAGGTCTATGGCAAACATCCTCCAAATGATAGAGACTTAGTTATCAGAGTTCCGAGAAGTTTGTACTCTTATATTTACTTTAATCATCCTGATATATTAGAAGCATTAAACCTGAAACTTGAAAGAATATATGGCGATAAAATTCATTATATTCCAAGTTCCGTAGGAGCAAATTGGACTTTCGTCCCTATTTATGATTTGGTCTTAAGACCCAAAAAAGAGTTTATAAGACACGAAATAGATG
Organism: Thermotoga sp.; assembly: GCA_020722015.1. Taxonomy (GTDB): domain Bacteria; phylum Thermotogota; class Thermotogae; order Mesoaciditogales; family Mesoaciditogaceae; genus Athalassotoga. Next base: position 27,882 of record DYLQ01000012.1, on the reverse strand, counting down.
AACCTGAATTTAAGAAAACCTATTATGCAGGAGAATTGATAAGAAGCGCAAATGAGGAGATTAAAAACCAAGCGGAGACGAGTAAGAAAGAAGACGCTGTTATCCCAGGACGCTTCTTTTATCTACAAAGCACTAAACATGATGCAATAATGGCAAATGAGGTAGCAGGGAAATACGATGTAAGCAAGGTTGATGAGTTTTTAAGAAAGAGAAATCTCTATGGTAAAGTTCTTGCTTCAAAGAAATATGATGGTAATTGTGTTGCAATCCACAAAAAAGGCTCTAATGTAGAGGTTTATTCTGAAGATGGAAGGCGAGTTCCAGATGAACGAATACCTACTTTAATTTCAGAAGCGAGAGAATTCAAAACTCCCAATTTCATTCTTTTGGCAGAAATTGAATTATGGGAAAACAATAAACACTTGAACAGAGAAGATGTTGCAGGATATCTTCATTCAAAAGGCATAGGTGATGATAGTACTTTGGTGGCAAACTGTTTTGATTGCTTATTCTATAATTCAGAGGATATACATAAAAAGGATGCAATTGAAAGATATGATATAATGAAAAAACTTGGTTTTAAGCAGTCTACTTCAGATATTCCAAAGACTTCCATTAAATTTAATCTTGTTCCTCAAATACTTATAGAAGATGAGAAACAAATGGCTACTGTGCTGACTAATTTTGCGGAATGCCCAGCAAGTGAAGGCAGCATTTTGAAATGGGGCTCTTATTCTTTGACTGGAAGCGGTGATATGCTGAAATGGAAAAAATATGAAGAACTGAAAGCAATAGTTTTGAAAGTAAACACCACAAAAGTTCCGACAGTTTATAACTATGAATTAGGCGTAAGGTTCAAAGATGAACCGATAGATGAAAAAGAAATCTGGGAAATAAATGGGAAGAAATACCATCACATAGGAAGGTCATATAATACTAACTTAAAATGCAAAGTCGGTGATATCATCACAATTCGTTTTCACACAATGAACCTTTATAGAGGATGAAATGGAAAAATTAAGATTACATTTGTACGAGCCGATTATATCGGAGAGACAGCCAGAAGAACTTGAGCCCGACTACTTTGATGATATTGTTAGAAAAGCCAGGATGAGTGGATTACTGGTTGAGAAGACCTTATTTAAGAAAATATCCGATTTAGAAAAATATAATCCTAAAGGAATAGATGATACAAGAGTTCTACTTGATGACCATAGGATATTATGTGCTTGGTATTCAAGTATAAAGCAAGGTAAGGATTTGAAGTATCCCTTATCACTTATAGAAGACAAATATGCAGAACTACTGAAAGAACTCTTTAAGCGAGGTATTACCTTCCATCCTGATGAGATGACTGAAAGTGCAAGAGAATTGTTTTTTGAGACTTGCAAAAAACTTTACAATTCAGGTGTTTATGTCCCAAAGCAGTATTCAGCTTTATTAAGAACTGGAAAGAAAACAAAAATCTTAAAGCGGAAGAGATATGATGCAATGATGGAGAAACCGCTGTGGTTAACCTCACAAGGTATTTGTTTTGGGCTTGTTAAATTTACCGACTGTCAAAAGATAGATAAAGACGGTTTCCAGAAATATGCAGAAGAACACTTCGTTTCAGAGAGTGAGCGAATACGCAGATTTGGGAAAAGTTGTAATGAATACTATCTTTACGGATTCCAGTTGCTCGCTGAATTTAATCCTATTTTCATAAAGTTTAAGCAAGGCTATCACGACTTTATCCGAGATGTGAAATTTATGGGAAGTTCAGACCCTTATATGGTCTATCCAGATGAAAGTAAAACTTATAGATACGTGATACAAACACATTTCAGAGGCAAGACTGCGCACCTAGATTTTCGTCTTGAAATCAATAAAGAACTTATAGGATGGACGCTTTTACCACAAATTGAAGGTGAAATAAAAGAGCCTGTTTTGACTTTGGAGCAAGCGAGAAAAGTTATGAAAGAAGCCGATTGGAAGATAGATTTTGAGACTGGAAAGTTTAAGAAAAGAGAGATTAAAAGCGGTATTGTAAGAACTGCTAATATAAGGGCAGTGAAAAAAGCGAAAGAGCCAGCAGACTGGATTAGCGTAGAGGGAGTTGCACCTATCGGAACCCCAGGCTCAACTGCGGAATATCCAGGCGTCTTTCTTATAGTTGATAAAGGTGTAGTGGAATACGGCACAAACAAGCCTTTTTTCCACGAGTATTTTTTATCAGGAGGCAAACTGAAAGGTCGTATTCTACTGCGTGCTTTAACACAAGAAGCAGGAGAGTATTCGGATATACTTGAAAGAGGAAAACTACCAGAAGAACACGAAATTCGGGAAAGTTTTTATTGGGTGGCAATACAACCTCTTGACCAGACCCCGTATTGCTTGTCCAAAGATGCCGTTTTGAAGAACTGGCTTCCACCTTCTGGCATTTCAGCGCTTCCTAAATATATCAGAAAGAAGATACCGCCTGAACTCCGATATTGGGAGACAACTGACAGAAAGAAAGCGTTGGCGATGCGAAAAGAAATAGTAGAAAGAAAGTTACTGGATTTTGAGAAGATGAAAGAGGAAAGATTTGGTCTTTATAGAGTTACTTTCAAAAGGACTAAAGGTGATGAAAAGATACCTGTGATAGTTATCCGATTTGGTCCTTCTACAGAATTTTATGTTCTTTCATTTGCAGGAAATAACTGGGCATGCGAATATAATCCTATTGATACTGAAACATTGATAATGAAGCGAAAACTGAGTTATAATTTTGAAGATGTCCACTCAAAAACTTTAGTTCCAAATGGCACAGACCTGAACCCAACATTGGATACAACCTGCTATGTTGAACCTGTTGATACAGGTGAGATTAACGTGCTTGAAGATAAGCCTGAATTTATTAAAGCAGATTTCAGTGGAAACAAGATGAAAGGGCTTTATATTATTGTCAAAGAGGAGAATTCTGATATTTGGACTATTTCAAAATCGGAGTTACCAAAAACTTTTAGCTCTATTTATCTTAAATCAAGCAAAGAGAAGCAAATTGTTTATTACTGTGTAGCACAACCTGAAGTTGTAGATGACCAGGGACAGAAATGGAGTGCGGATGAACTTGAGGATGCGGCACATCTCTATACTGCTGGCTCTCGCTTAATAGATGTAGAACACGATTTCAAACCTCGTGGAAAGTTCCAGATAGTAGAGAGTTGGATATTGAAAGATGATTGGAAACTTCCAGATGGCAGAAAAATTAAAAAAGGCTCTTTTTGCGTAGGAATACATTTTTCAGACATTGATGATTTCAGAAAGGCGAAAAGTGGAATATATCTTGGTATAAGCCCAGCAGGTGTTGAAAGGAAATGAAACTTCAAGTGGGATTTTTTTTGAGAATTTTAAGGAAAAAGATGGCTTATCTTGACTGTTTGGGCATAAAAAGGTAGACTTTTAGAGATGGATAACGCAGAATACCTGAAAAAACCTATAATTTTTATTCTTTCGCTCACTAGCAGACCAAGCAATCGGATGAGTTATTTATTTGCGAAAGGAGGTAATAATATGGATGAAAGGCAAAATACTGGTTTTGAAGTTGTAGAAGATAGAGAGGGATTGCTTTCTATTCTTCAAGCGATGACAGAAGCAGAGGACTTTGATGAAGTTTTGGAACTGGTTGAGAAGGCAAAAGACAAAGTCAAAGCTGGGTATGGCTATCCATACGGTTATCCGAAGCCAGGATACGGTTACCCAAAGCCAGGCTATGGCTATCCGAAACCAGGTGAGATGAAGAATGCGCCTGGGAAAGTTGCAGGTTATCCTTATCCAGGTGGCTATCTCTGGAATAAGTTAAAAGCAGTTCTTGATGCTATTGATGCAAAAAATATAGAAGGCGCAAAAAAGATACTTCAAGGCATCCTTAAACTTGAAGAAGACGCCTTAGAGTTCAAAGAAAAAAGTATTAGAGCAAAGCTCGCATCTGCTATGAGATTGAAGTCTGTGGGCTTAATTCAAATGCGTCTGAAGGATATATTGAAAGAGTCCGAGCAGGCAAAAAGAGAGGCTTTGAGTAAGCAATTGAAGAAACTTACAAAGATAACCGATTTAGACCAACTTCAGAAAGGAATTAAGGATGTGATTGATGCGTATCCTGAATTTACAAAAGTTTCCCCAAGTGCGACTATTGCAACGCTTCGCAAACTCGTGAAAGAAGACGATTTGAATGCTTTGAAGAACGGAATATCGGAACTTCTTAAAGGCGAAGGGATGTTCAAGAAATCTGGTGGTGAATCGGTAAATATCTATGATGTGGAACTTTTCCCTTTGCAAGTCTATGCTAATGGTAAAGTTTTCACAGAAAAGGATGCAGATGAGATTATTGAAAACTCTGTGAAACTCAGAGACCAACTCAAACCGCCTTTGAAATTGGGACATTCCGAAGAACAACAGTTTGCAGACGGTATGCCATCACTAGGCACTGTTGAAAATTTGAGAAAAGAAAATGGATACATAGTTGGAGATTTTAAGGATGTTCCAGTGGCTATTGCAGATTTGATTCGCAAGAAAGCATATTTCAGACTTTCACCTGAGATATACTATAATTTTGTAGATAATGTGGGCAACTCTCACGGCAAAGCACTTCGTGCTGTCGCATTGCTGGGAGCAGATGTTCCTGCAATTAAAACACTGAGAGATATAGAAGCGCTTTATCACAAATCCTCATTCTCCGATAAGTTTGGTGATTGGGGTATAACAACTGAAAGCGAAAATGATGAGAAAGGAGGTAATATGGACGAGATAAGGCTTGAGAATGTAGAGAAAACCACGCAGGCATTGCAGAGAGAAAATACTCTGCTGAAAGTAGATAAGTTCATAGAAGAGCATAAAACAAAAATTCTTCCTACCTATGAGCCTATCGTAAGAAGTCTTTTGATTGAGAAGTTTAATGATGACCAGAAGGTTATAAAATTCAAAGAGAAAGATGCTAATGTGGAGATGACAGTTAGTGAAGCGGTGATGCAGTTGATTGAAAGACTTCCTGATGTAGTAGAATTTGCAGAGACTGGAGAGAGCGGGGAAGGTATTGAGAATCCCGATTTAGCAGAGAAACAGAAGATTGAAAAATATGCTGCTGAAAACCACGTAACTTTTGAAGAAGCATATCATAGCTTAATGGCAAGAGGTGAAATAAGGGAATAAAGATAGAAAGGAGGTAAGACATGAGCATAAAAGGGACTTATGCAGGCAAGGTTATATCCTTGAAAAACGGCTCTGGGGCTGATGCGACACCCAATAGAGTTGTAGTGCTTAATCCGAACAATCCTGAGCAGTTTATTGCACCTACTGGTGATGGTCAGTATCCGCTTGGGGTTTTGCTCAAGGACGCAAGATATGAGGGCGGAGTAACAAAAGCCAATGAGTCTGGAAGCATTCAGATTGATGGAGTTGCGGATATAGATTGTATTGGTACTGTTAATGCTTGGCACTTTGTCAAAATTGCAGACGCTACTGGTAAGATTGTTGATGCGGGCAGTGTTGATACTTTGAATCCTGGAGGAACGCAGAAAAATATAGTTGGTGTTGCACTAGAATCAGGTACTGATGGTCGTGTTGCTGTATTACTGCGACCCTTTGCCGTGTTTGTATAATTAACTGAAAGGAGGTAAGGAGATGGCTAATTACATAAATCCGCTGGTCCTCTCACAGTTTGTGGTGGATCACAAGTTTCCTGAGCAGAAGTTTATTGCAGATGAGATACTAACTAAAGTAGAAGTAAAGGAAACTTCTGCGCAGTACTCAACTTTTGCTAAATATTCTGCCAAGAAATCCGATGATGAGGTAGCGTATAAATCCTCAAGTTCCGAACTTGACCTTATGAGAATGCCCGTAAAAGCAAGTTACACAACTCGTCATCACGCACATAAGGTATTAGTTCAGAAAGAGGACCAAAATGCGTATAAGAGTTGGATGGATTTGGTAGCAGAGCAGGCTTATAATCTGAAAAGGCAGTTGTTACTCAACAAAGAGATTGAAGTGAAGGCGTTGGTAGATGCAGGTTCTTATTCGTCTACACCCAATCCGAAATGGAACGGAACAAATCCGACGATTGAGAAGGATATAAGTGATGCTATAAACGCTTTCAAAAACAATGCAGGTGTAAGACCTAACACATTGATAATTCCTGCTAAAGTTTGGAGAGTAGTAGCGATGGACTCCACTTTGAGAGAGATTTGGAAGTTAGTTCCAAGTAGAGCAGACCAGGATATTAAACTTTCCTCTCTTATGAAGATGCTTTTTGAAAACTTCACGAAGATTCTTATACCTGATGTTACTTATGATACTGCTGAGAAAGGTAAGCCTGAGGTTTCCACAGACTTGTGGGGTGATACTGTATCCTTGATTTACACTGTGGCAAGAGGCACTCGTGATACATTCACCTGGGCAACCAGATTTGTGAAATCTGAACTTTATACCAAGACCTGGGATAATCCTGACAAAGATATAGAAGGAACTTGGGTTAAGGTCGGCTACGAAGAAGACAGAAAACAGGTTTGCGCTACTGCACTTTACAACTTAACAGATTGTCTTGGCTAATTAGGATGAGGGATGCCGATGTATATCACGGTGGACAATGTTAAGCAACGGTATCCAGCACTCGCTGAACAGTTTGAACGTGGCACTGTTACAGCAGGCAGAATTGAGCGATGGATTTCCGATGCTGAAAGTCTTGTGAATGCTTTTGTCTCGCATAAATATGACATTAGCAAGTTTGCTACAAATCCACCTCCATTTATAATAAACCTCGTATACACTGCATTCCTTTATTACTGGCAAGCAGATATCTACAAGATGAGTGCAAGTGATGAAGTTCCCTGGTTAGTCGCAATATACGATAGGTTACTATCATTATTGCGAGAAGTTAGAGACGGGGTTCTTCCATTATTGGACGCAGAAAATGCTGCCATACAAGTATCACTTGATACTCTTGATGCAATTCGTTCAAATCAAGAAGGAAATAGGCAGATATTTACTATGGGAAGCCCTGAAGAACAGGCAGTAGACGCTAACTACGATAGAGAGGTTTAGTTTATGCCTGGAAGAACAGCACAAAAAAAAACAGGATAAATGTAAAGGTCAATGTAAAATGGCAAGGGAAACAAACATCGTTTTTACAAGGGTCTTTACAAGCGGTTCTTGTTTCTAAGGTCATTGACAATTTGAAGGGTATTGTGGCAAGAGACACTGCGCCTTTGGTTACTGCGGCAGATTTAGCGGGGAAGGCAATACCAGTTGCACTTGCTGCACAACTCGTTGAACTCTATCAGGACGAAGGGACAAGAAAAAGGTCTGAGGATTTTCTTACGACACAAATGGGTTATGCAATGGGACGGAAGTTTGAAAGTCGTGGTTTCGGCAAGTGGAAGAAACTCAGCCCTTCTACGATGAAAAGGAAAGCGGGTTATACAAAAAATAAACCTTTAATTGAAACACGCCAGTTGGTGCACTTTATCAAGAAGAATTGGAGAGTAGAAGAATTCAAGTTTGGCGCATTGTTCTCTGATACGGGAAAATTGATAGAGCATCCCGATGAAGAAATAAAGAAGAATATGAGGGTCAGCCTTGATAATCTTTCATTCTGGACAAGGTTTCACGGGAACTCGGCTTATAAATCGTTACCTTACAAAAGAACAACGCAACTGGGAAATTTTAAGGAACTTATATCAGTTCATACAGCAGGTTCAACGAAGGTCAGGCTCCCTGCACGTCCAGTTCTATTAACTGAACAGGAGTTTATGCGTGAAGTATGGAGTAGATTTCTCAAAAAGTTCCCTGAACTATTAAAAGGAAAACTCAAACAATTACGCCCCACTCATAAACTGACTCGGCTGAAACTTAATGAACTTTTCAAGTATCTTGATAAAACGGGACTATTCAAAGAATACTACACAGCGATTGCTGAGGCTTTACAAATGAAAGTAGAAAAAGAGAAGATACCGTATCCGACGATAGCAGTTGATGAGATAAAAGAGTCGGTTGATAGTATGCTAAAAATGGGTGCGTATGATGATTTGCAAAAAATGAAAAAAGACGAAGTAGTTGAGTGGTTGAAAACTTATGTTCAACAGACTGATAAAGTGAAACAGAAACAGATATCAGCAGAACCAACTGATCAGCTTTGGGAAGTTAAAGAGAAGAAGGGCGCTAAGGGAGAGGAATAAATGTCTTATATCACAGAGATAGACAATTTATTTGAGGCTTTTTACAATAAAATCGCTAATGCAGGCATAAGAAACCTTCGGAATATTCTGGCAAAGGTTGAAAAAGTTTCAGTAACTGATTACATTGCTCCTGAGATGTGTCCTCGCATAGTAATCGTAAAAGACCTTGCTTATGGGCGTGCTGAGATGAGAGACCAGCCATCTGTGGAATTACCAAAAACCCTTAGAATTGAAGTGGGAATTGTGGATTATTGTCAGACTGAACTGGCGTATGCAGACCAGTTGACAGGCGATTTGATAGATAAGGTCATCTTGGCTTTATCAGATGACGCTTCTCTTAATGGATTGTGTAGCAGAATAAGTGTAGAAGAAATTGAATTTGATAACGATAAACGAGAAGGAATATTTTTTTCAGAACCCACTGTAAGAATTGATTTATTTGGGCAAAAACTATGATGGGAAAGGAGGCAAAATGGATGCGACAAAGATACTTTCAAGTCCTGCAACTGTGATGATAGGACCATCTGGGGGAACGGCAGCGGCAGTAGGTTATACACAGGGTGGAGTAACCATTACCAAAACTCGTGATACGAGAACTATTGAGGCTGACCAGTCCCTTTATCCTGTGGAAATGTCAATAACTTCAGAAGGATATGAAATCTCATTTTCTTTGATGGAGGTAACTTATGCAAATCTCCAAAAGATGTGGGATGAGCCTGGCACAGGAAAACTTGGACTTGCTGCTGGGTCTAACCCCTCCAAATATGAAATCCAGATTTACGGAAACAGGAAAGATGGTCAGCAGGTGAAGTGGACATTTTACAAATGTATTGTTACTGGATTTGAGAATTTCACTTTCGCAAAAGATAGCGAAGGTTTGATAGGTGCAACTTTCACAGCATTGTGGGATGAGACTAAAAATGCCATAGGCGAGTTCGCACCTGCAACAGAAGGTACTTAATCTCCTTTTGAATGAAGGAGAAAGGAGGGATTGATGATTGGTAATCAGGCTTTTAAACGTACAAAGACGGTTATTCGCTACGTGGATGATGGAGTACAACTTTCGGATTTGTACCTTGCAAGCGTAGTTTTATGTGTTGTGAAGGGGGCAGAGTGCTACCAAGCGTTTTTTGATAGTGCCTCTGCCCATTTTCTTTTTTATATCAAAGGCGATACTAATGTTATCCGTGATACTATTTCAAGGTGGTACTCTGCGAAACTGGAAAACCCTGCAGAACAACTGAAAAAGTTTCTCGGATATGTCAGTTCGCTAAAGGTGTTATTGATGAAGGCACGTGAAGGCGAAATGATTGGGCAAAAGGAGGTTGGAAAAACATGAGTAATGAATTGAAAGAGAAGGAAGGAAAAGATTCGTTTATTGATAACTTTGTGGAGGCTGATTACAAAGGAAGGAAGTTCAGATTTTATGCACTTTCGCTTGGTTTGACTATAAAATATGCCCAAGAGCTTCTTACCAATCCTACCAAATTATTAGAAGATGATGAGAAGATGCTTGAGATAATTAGAGCATCACTTGGTAAGAAAGTGCAGATACGGAAGACGCCAGGCTTTTATGTATTTGCTTTGACAAAGATTTTGGAGGCAATAGATATAGATTTTTTATTGGAAAGCAGCGGCAAGCTGCAAAAGATGTTCAGGGAGATAGCAGAGAAGATGGGATTAAAGCCAGAAGATACGATACCGCCAGAATCATTACCCGATTATCAAAAGAAACAGGGCTCTCTCCCGACTACATCTTGAACAAACTTTCCTACAAACAAGTATATTTAATGTTTCAAGAACTTGAAAGATTAAAACTACGAGAAATGCAAGAAACCGCTGCTATAGTATCACTTGCAGTATCTTCAAATTTAAGTAAACAGGGGAACAGAGTTCTTAAACGGTTTTTGAACCAGAAAATTGATGAGGAAGAAGAAATTGAAGCAACTGATAAAGAACTTAACAGGATGTAAGACTTAAAAGGATACTACTATGCCGAAATCAGGAATTGATATTACTGCTAATGTACAGGGCATTAAAAAGCCTTTGCAAGATTTGAATTCTATCATTAACCGCTTGGAAAGGACGATGAATTCAATTGCTAAAACTGCAAGTTTTGATAATGTTGCAGAAGGGATTAAGAACGTTACCAACCAAGTGAAAGGTCTTCTAAATTACGCAGTTAAATTAAGCGATGCTTATACAAAGATTTCCGCAAATGTCTTAACGAAGGCACGAGTCCCTGGGCTGAAAAGACCCATGATACTTCCAACCAAAATTGAGGTTAAAGTTCCCACTGAAGAAGCCAAACGAGAAAAAGCCTTAAGAGAGCAGGAAAAGGCAGCACAGGCGGCAGCAAGGGCAGAAAGGCAAGCGGCGTTAGAAGCACAAAGGAGAACAAGGCTACTTGATAGGGTAGCACGAGTCAAACAACAAATCCTGAATGCTGGATATTCCGAATCTGTAGTACGAGAGAAAATTCTGCGAATAGAAAGTCTTGAAGGAACAGCACTTGATAGATACCTTACTTTAGCCTCTCGTGCTGCGCAACAGAAAGCAAAGGACTACCAATTAGAAAAGAGTATCTTGCTATTAACGGAAAAAGAACCAAGAATTAAAGCAAAATATGCGGACCAACTGAAGAATATATCACATCTAACCACACGCCAGAAAACACAACTATTGGATAATCTCCGTATTGAACAAGCCCACTTAAAAGTTTCTGATAGGTTTCTTGCTAAAATACACGGTTTGGGTTTTGGACTTATTCGGTTAGGCTCACAGATGCGGCAAACAGGTATGATGTGGACTGCCGCAGTTGCTGGTTTAGTTCGTGATTCAATGCGGTTTAACCTGCAAGTCATCAAAATGTCAGCTGGTTTGGGCATTTCAGCTTCTCAAGTGGAACAACTTTCAGTTGTAGCGGAAGCGACTGGAGTAGACTTAACTCAACTTACCAAAGGATTAGGAAATTACTATCAAGCATTGTTAACTGCTGGACAAGGAACTTCTCTTCTATCATCGCAAGTCCGAAAAGCATTCAAAGCAGTAGGAATTCAGGCAACTAAACTTGGTCAAGAAACAGAAAACCCTATTGCAGTGCTTAATAAAATGCGAAAGGTTTTCCAGCAATTAAGAAACGCATCTGACAGGGCATATATTGGGCAGAAGGTATTCGGACAGGTATACGAAGATTTCATTCCGCTTCTCTCAATGTCTGACCAACTCTTTAACGAAATAAAACAGGCGTATACAGATTTCTTTGCTGGACTTGGAGTGGGTGCTGGAAATCTGGGTGATGTAATCATAAGAATAAACGCCTATATGGCTATCTTTAGATTAGGCTTCAGGAAAATCGGAACTGAACTACTGATTCAAGTAGCACCTGCTTTGCAAAGATTTTCAAAATATCTAATAGATATGTTTAGGTTGTTTAATAACTTATCACCTACTGTAAGAAGACTCGCTTCCAACTTCATTTTCTTTGGCGGTCCAGTTCTTTACGCAATAGGTTATATTGTATCTTTCATCGGAAATCTCGGAACTCTTGCCCAACTTATAGCAGACCTTGTAGTAAAAATTAGAGCCGCCGCTGCCGCTACTAGTTTATGGGGTCTTGCTATGAAAGGCGCAGCCTTTATTTTCAATCCATACACCTTAGCAATTATAGGGCTTAACGCTGCTATAGCAGGTTACATAAAGAGCCAAGTCCAGTTTAATGATGCAGTTGCAAAAGGAAATCAAGCCATCAGAGACGCATATACAACCATGAGGAATTACAAGCAATTATTGAAAGAGAATGCGAAAGTAATTGAAAAGAGTGCCAAAGGACCCGAATTGGCAGAAAAATTTGATTATGCCTACAAGAAAATTCAAGAATTACATCATAGTTTAGAAGAACTGAGTGCAGGTGGTGAAAGAACAATAAACGAAGTCAAGAGAATTTTGGCAGCACGTGGAGAAGAAGTTCCTAAGTTTTTTGCACCTTGGGGTAAATACCAAGAGATTTTTACTAACCAAATAGCAGAAGAAATTAAAGGTTGGGAAACCTATGGCGGTAGTATTATAAAACAGATGTATGCGCAAGTTCCTGGTTTTAGAGCTAAAGGGCTTGCAGGTGTTACCGTTCCTGCGGAAGTCAAAATAAAAGGGGAAGATATTACTAAAGCCTTAGATAGAATAAAAAAAGAAGCTCAAGAAACAGGTATGACATTGGAAAAACAGATTGAGGTACTAAAACAAGTCCCACCAGAAATAATAAAGCAATATGGAAATACCGAAAAAGTTAAGCAGGCGTGGGAGAGCAACCATAGTGTTATGGCGGCAATTCAGGACTGCCAAGAGCAGATAAACAAAGCGACTCAAGATTACAATTCGCTTATGCAGGAGATTTCGGAAACAGTCGGAAACATACCCTCTGAATTCTCAAAGATGTTTTCACTTATGGATAAGCGAAACAAGGTTGCGAAAGAGATGTTGCAGACTGAAGGCGGTATTGAAAAGATACACGAACTTGATGCACAAATGATGGAGCTCTTTAGTACGGAAACTGCCGAAACGATAGAAAAAGTGGAGCTGAGAAGCATACAAACAACTCGCAAGAGCCTTCTTGAAACTAAAAACTTGACTGAAGAGCAATATAAACAACTTGATGAGTTGAATAGAAGAGAATTGGAAATCCAGAAGAACCAAGATGATAAAATGATTGCAGGCACCAGATTTCTACTTGAACAGAAAAAAGAATTGTTGCGACAGGACATTTTGGACAGAGAAAAACTTGAAGAAAAAAGAGCTGACAAAGAATATATCACTGAGACATTCAGAGAGCTTGCGAAAGAGAAAATACACTATAAGACTTACCAAGAACTCTTGCAATTGGACCTTTGGTATCTGGGTGAGCTTGACCTTCTTGATAAATTAGCGGCTGAAAAAGAACGGCTCAGAGGAGAACAAAGCATACAAAACAACAAAGAAATTGCAGATAAAAAGCTCAGCGATGCGGAAGAAGCTTTCAAAGAGAGAGTTAAAATCATTGATAGAGAAATTGATGAAGATGAAAGACTATCCGAATTTAAAATAAGCCTTAAACTTAAAGAGGTTGAAGATTATAAAAGAAAAAATAAATTGATAGAAGAAGCAACACATCTATCAGCACAAGAAAAAGAGGAACTTCTTAGAGATAACCAAAGCAGAGAACTTGCGATTCTACAAGATTATACAGAGAAAAACATAAAAGAACTTCAGAAGCGTGGATTGACCTGGCAAGAAGCGCTTTCTACAACTCTGTGGGATTTGAAATTACGATTTCCTGAACTTTCTGCAGGAATAAATGAGATAGGTCAACATTTGGAATTGCTCAGAAATTATGTTTCTCCGCTTGAAGAGCGTTTTGGTATATTTATTGAAGAAGTAAAAAATAAATTTCAAGGATTAGGTGAGATTATTGCAGAAATAGCACAAACTTTTGTATCTTCATTTGCATCTGCTTTTAAAGATTTAATAATTGGTGCAAAAGATTTTGGGGACTTTTTCACCGCTGTTATAGATTCTGTTAGAGACGCTGTTTTAACTATGATGGGTAAAATGATTGCACAGTGGATAATGAACTTCCTCTTGGGGAGAATACTAGGTATAAAGAAAAGCACAACAGATATTGCGGCTGCGACAGCATCGGCAATGGCTTGGGCGATAGCATCTCAAGCCGTGTTGGGACCTCTCGGACTTTTAACAGGACCAGCATTGGCTGCTTCGTATGCAGGTTTGATAGCAGCAACAACTACACCTGTCCTTGCTGGCGCTTTGGCTCTCCCTACATTTGCCGAAGGCGGTATTGTAACTGAACCTACATTGTTACTTGCGGGAGAAAAGGGACCCGAGATGATAGTTCCTCTAACGGACTACAATGCAGAACAGGGGAAAGCACTTGTAGTGAATTATAACCATTATGGTGATATAAATACAGGGGTTGACCAAGAAGCCCTGTATAATGATATTACACGAGTAATAATAAATGCGAAAAGAGGTATAGCGTAATGGCTGGATATGGATACAGACTAAAAATAGAAAAGGGAAGTTCTATATATTGGCTGCCAATTACATTTACAATAGAAAATAACGACTGGCACGTGAGAGAGAATAAAGTTTCTTATGCTTTTTCTCACGGTGGGACTGATATTTCTGACCAGAAAATTGAAGGAAGGATTATTACCTTAAGGGGTTTTGTTTACGTAACCAATAACAACAGAGCTGATTTTCTCGCTGTATTAGATGAATTTCAAAGAAACTTATATCAGAGAGATTACAAATTATACCTTGATTTATACTACCTTAATATAACAAAATGTATAAGCGTGAATATAGACTACATAAAGGGTCAAAACTATAACCAAACAGAAGTCAAAGCAGAGTTATATGCGGGAGACCCTTTTTGGTATCATAGTGTTCCAGATATAATAAACTATACATCAGTTAGCGATAACTCCATTGGAACAATTGAGAATGGCGGAAGTGTAGAGGCGTATCCCATTATTTACATTACAGCAAATCAAGTTTTGCCATTTCTTCAAATACAAAATACCAGTGATGTTCCTGAGGGGGCAAATGAGGGGCTGAAGTTTACTTTTATTTCCAACTCTTTTCAAACTGGTAACACATTAGTGGTAGATTGTCAAGAAGGAACTGTTAAAATTGGGGAAACGAACAATATTCGTTATTTCTCGGGTGCTTTTTTAAAACTATTGTCAGGTTTTAATAACCTCAAATTTTCTTTATCACCTGGTTGTACAGTTAACGTTCAAATTAAATTTACAAAGAGGCGTTTATGATAAATAACTGGGGCGGTTATGGTGGGATATGGTATGGATATGGATGGAAAGCTGGTTGGTACCCAATTACCATCACAAAAGAGATTTTATATCCCTTACAGGGACCAGGATACAAAATCATATTCTATACTAAGGAAGGTGCAAAAGTCGGTGAGATTTCGTCTGAAGTTCAGCATTCGCCACTCATTAAAGTGGAATTCACGCTTCTGGTAAATGGTTGTGGCGAATTCTCATTAGAACTTTCAAAACTACCAAAAGAGTTGAAAGAAATTACATATAACTATCGTGTTGATATTCATTTATTCGGAGATACAACGCCCTGGTATTCTGGATATATTATAAGAGTGCCTCAAAAGGGGACAACTTCGCCTACAAGAGTATTTGAGGGTTTTGGTTTCTATAACCAACTTGGTGATATACTTATTAGCGCTTCTTACACAAATAAACAAGTTTCAGAAATAGTAAACGACCTGATGTCAAAGTATATTGAAAAAGATACCGATATAGTCTATAATGCGGATAAGATAGAAGCAACAGACTATGTAGTGAAAGAGATAAGATGGGATAGAGTAAGTGCTAAGGACTGCCTCAAACAACTCTCAGAACTTTGTCTTGGTCGTGAGTATGGGGTAGATGAAAAAAGAGAATTATTTTTCAGAGCAAAAGATGATAACATTTACGATATTGCAAGATTCTGGGTTGGAAAACACATTACAACTTTTATTCCCACTGAAGAAATAGATGGCATCAAAAATAGACTCTATATTTATTCAGGAAAGGTGACTGGAAGCACAGGAAACAAAACGAACTATGTGCTGACGGTAGAAGATATTGAGAGCCAGCAAAACTACGGAGTAAAAGAGGCAAAGTTAACTATTCCCTCAGTCCTTAACGATAGCGATGCAGCACAATGGGGCACCTACAAGCTTACGGAGTTGAAAAGCCCACGCCAGACAGCGGAATTGAAGGGATACAGAGTGACTAACCAGAGAGTTAATGCGAGGGGTTTTGCGGAAGTTACATCGGAAGATGGACAGTACTGTTTCATTTTGCCCATAAAAGAGGTAAAATATAGTATCAGTTCAAATGGCATTACAGCAGACATAAATCTTGGCGAGAGAAAAATATATTTCTCCAAGTATCAACTTGAGTTACAACAAAGAATAGCGACTGAAGAATATCTGTCTGAACAGAATTTAAGGCAATCATGAGGAGAGATAAATGAGTAACCCAACAAAAAGAAAATACGACATAAGACAAGACCCATTTACTGGGGTAGTTAGTCCTCTTGATATATGGAACGAAGAATGCACAATACCAGGTGCTTCTCCTTTTTACATCTACCTTGAAGAAGTTCCGCAGAATAATGCGATTTCTACTACTTTTGTGCATTTAACTGACACAATAAATGAAGAATTCAGTGCATCAGATACAGTGCTTACCGTAGCTCACGGTTCTTATTGGAATGTGAATGATATCATACTAATACAAAATGAGATATTAAAGATAACCGCTGTTTCAGGTAACGATTTAACCGTCCAGAGAGCGTATGGTGACCAAAGCGGACCTGCAGTGGCACATCCCAATGGAACTCGGTTTAGAAATATAGGTGCGGAAGAATTGGTGAATTCCAATCCAGTTGAACACGGTATAAATAAGTTTGTAGAAAGAACTTCAATACCCCAGACAAGTGGTGAGTTCCAAGTTCATTATGGAACAGAAATAGCGCCTTACAAAAGAGGTATAGTAAGATTTCACGAAAGTGATGCCAATAAAATAGTCTGGGTGAGCTATAAAGGACTTGGACATTATAACTGGGCTGAGCATATAAATGAATTGCAATTTTTTAGAGTGGGAAATTTTCTTGAAGCATTTTCGGATTCTGAAGTGAAAATCACAGAGGACAACTGGACTTTAAAGAAGTCAATTATGATTGCCAAAGCAGGAGCTTTAAGAATCAGTTTTCAATTTAAAAATTCTGGTTATCGTGGGTACGCAAGAATTGCCAGAAATGGCGTATTTGTTGGCACGGAACATTACTATGAACATAAGACAAACGGCTGGATAACTCTTGTAGAGGACATAGATGGTTGGAATGTAAGAGACTGCGTTGAGCTTCATTTGAAAATTGCATTAGGTCCTGCATTTGCAAGGAACTTTCGTATTTATGTGCATTATCCCACAACGAGTTTCGTATTATTATAACGTAAAAAGGGAACATTATGAAAAAAATCAACTATAATACTAAAGAAGAAAAAGAAAAAATAATCGCCAGCCAAAAAGGGCTGTATCTGATAGCGGATGTTATCCATTTTGATGAGAAGTATTTAGTTTTTGATGATAAACCGCAAGAGGAAAAAACAGAATCGGAAGATGAAAAGGCAGAAAGACTAATACAAGCAGAAATAAGAAGATTGGCAATACAAAACTTGAAACAGAAAGGTCTGTTACCGCAGGATTATGCGGAGGAGACGGATGTGAAAGAGAAGAAGGAGGAAAACGATGAAAACCATGAACAAGAAACTAAATAAGGTAGTGTTTGGTCTTTTATTGATTATGTCTTTTTCGCTTTTTGCAGAGAATTTTGAGTATGAAAAGACACCAAGTGGAGCGAAAAAAGCAATTTATGTCACGCCAACTAGTGGTGATTTCGGTGGTGGTGGCGGCATTAGTTCTTATTCATACACGCCAGTTTTTAGTACTGTAACTTGTTCTGACCCTTTCGTGTGGTACGCTTATACCATACCTGCAAATACGGTTGGAATAACAATATCTGCAAGAGAAGGTTATGATTTCAGAATATCAAAAGACAGTAATGGTGCAACTTATGAACTAATATTTGCAGGAGATAGTTTTAATATATCACACGCAAGTGGTACTTTTGTAACGGGGACTTTGTATTTGAACAGTCCCGATAAATACGAACTCGTGTTACAGATTAGATGTTTAAAGAAGGAATAAAATGAAAAAACTACTTATTTTCTTTTTCCTTTGTACAACAGTATTTGCTTGGGTTGGTAGTGAAGCTACGGTACAATTAGTCTACCCACAACCTTCAAAAACCTGGCAACCATTTTTTGTTCCAGGAGCTGTTTATGGTATAGTTTTTAACCTATATCAAGGGATTGCTGGACATCAAGTAATACTGGAAGATTTGGTAACACATCAAACCAAATTGATAAAAGAAACTTGTTTTTGGAACTATAATCCGTCAGTTGTTCTCCTCACAGAAGGCGAGCTGATAAAAGCAAGACGAGATGTAGTTATAGGAAGAAAGTATAAAGTGATTTTAAGAGCATTTGACTGGAATGGTGATTACTGGGAAAGTACAGCGATAATACAAGTGCGGAGAAGAAATGAAAGATAAGATAATTATTTCAACTCTGCTTCTTTTTGGAACGCAGGTTTGTTTTGGAGCAACCATTAAAGAAAGGATAGGACAAAGAATTTTGGATGAGATAGGAAACGATACTGCTATCCAGATGAAGATTCAAGAAGGCACAGAAACTGATACAACGATTCGGAAGAAGATAGAAAAGATTACAAGAGAGGAGATTGAGAAAGGTAAAATTAAAATTCCTATAATTCATATTGAAGTAATTAAACTTGATATTCTTAAAATTGCCACTCTTCCTATTGAACTTGTGCCGATGCAGATAATGAAGATAATGAAGTATACTCCAGAAGAGTTAGTGTTAGCAATCCAAAAATTAACTCCTCTTGAGATAAGAATTCTCCAGACCAGAATAGCACCTCCTGAAGTATTAAGAGTGATAATAGCGGAAGTAAAAAGAATGGAAATTGAGAAAATTTCTCCTGAAGTGTTAGTCGCAGAACTAACGGAGATAGATGTTCCTGCTATCAAAACAATATTGGTTAAATATCCCCAGCTAAAGATACTGGGATTGAAGGTATTAACGCCAGAAGAAATAAGAATAGTTAAAGAAGAATTGAGACTTGCCAGAATAGAGAAACTTGCTATTCTTATTTATGACCTTTCTTATCAAGCAAAAGCCCTAAGAAATGAAATTGACCTCGCTGTCGCTTCAAAGAAGTTAAAAGGCTATCTCAGGGATAAAAACTGGTTTATGGTCTCTAATGTCCTCTTAAAGGCTGGCGTAACACAGGAAACGGTCAGTACTTTGCTTTCTAATATCGGTAAAATTCCCCCAAAGGTACAGATGCCTTTCTTTGAGTGTGTAATGGGTGAAAATGCCTATGTCATAAATACCTATAAGGAAGAAGTGAAAACAGGGGATGTGGTTATTCTTGATATATCCAGGTGGGAAAACAGAGTTAAGGCAGTAAAATTCATTGAAAAGAATAAGGATAAGATTGGTGCAGTGATAGTTGGTTGGGAAAATGACGGAATGAATAATTTTGATAACTTGGATATTTCTACTTATCCCGAATTGGCTAAAACCGATGAGGAGTTTTTTACTCTCATTAAAGGAATTAAACCTGAGATACCTGTGGGTAGACTGGTTTGTATGACTCCTACTTGGAAGGAGTATTTAGAAGCAAGCACGTATAGCTGGGATTTCATAGCATTGTGGAATGTTTATAAAATAGGAGGAAACTTTAAAGGGATTAAAGAGAGATTTTTCCCTAACGATAAAGTAATGATTGCAGGAATACTTGCTTCTAGGAATCCTGAAGTGGAATTTGGTGGAGAGAAATACAGAAATTACCTCCGCAGAATTAAGCAACTTGGATACTGCGGTAGTATTTTTATTAAGCGAGAAGGAGGTGAGATGAGATGAGAAAAGCGTTGTTAGTATCAGCAGGGATTATGCTTCTGGTAACGGTAGCCTTTGCTCAAACCTACAAAGAGGCTATTGATGCTGGAGTAGCAAAGTTAAGTAAAGCCGATTATGCAGGGGCAAGAGCAGATTTTCAGACAGCATTGAAGTTAGCAAAAACAGGAATAGAAAAGTCTGGTGCTCAATATGAGATTGGATACTGCTACCTGTGGGAGAAAAACTACCCAGTCGCCAGAACCGAGTTTGCTAATGTTTTGCTTATAGTAGATGGGCATCCGTATCACAAGTCATCTGCTCAAGTTGATATTGGGCGTTGCTATGAGGGCGAGAAAAACTATCCAGTAGCCAGAGATGAGTATGCTAAGGTTTTGGCTATGGTGAAAGGACATCCGACCCACAAAGCGTTTGCTCAACTTCATATTGGACTTTGCTATGAGGCAGAAGGCAAGATAACAGAGGCTCAGGAAGCATTTTGCAAACTTTGTCTGGAACACGCACCTACAGGAGAAGTTCATCGCCTCAGAGAAGGATTTAGCAAGATTGATGCTGGGAAAATAGGTAAAGCAAAGTATCTGGAAGTCTTAAATGCTCTTATTCTGGGCATTAAAGCAACTCCAGAAAATGCTGAGTTCCTGGGTCTGCTGAAGTCAGAAGTAGAGAAGTTGAAATAAAATCAGACGAGGGTCTCGCAAAAATGATGGGGCGAGAGAGCGGATGGAGTAGTCTGAAAGAAGCGAATTTTCGTGGTGAAACTTTAATGAGAAACCTTGTAGATTAAGGCAATAGAAATGGACATCAAAGAAATAAAACTTACACCTGAAGAATTAGAAGAAATTAAGGATGAGGTGCGATTTAGAGAAAACATAGCATTACGGCTGAAGATAGTGGAAAACAAGTTGGACAAAGTAAATAACTGTGAGCAGAAAATAGAAAGGATAATCTCTGGGATGAGCACCCACAAAACCTGGAGAGATATTCATACTTGGCTCATAGGAATAATAATTATTGTTTTAGGATGGCTACTTCAGCTATGCAAAAAATGAAGACCTCGTATAAGGGACTTTGCCTTATTATAGGATATGAGAAATTCAAGCCAGTATCCTATCTTTGTCCTGCGGGTTATCCCACGATAGGTTACGGACATCGGATATTACCAGGTGAAAAATTTGGTAAAATAACTGAGATAGAAGCAGAAGAGCTTTTGAAGAAGGATGTGGAGATAGCGGAGAAGGCAATAGAGAAACTGATTAAGGCAGAGATAAACCAAGAAATATTTGATGCTTTAGTCAGTTTTATCTTTAACGTCGGAGAAACCAATTTCAGAAATTCCACTTTATTGAAACTATTGCGTTCTGGTGATTATTATGGTACAATAATGGAGTTCTCAAATTGGATTTTTGCAGGTGGCAAGATACTCAAAGGTTTAGTAAAGCGTAGAGCGGAAGAAGCGCTGTTCTTTACTATAGGCGCTTTTAAATTAGGAAAAATATGAAGAACATAATTATATTAGACTACATCGTTGTTTTGCCGAAACTTAAAATCTTCAGGGAGCATTTACATTTAGTCTCTAAAATAAATCAAGAGTTGGAATTAGAAAGTAAGGCATCTATGGAAGAATGTATACAATTAAAATCTTTAATGGAGCTAGAATATGAATAAACATTATAAGGGAGAAATCGGAACTAAAATTGTAGTTGATTGCGGTTGTGATATAAGTGGCGCTACTCAGGTGTTATTGAGAGTAAAGAAGCCCGATAAAAGTATTGTGGTCTGGAGACCTGAAATTTACAATAAAAATTATCTAAAATACATAGTTCAGAATGGAGATTTTGATTTACCAGGAACTTATTATTTACAAGCATATATTCAAATTGGAGGCTGGACAGGTTTAGGTGAAACCTGTACTTTTTTAATCTCACCAGAATTTGACTAAGGAGAAAAACAATGAAGAAATTTTATTCTGCTGTTATAGATACCAATGGTAATTGTGTTCCAGGTGCTTGGATAACGGTGTATATAGCAGGTACTACCAACAAGGCAACGATTTACGTCAATGAAAGCAGTGTCATAAAAAATAATCCCTTTACTGCCGATGAACAGGGTAGATTTGATTTTTATGTTGATGATGGGGACTATGACATTGAAATAAGTGGTGGCTCAATTCTGACTTATAAACTTCAAGATATTACTTTAGTAGATGCCAAACCTGCTGCACAAAAAGCACACGATAGAAAGCATCCACTTAACTCTGCTTCTGATCATACTTCTACCATTGTTACGGGTAAGATGCTAAAAGCAGATTCAAATGGCTTACCCGTTGAGGCAACTAACAGTGATGTTGAGGTTTCAGATGCAGTGACTAAACGGCATATAAGACTACATAACATCAGTTCAAATGAAGACCATAGTTCTACCGTGCCAGAGAATAAACTCTTTAAGGCTAATGCAAAGGGGCTGCCAGTAGAGGCGACTAATACTGATACTGAAGTTGCTGAAGCAGTTGCAAAACGACACAATAAACAACACTCTATTAACTCATCTGACCATACATCTACTATCACTCCAGGTCAAATCTTGATAGCGGACATCAATGGATTACCATCTGGAGGTACTAATACAAATACAGAAGTCTCCGATGCAGTATCAAGAAGACACGATAAACTGCATCCAATCAATTCGGCTGATAATCATACATCTTTACTTACTCCTGAAAAAATGCTTAAAGCGGATGCAAATGGATTACCTGCGGAAGCAACGAACACTGATAACGAGGTTTCTGATGCGGTAGCAAGAAGACATAACAGAACGCATCCCATCAATTCCGCCGATGACCACAGTTCATTAGCTTCTCCAGGCAAGATTTTCAAAGCGGATACAAATGGACTTCCTGTTGAAGGAACTAGCACCGACATTGAAGTTTCTGATGCTGTAGCGAAAAGGCACGATGGAACTGTTCAAGTAGTAGGACCTTCAAGTGCTGTTGATGGAAATGTTCCTGCTTTTGATGGAACTACGGGTAAACTGATTAAAGATAGTGGAAAACCAGTTGCCGATTTAGTAAGAGGACCTGCAAGTGCATCAGACTTGCGAATAGCAGTTTTTGATGGCAATACTGGGAAATTGGTTAAAGATGGTGGAAGTCTTATTGCTGACCTAATTGCCAAATCCATAGGAACAACCAAAGGCGATATTATAGCCTTTACGGCAAATGGAGCACCTACGAGACTTGGGGTTGGTTACGATGGACACGTTCTTACTGCTGACCCTTCACAGCCATCAGGATTAAAATGGGCTATTGCAAATAGTTATCCCAAATACATCTACACCGCAGGCTGTTTTGAGGCTCCTGTTAATGCGGACTGGAAAATAAATGCTTTCCCAGGACTAGATGCTGATGCAAGTAACAATGCACTTCTTGTTTATCCATTTGACGATACAACGGAGGAAGGAGTAGGCTTTCAACTCAGAGTTCCTGTGGGAGACCCTGCAGGTCCAAACTTTATGATAATCAGATTTGTTAGCAGAGCAAAAACCGCACCTACTGTAGCGAGAGGAGTTGCACCGAAACTGTATTTCAGAAAAATAGGAAACAATGAAGAAATTGGAACTTGGAGTACTGGGTACGAATTAAACAAGATAGATTTACCAACTAATACTTACTATCAATATGATGAACAAACGATACCATTAGACACATTAAGTCTGATGGGCGGAAAAGTTTATCAATTTGAATTAACACGAAATCCAGGTTCTGCTAATGATGACTTAGTAGGTGATTGGTACCTTCTTGAGATGGAAATTTCGTTCTTATAAGGAGAAACGATGGCTTTAAGTTTTGATTTACACCATAAAGATTCAGTAGTAGTCGTGCCTTCTGGTAGCGTTTCAGGTACTTTTGCAGTTGCGCTTTGGTTCAATCCTTCTACACTTATAGGTTATGACGGATGGAGTAGCGTAGACCTTATGGGAACACGAGCCCCATCAGACTGGGGTTTTAGTATATCGCATTACGGTGGCAATACAATTTATTTACTTATTGGCGATGGTCAACAAGGGCTAGACACTCCAAGTGTTAATGTCAATTACCAAACAAATAATTGGTATCATTTACTCTGTGTAGTAACCTCTACAGGATATATCTTCTATTGGAATGGTGAGCAAATTGCAACTGGTACTTATGCTTCAAGTACTCCCTTGCTTTATGATTCTAACCATCATATTCATTTTGCTGCTACGGGTCAAACTAGCAGTAATTCCTTTTACAGTGGTCTCCTTGATGATATTCGCATTTACAATCGGGTTCTTTCTGCATCTGAAATTCGCACCATTTACAGGGCAAAAGGTGCAGATAACATCTTGATTGGATTGAAAGGAAGATGGATGTTCAATGAGCGGCGTGATGGAGAAACTGCTACAGATGCAAATACGATTAAGGATACATCAGGAAACAATAATCACGGGACACCGTGTGGTTCACCTGTGTATCGGACTACGATAATAAGGAAACGACCTGTGATGGTCGCATAATAAAATAAGGAGGAAAATGGTGGAGAAATGTCCAGTTTGTGGAGGCAGAGGTTTTGTCCCAGCAAGTTTTTATGAAAGTTCAGAGCAGGAATGGCATACTTATAGTGCAGCCACAGTTCCTTGCAGAAGTTGTTTTGGTAGAGGATACATTATAGTGTGTAATTGCCCAATGTATGTAGTTCCTAAAACAACAGATGACAAAACATAAAG
>DYLQ01000012.1:0-3266 GCA_020722015.1 Thermotoga sp. | reverse complement strand
TGTGTAATTGCCCAATGTATGTAGTTCCTAAAACAACAGATGACAAAACATAAAGGAAGATACCTTTCTAAAAAGGAGATAGAAGTTCCGAAAACCATTAAAGTTGGTGGACATACCATAAGAATTGAGATAGTTGACTCAATTGATAAAGGTGATTTGGCTGGACATTATATTTACAATGCTGATAAAATTATATTAGCGAGACGAGTTAAAGTGGAAAAAGTTTTGATAGAAGCCTCAGCTCAATCAATGATAGCCGTTCTGTATCACGAAGTTTTGCATGCAATAGATTTCATTTATAATAGTGGTATTTTAGCTGAAGATGTAATTGATAGATTATCGGAAGGGTGGTATCAAGTTATAAGAGACAATCCCTTAATTTTTAAGAAAGGAGGAGATGATTAATGATTGACAAAGAGCGTTTAATTTCGCTGTATCAAAAGTATGGTCATTTGCGTAATAAGTGGCGGGTTATTGGTGAAGAATTACACGAGAATAGTGAGGCAGTTAGAGCGAAGTTTCGCAGGATGCGAGAAAAGGGAATAGTCAAAATACTTAATTCCGATAATACACAAAAAACTGTTATTATCGGAAATGAAGACAAACGGCTTAAACCTGACGAATTCTGGGGCAGGATGTATGAACTGTTTGAGAGTACCGCAAAAGCATTACCACAGGCAGTTCCACCGCCACCTCGTTCTATTGATATTCACAAGAGAAAAGATGAAGAGGAATTCGGCTTATTATTTTCAGACTTGCACATAGGGACGAAAACTAGCCCTGAAGAGACTGGCGGTTTGGGTGATTACAACTGGCAAAAGTTCAAAGAGGAAATGGCAGAATTAAAAAAAGGATTACATAGCATATTTGAGATACACTTTTCGGCTGTGCCATACAAAACAATAAATGTTTTCTCGCTTGGTGATATAATAGAAAACCAGATATTAAGACCTTCGCAACTGCGACTAACGGATATGGGAATAGTAAGTCAAGTTATGGGTGCAGTTGAAGAAATAACGGCTTTCCTGTATTGGTTAGCAGGGATATTCCCGATGGTAAACATATACGCAATTCCAGGTAATCACGATAGACTAACACAGGAGATTGGATACACAAGTCCGAAGGACAGTTTTGAATATCTGATTTGGGCGTGGATAAAGGAACGCCTTGCGAATTGTAAAAATGTCAAAATAAACGTATCTAATTCTTGGTTTATGTTAGTTGAGAGATTAGGCTGGACTTTCTACATAGAGCACGGCGATGAATTCTTTTCTTGGTTAGGATTACCGTTTTATGGTCAACAGCGTGGTAAAATGCGGATAAGAGAAATGCTAATGAACTACATCAATGAAAGGACGGGACAACCTGCATTACCTCATTACTTCCTTTTCGGACACACACATATCCCAGCGTGGTGGGAAGGAATACTTGTAAATGGTGGATGGACAGGAGTAACGGAATATACTGGTAAAAGGCTCAAGAAAGGAACTCCGCCTGCGCAGGTTCTGTTCTCTATTCACCAAAAACAAGGTATTACATTTGTCCGAAATATAAATCTTGAACAATTAAAAACACGAACTATTGACATTACGTATTAAAACAGGTATAGTATAAAAAGAGTGCAAATGATATGGTTTGTGATAGCAGTGGTAGGTGCTCTGATAGCGTTTACGCTTTCAGTAATTTTCGGGATTCTGTTAATCTCGTTAACCTGGATAGCATTTCCAGGACTAATCAAACTTATGTGTCTACTGACTATTGTGGTTCTGCTAATGGCTTGGGTTATAAAAAGGATAAATAAACATGAATAGAATTAAGAGATGGGTAATACTACATTATTTAAGCAATGTGGAGAAATCCATAAAGGAGGGAAAGATTATGATAAGACGAGGCGTATTCACTTCAGAATTCTGGGTTACACTGGTAACGGCGATAATAACTATCTTCGCTGACCATCTTGGAGTAGACCCGCAGGTAAGGGATGCTGTTATTAAAGTAGCCGTTGCTTACATAGCGTCACGGACTGCAGTCAAAGTATCAGGTGCAGTCAAGAAATAAAAAGGAGGTGGAAATGAAAAAAGCAGTTCTATTATTTGCTTCAATCTTGCGATTGATGTGTGGAATAGCAAGAGCAGAAAATCCAATTTCTTCACTGAAAATGGATTTAAATGTCTTCAAGGACTACAACTGGAAAAATAGCATGGGAGGCGCAGTCTTGTTATATGAAGGAGACTTGAAACTGGAAGGTAATACAATGATAAGTGAAAGCCCACACAAATATATCAGTCTCAATGCCGTGTATCCTGACCCAATTATTGGATTAGCAGGATGCGTCAATTTGAAAAAACTCGGTGGCGATATTTGGTTTGGATGTGTCACACGACTGGATGAAAAAATTAGAAAAGACCTTGAAGAAAGATTTGGTTTTCTGAAATTCATACGAATAGATGTTGGCGGATACTACGGTTTAGATGTTAAAAAGGGAGGTCGGACTGGAGGCTGGGTATTTAAGGCAGTGGAATGGGAGTTTTAGCCAGAACCCTGCCGAAAAGGTCTTGCGAGACCCTTTCTGGTTTTATCAGCGTCCCTCTTCCTGGACGGCTCCTCCTTCCAGAATAGGCAGGGATAATAATTACGGATTGGTGATTGTATGAACATTGAAAACTATTTAAAAGAGGCTAAAAAGAGAAATTGGTCTCCAGTAGTGAGTCACGGTACTTCTGTGGCTGGTTTTTGGTGGTTCGGTCATTGGTTTGCTACTGACAGACTGAATGGGTATTTTTACGGTGCATATCCGAAAGGTTATCTTGATAGAATAACTGCTTTATTTGAAGAAGAATTAAATGGGAATGTTTTGCACTTATTTTCAGGAACTATAAAAGGAGATGGTATCAGAGTATTTACATTTGATATACGGAAAGAGTTGTCTCCTACGCAGGTAGGTGATGCTGTCAATTTGAGTAGTTTCTATCCTGCTTCTTTCTTTGATATAATCTTAGCCGACCCTCCGTATTCTGGAAATGAGATTAAGTACAATACAAAACCTGTTAACAGAAAGAAGTGTTTAACCGAATGTTCAAAAGTACTGAAAGATGGTGGATTTTTGGTCTGGCTTGATACGATGATTCCTGTTTGGCGAAACAAAGACGGCTGGAAATATAGAGGCAATATCGGAGTTGGAGTATCAACAAATCACGTTGTAAGAGCAATAACTATTCTTCAAAAAACAAAAGGAGGACAAAATGAGGATTAAGAGTCTTGAGATT
>DYLQ01000132.1 GCA_020722015.1 Thermotoga sp. | reverse complement strand
TGCCGAATGGGGGGAACGAAATGTTACGCGATCGATGCGGTTATCACCGCATCCTCGCGGACTCCTCCAGGCCAATGTCGGTGAGAATATCGATATACCTTTGTGGCCACTTCTGATTGCGGTCGCAGGTCGAGCCGACCGTTTGCTCCTTCTGTTGGATATTGTCAATATCCAACACTTTCGCCTCCGGGCTGATCAAGACTTGTCAGGCTCGTCATATTCAACACGAGGTCCGCCAAGAAGGCCGTTTTTTCAGGATGTGCTTGTTGCTTTTTCTGTTGAAATATTCTGTTAAGAGGATAAATTTGTTGGATAATATTATGTTGGAGAAATTGAATGTATAAAACCATTGCCAGTCGGTTGTCAGCGCGATTTCAGGTAGATGGTTCACATCTTTAGCGCTATTTGGGACGAAGTTCCCTCATAAAAAAAGCAATTTTAGAAGATCTAGTTCTTCACGATCAGATTTTTATACCTACGCCTGATTTTTTAACTGCAGACGGATTGATTCTCATCCTCGGCGAGCGAGGCGTGATTGAGCTCTTAGAGTCTGAACGCGTTCAGTTTGTGCGAACTCGATCTATCCTTGGCTTCGTCAGGGGAAAAGGAAAAGATGGAGGTTTAGCTGTATTTGGCGACCCTAATAAGAAAAAACCGCAAGATGCGAATCTCGATGAGTCGATAAAGGCGGGACTTAGGGTCATCGAAGGAAAACTCAAGGAAAAGAAAATTCTCACGGATCTTCTTCTGCAGAGTTCCATTGACATCGAAACATCGGAAATTTTGGAAGCAGTTCGTCGGGAATCGATTTCCGACTTTAAGAAATCTGCGATGTGGAAACCCAGATTCGCCTTTCCAAATCCCGATCTCGTTGCTCTTCCCGGGATTAAAAAAATGCAAGTCAAAGTGATCGGAATGAATCCCAATCCTTTAGGCAACGTCATTGATACTTTACTAGAGCTTGCATCTTACAATTCAGATCTATATTTAGCGGAGAAGTTTGGTTGTAAGAATGCTAGTCCGTTCTTCCCAATCGGTGACTTTTTGAGAATTAAGGCTCTTCGATCAAGCGGTCGGTCAGATGCGCTGTAGAGTCTTTTCGAGATAAACAACATTCCAGATTTTTCAAAGGTTGATTTAATAGAAGAGAAAAGATTCTCTGAACTACATAAGGTGACTTTGTCTTCCAAAGCGAATTCATTTAGAAAGTGGTTTCATTCCCGTGAGACCTGGAATGAAAAAGATATATTCAAGGAGTACCTGTCAGTCATCCAAGAGATACCTTGGACTCAAAAGCTACCAACACGGATCCTTCGCTTTATTGCCACTACTGATCAAACTGCAAAAAGTATTCGTCAATTCATGGCATAACTATTGACTAAA
>DYLQ01000131.1 GCA_020722015.1 Thermotoga sp. | reverse complement strand
CCCGAAGAGCACTGGAACAGGCATTCCTGCTTTGCCATAGTGCCCTGAAGGATCACTAAAATTCACCGGGTTGCCATTGACATAACTGTACAAATTCCACGATTGAGGGTTTGCAATATTTCCGATGATGTTATCGGGTTTGAGGAACCTCCCCATCGAGCTGGCGTAAAATCTGAAGTGCATATAATCGTAACCGCTCATCGTGTCGCGTTCATGGCCTGTATATTTGTGGCTATTTGAGGCGCTTTCGTTGTAAGGCGGTATCTCAACACCGTATGGTTCAAAGTCGTGGGTGTAGGTGAATTGTCTCTTTTCTTCTCTAAACATTACCTCTCTCATTTATTCCCATGCTTATTTTAACAAAATTCAATTTTTTTGTTAACGATTTCTCCAAGTCTTGGCTTGGCATTACGAATCTTCATCTTGCACGAACAAGAAGAAAGGTCAAGAACTTCTTGTCTCGGGGCGGCTTCTGGATTCAAGTGTAACCGACACTGAAAATCATTTTACTTCTTTTAATTTCAGTTGCTGATGCGATAATTTTATAGTCCTTTCTTCTTCCTTTACATCTGAAACCACATAGAGCGTGCATTCAACCACGAAGGGCGGCAAAAGACCTGTACCACTATTGGGATCTTTTCTTACTATTATCAGATTGTCTAAAGAATTTAAGTCAACTCGAGCAGAACCCCAAACTGCTCCTGCCATTAAAAGCCATAACCCATTGCCTTCATAAGTCAATTTAACTTCCCAGCCGTCAGGAATTGCTTTTATAGCACAAAGGAATCCAGATCTGACTTCCAATTTTACTGATTCAACCCTCTCGCCCTTCTTCAAATCGATACCTTCAAAACTGATTGCGTATTGTTTCCCAGCATAGGCATGACCAGACAAAAATAAAATGAACAAAAAAGGAATCAGCACTTTTTTCATTGTGGTACCCTCACAGTTACTTGAATGACACCAACTTCAAGGCTACCCGCGAGAGCCTTGAAGGCGGCAGGAGAAAGATCGATTACTCTCGTAGGATGCGGCTTAAGTGGCTTTATTGCTTTGCCTTTGGAATCCACTGCAAACGGACCACGATCATTTACTTTTACAGAGATACTTACAGTTGTCGCCTTTCCATTTTTGTCAGTTTTCGTATACTCTACTTTCACATCTTTTGGTAAGGTTGGCACTTTTTCTGCTGTCATTGCACCTGTCATTGCGGATGCATCAAATTTCTCTCCGCTCGCAGTCGTTTTTCCCGGGAGATTATAATAGGAGGCATAACCAGTGAAAACCTTTTCTTTCACTTGTTGTTTAGCATCTGTTGAGGTTTTTTCTTCTGTTACTGCTGTCTCCGGCAGTTTATCTTTCTTTTCTTCCTGTGCTTTCTTCTGCTCC
>DYLQ01000130.1 GCA_020722015.1 Thermotoga sp. | reverse complement strand
ATAGGCTCTGGTTGTAGGCATCAAGTGAATCGGAAAATCTAAAGATAAATTGGAGAATCAATCCTTTTTGATGAAGAGCAATGGCTAACATAGGCCTATTGTTCGTTTTTTCTGCACAGATCTTTGCTCGCTCTGTCGTTTGAAGGGCCAAATCAAAATCAAAAAGGTCAAATAGTCGAGCACCAAGTTGAAGATTCAATTCTAATGCTTTCTTATACTCTTGCCCAAAGAACAGATGTTCAGCAAGAGAAATATCAACAAGCCATTCAGGAAATCTATCCATTAAAGCTTCAAAACACTTCGCTGCCCTCTTGTGTAATCCAATTATTACACTTTCTGGCAACTCTTTCCTGCGATACTCTCGTAATGAAGGATGAGCAAAGTCATAGGATTCTTTTGCAAGTCTCCTGAAAACAACACTTTGATTGAGTTCATCTTGCATTCTTGCTATATCGGACTCTTTTGTCTCCAGCATACAAGCAATGAGGTCTAGCGGTAACGGTGGATGTAGAATGGAGAGAGAATCCACCCGATCTTTCCACTGCTGGTCTAATTCAGAGTAAATACACCGCGCTGGGTCTACTGCTTCAGGCAGCACTTTTTGGACGTTGACAAGACTTGGATCTAAGTTACGTCTTTGTAATAGATTGAAGCAACTCACTAAACACAAAGGATCACCAATGTTCATACTTAAAAATTGAGCTGTTGAGTTGTTGACTGACAAACCATATCTTAATTTAGCAAAATCTTTAATCTCATCTGCAGTCATTCCGCTCAGGCGAATCTCACTGTAACCAAATCTATCAAGCTCTTGTCGCAGTTCAATATACTTCTTCATACTCTTACTCTCTAAGCGAAAAGTGATGATAAAGACAATACCTGCAGGTAAATTTCGAATTAAATCCTTTAGTAGGCAAAAGTCAGGTTCAGATGACCACTGGGCATCATCACAAAGAATGGCAAAGAATTGCTTATTTTTAGTCAGCTCACCACTCAAGCTTCGGAGGACTGTGAGAAAAGATGACAGCAACTGACTATACTTAGTAGTTTCTGCAGGTAAGAATGCCCTCGCCACATCTGCGCCGGACTCGATACCTATTTTCACTGGTCCTGCCAATGGAGAAGCTTTCTCCAAAATTCCCAAGACCACATCAATAGACTTTTTGACATTAGGGTTGTCCAAGGCTCTTTTAAACCAGCCGAATTTCTGATGCCCCTTCAGTTCTGTAAGTAAGTCTTTATAAGTGGTGAATATCATACCTGGTGTCTCTAGAAAATCCTTTTTAATTGTAGGACTCTCTAGTCCTCCCGGTTTGTTCTGGATCTCATATTCTGCCCAATCTAGAAATGAGGTCTTTCCTGAACCACGAGCACCTGAGATCATGACCATTTGCCCCTGGT
>DYLQ01000129.1 GCA_020722015.1 Thermotoga sp. | reverse complement strand
GAGGCCAGACTGAAAACGAGAAAATCCTTTCTGTGCTCATCCACCCACAAAGCCTTCCTCAGGATGGCCGCAAGCGGCCACTTGGGGCGGGGCGCCTAAATAAAGAAACGGGGCTGCGCAGAAAATTCAAGGATAAAGCCCTGACCCCTCGTTTTTCCCAAGCCGGGAAGGATGATATCCCTTCACTCAAATCGAATTCCCTCCTTTGCCAATATATTTAAAATATCCAATTCACTAAAGGATGACGACCCTTTTACAAATTCATAATATCTTTCTTTAATAAGAGCACACGCTTTACACATCCTCTCCTCAGAGTTGTCGTCACTTACAGGACAACAACTGGAAGCAAAGTATAAATCGTTTTTAAGAATGGCAATAATCAAATATAGAGAGACATCCCTTATAGTCGGCACTTTTAGTTGCCCAGCGCTATATTTTTTTTCTCCAGTTGTATATTGACTATCAAGGATCTTCGCGCCGCATAGACCAGTGAACGGTGTAGTGTCATCTAGATTTTCAATCAAGAAAGGTATAGCTTGGTCACCAGCTTTAAAGAGATTCTTTACAGAGATTGTGCCATCAGCATAGTTTGTAGACTTAAGAGATTTGTTTAAAAGCTGAACATCATTCATTGTTGTTGCCCCATTTCCCCTTGATAATACGATTGTAATTGCAAAAAGTAAAAATATAATCATTTTTCGTAACTTCATTATTTCTTCTCCTTGTGCCATACCTCAACATTCGCTTCCCCTGCCCAAGCAGTGCCGGGCCCTGGACCAGGTAATTTGGCTTTTTTTTCTGTTTCTAATCCCGCTAAGCCGGTAACTTGTGTAACATTACCTTTATCATCGACGCCGGTGACAGTAACTGAATGAACAGCTTCACCTGAATTTTTATCACGATAAACAAGTACATCACCTATTTGTGCTTTGCCGTTTTCTACTTTTTGGTAGTTATCGCCTTTTAGTATCTTATCAACCTGATTAGGTTGAATCCACACTTTTCCGTCAGCAAAAGTGGTTCCATGGCAATTCGTGGCAACTGGATTTGAAGAATCCGGTAAATCAGCAACAATTTTGCCTGAAGCATTGTCTTTGATTTGACCCGCTTTATCTTTATCTTTAATTTTAACAACTGAACTTGCTTCTATCTTTTTTCCACTATCAGTCCGTAATGTTACTCTCCTTACGTAGTATGTATGCGCAGGATCACCCCTATGAGTTATAGGAATAACAGCACCGTACTTGATAATAAGGTTTCCTTGAGCATCTCTAAGCAAATGCCCATCCGGATCAAGGAAGTTGATAGGATTGTTCTGAACGTAAGAGTATAAATTCCAGCTTTGAGGCAGGGCAGGTATCCCATAGACATCATCCGGCTTCATGAACCTCCCCATGCTGCTTCCATAGAATCTAAAGTGCATATAATCAA
>DYLQ01000128.1 GCA_020722015.1 Thermotoga sp. | reverse complement strand
GCAAAATTCCTAAAAACATACTCTTGATTTACTAGAGTATTCCCGATCTAATCGGGAATCCCATTCGATAAAGACCAAATGTGATCCCAGGGATGACGGAACGATCGAATGTCATGTGCTATTTGCCTATTGTCACAGCTGTCACAACTTGTAGACAAGTGTCACATAAGTCACAAATGGTATAATAGATTCATGAAACATTAAAGAGGGGTGGAATTATGGAAAAAACCATGATAAAGGAAATTTTAAGCAAGCTCTTTGATTCACCGCTATCCTCTGAAAGCTTTCTTGTCGATAGAGCAGAGGAAATAAAATCTCTTAATCTATTGTGCTCTTTTCAAGTCGGAGGAATTTATGGCTTATGCGGCGAAACGGGTGTAGGGAAGACGACAGTTTTAAATTTTCTTCATCCTGAAGAAGGGGAAAAATTTTACATAAAACTTACTGAGAAAGAGAGCAAAGAAATAATAGTAGGAGACATACTTTACAAATTAGCCGTCGAGGCAAAAAAGCAAAATGATTCTAACCTTTCAAAGATTGCTCAAAAGACAATCGATTTTGTCATCGAAGAAAGAAGCGAAACGAAAACAATGGGAACAAGCGGGGGAGTATTTGTAAGTGGCAACCTTTCCAAGAGCACGACGCGAATGAGAAAATTCAATATCTACAAGGCATATGAATTTTTAGATGACATTATCAAAAACTTACTTGAAAAATATAACAGGATAGTTTTGCTGATAGACGAACTTGATAAAGAAAAAAAGGAAGACGTATTGATGATCCTGGATTCCCTTAAAAGTGTCTTTGATAAAAATGGTTTGGTAGCGGTGATTTCTTTGCCATTCGCCATATATAGAGAATACATAAAGGACAGACTAAGATGGAATGAATCAGGAAATTTGGAAAACATCTTGAAAGATACCATCTTTTTGGAGCCACTAAATGATAAACAGATACATGAACTGATCTCAAAAAGGATGATCGATTATCCGGATTTCTTTGATGGCGATGCACTATACGAAATTGCACAATACAGCGACGGTAACCCAAGAGACGCCTTGTGGATATCTCAACAAATTGTCCAAAATAATCTTGATACTAAAAGAATAGACGGCGATATCGCCAAAAAAACGATAAAGAAGATAACGCAAAGATATTTTGAAAGCATATTAGAACTAACTGGGCTTCAGGAAAAAATATTGAATACGGTGGCTATGCATGGAGGAAACAGAAATACATTGGTGAAAAGACTTGAAGAAAAAGGTATAAAAAGGCAAACAGCGTATACCTACATAAATCGTTTAAAAGATATCGGTTTAATAGTCGAAAGAAATGGGGAACTAAAGGTATCTGGCAAAATAACCCATCTAATTTCAGATTGATTTGTCACAGTTGTCACAATTTGTAGACAAATGTCACATAAGTCACAAAC
>DYLQ01000127.1 GCA_020722015.1 Thermotoga sp. | reverse complement strand
TATATAATGGGTTGAGAAAGTACTTTGAATGAAGGGAGAATTTACAATGGCTGAAAAAACATTTCCGAAGGATTTTATCTGGGGCTCTGCGACGGCATCTTATCAAGTTGAAGGATCACCGTTAGCGGATGGTGCGGGACCATCGATTTGGCACAGATTTTCTCATACGCCCGGTACAACACACAAAGGAGAAACGGGAGACATCGCATGCGATCATTACAATCGGTACAAAGAAGATATCAAGCTCATGAAATCGTTAGGGTTGAAGGCATACAGATTTTCTGTCTCATGGTCGAGAATCTTCCCAAACGGCAAAGGCAAAATAAACGAAAAGGGCATGGATTTCTACAATAGAGTCATAGACGAACTTTTAAAGGCGGACATAATACCTTTTGTTACCGTTTACCATTGGGATCTTCCCGCGGCCCTTCAAGATATCGGCGGATGGACAAACAGAGATATAGCAGATTGGTTTGGAGATTACGCCGACTATCTCTTTCAGAGATTCGGCGACAGAGTGAAAAATTGGATTACACTCAACGAGCCGTGGGTCATGGCCTTTGTAGGCCACATGTACGGCGCACATGCGCCCGGTATGCGAGACATATACGCAGCCTTTGCCGTCGCTCACAACGAGCTGAGAGCTCATTCCAAAGCAGTTGAGGCCTTTAGATCAAGGGGAATCGAAGGGAAAATAGGTATCACCCTTTCAAACGGTTCTCACGATCCGGCATCGGATGCTCCTCAAGACGTTCTGGCCGCCACAATGGCCCATGAATTTTCAAACTATCCGCTCTTTCTGAATCCGATCTTCAAAGGCAAATATCCTGAATACATCGAGAGTTTTGAAAAAGAACTCCTTCCGAAGGGATACGAAAAAGACATGGAAGAGATAAAAAAGCCGATAGATTTTGTGGGTATAAATTACTATTCTGGTGATTTGGTCAAAGCCGATCCAAATGCACCGATGGGAACGAAAATAATGGGACGCGGTTTGCCGAAAACTGAAATGGGATGGGAGATATACCCGGAGGGCTTTTACAAGATATTAAAGGGTGCTCAGGATACCTATAATCCGAAAGAGATTTACGTTACGGAAAACGGTGCCGCGTTTGACGATAAGGTCGAAGGAGATTCGGTTCACGACGAAAAAAGGATTGAATATCTCAAAGCCCACATCTCTCAAGTACACAGGGCAATAGAAGACGGTGTTAAATTAAAGGGATATTTTGTCTGGTCTTTGATGGATAACTTCGAATGGGCTGAAGGATATTCGAAAAGATTCGGGATAACTTATGTCGATTATAAAACTCAAAAGAGGATAATCAAAGACAGCGCGAAATGGTATTCAAACGTCATATCGAAGAACGCAACCGAATGAAGGAGATAAGATGATAGATCTTTGCGGAAAATGGAATGTCGCAGATGACGAAAAAGAATTCGAGTTTA
>DYLQ01000126.1 GCA_020722015.1 Thermotoga sp. | reverse complement strand
GTTTGCGTTACCTGCGTGTGGGCGGGCGTGGACAATGCTTGGGAGCAGGAAAAAGCCCAAAGCCAGAAAAATGCCTGTGAACCGCGCAGACTCCCCACCAGTCGGCTGCACGCTTTGTTAGGTGGCGTCTTTGTCTTCAATTTCCTTTTGAACTTTAAAAAACTCTTCTCCGATTTCAGTTTCGAGTTTCAATAAAATATTGCTCAATACAAGGTTGTCAATTGTTGGCTTTACAGTAAGAAGTGTAACAGTAACCAATCCTAACGAAAAGGCTGTACCTTGTGCGGGGTCTGTGAAACCATAATTACTTGGTCCAGCCAATAGAATATTTCGGGCATTTCCCAAAAGACCTAGCCTGAACATTACGCCTTTTGGATTTGCGTGAACATTATGACTGGCTAATTTGTAATATGGGCGAAGGTGGTCTAGCCCTGAATTTTCTTCGATGTCACTAAAATTTGGGTCATCTTTGTTCAAGGCTGACGCAGCCCAACCATAATTATTTTTATAGGCATTGCCAAAGCGAACAATTAGTTCATCGCGTACTGCCTTAACTGAATTGTATTCATCTTGAGAAATTGGTTCATCGCCCAAAATCTCATAGTATTTTTTGTGAAGTGATGCGGCTTTGAAGGATTCAATGTTGTCGTGCAATAAATATCTTTCTGCAACTTCATTTCCATGAGTTTTGATGAAAGATGCAACTACTGCTATTTCATGCAAAGAGCGCCATCTTGCATGTGCGCCATCTGCAAAGCCACTTTCTAGCAAAACCTGAACTTCGGATGCGATTTGACATGCTCTGGCGTGAAGTCTTGTCAAGGTCTCAAGGACGTAATTTTCTTTTTCTGTTTCATCCTTGCGAAATTCATTATTGAATTCATCGCCTGCTTCAAAGGCTAAAACTAAAAATGCTTCAAATAAATCAAACGGTTTTTTCCAGTCAGCATGAAGTCTTTTTTCAAAACCTTTCATGTCTTTTCTGTGGGCTTTTAGCATGGCAGGCATATCTTTCATTAGCCCAGACAGAATCGGAGTCGTCATTTCTTCAATTATTTCAGGGACAGATTTTTCCAGTTTTTCGACAAACTCCTGATAAAAATCATCGAGTTCTTTTTCTCCGCCAATATCTATCTCGATATTGTCACCATCAGAAATCCCTAAAACTTTATTTTGTTCGTCATTTAAATCGAAGTCAAAATTAATTGAATCACCGCTAATATCTTGTAACTTCTTCTCCAGTTCACTAACTTGCTTCTCCGAAAGAACGACACCTTTCTTTTCCAATTGCCTTTTTATAAGTTTTGCCCCAACAATTGGAAAAGAAAAGGAATCTTCTAGCGTTTTCTCGAATATTTTTTGAAGCGTATCCATTAACTTCCCTTATTTTTCAAAAAGCCACCCAACGGTTTGCGTTACCTGCGTGTGGGCGGGCGTGGACAATGCTTGGGAGCA
>DYLQ01000039.1 GCA_020722015.1 Thermotoga sp. | reverse complement strand
GGGGGTCGACGACAAAGATTAAAAAGGTCATTCACCTGCATCGTAATAATGCCAGATCAGATAGGATCAACTAAAAAGTAAAATTCTTTATCTTCATCGATGTCAATTTGAATTTTGAAATTCAAACCATATGAATTTAATAAATTTATGATTCGAGTTCTTTGTTTGTAGTCTTTCAGTATGATTCTTTTTATCCATTTTGGCTCTATTATATTTTTAATGGGCAAAAACCTTTTTCATGTCAAGAAATTTCTCTATGTTCACATTGGCCAAATTTTCTATTACAGCGTTGGATGCGGCGGCATTTTTGGGATTTAAGTATGTGCTTGCGTAATCGTGAATCTTCTTTTCTTCTCTTTTTTCTTGTATTTCTTTATCGGAAATATCGTTGAATTTCATTTTGTATTTGATGACCATATTTCTTGAAAGAAGACCATTTTTAATTATCAAAGGCAGATTTTCTTCTTCGGTTATATGATAAACATTTGGATTTTAGCCGTCTTTAAAGGATTAACTTTTTCAATCATCAATTTGGCTTACTCCCTTCTTTTAAGTTTGTTTTCAAATTCTTTAATCACACTTTTTAAATTTTTGTATTTAAAAAAATCATTTTAAGGCAAGATCGATAAGATTTTTGTAATTTTTTTCATTAAGGCAACATTTGTGTGCAAGATCGAAAAGACATTCAAGCATTTTACTTTCTTTAGGGCCTGCAATGAAATCTTTTGCTATTACGATTTCGCTGTCCAAATCGTACAATTTCAAAATTTCTGTCTCGACAGGATCCCAATCAAGGTGACCAAGGGCGGCACCGATTTTCGGTATGACGACAAATTTCAATTTTCGTGAAATGATCTCACTTCTTAGATTTTCTATTCCTTTTGTTATCCATTCTAATTTAGAGAGCAGTTTAAAGTCATCTTTCGTTGCCATATTTCCAATTATTGGATTTGTTGTTTCCAATATCCATAGATCCACCGGTTTTATCTCTTTATTTTTGCATTTTTCAATGTAATCTTTTTCCATTTAGGGAAATCTGATACCGAATTCTTTGGCAAGACCCTTTCCCATGTATCCTTTCGTGTTTATGGTGTTTATGACCATATCTGCTTCTTGAAAAAATTCAAATACAGAATATGGAGTTAGCAGTATGCTCATTTTAATTCTCCTTCGTTAATTTCAACAAATCCAAAGCCCTGAGAATTTCGCGAGCCAATTCCGCTTCTGTAAGCGAATTTTATCACATCAACATCGCCTTTTATCATATAAGTACCGGTCCATCCTTTTATGACAAAAGGTCTTTCTTTGTCTTTCTCGTAAAGCAAAACTTTGAAATCATTATCTTCAACTTTAATTGATTCTATGGATATATTTCCTTCCTTTTCATAGAATGCGGAGTACTTTCTTTTCATATTTTCGATCAAAGACATCTTGAACTCATCTTGATCCGGGTTTAAGTAGATCGTCTTTCTTTTACCTTCTTCTTCAAAGGTTTTGTGGATTGTGATGGGTGATATGGCTTTAAAGCACATTTCTTCTTTGAATTGAGGTTCTTTTATGGGCATTATAGATCTCACTTTTATGTTCTGATTCCCTATTTTGTATTCCGATTTCTTAAGTACTTTTTCCGCAACTGACATGCAAAAATCTTCAACGGGACTCGAAAAATAGAGTTTAAATGAATCTTTGAATTCGTGCTTTCCATCGTGAAATTTGTGGTTTCCGATTAAAGGAGAGTACACGAAAAGATGATAATTTTTGCTGCCAGAGCTGTAAACTTTCCCATGAAGATCTCCTTCTCTTCCAAGTTCATAAACAAAAGATTGAAGAAGATAGGAAAAATTCTTCGGAAGTAGGATCTTATCTTCATTCAGCGGTTCAAATTCTAAAGATATCCTCGAAATCATTTTGCCACCTCCATAACACACGGGTGGTTATACCACCCATGTTTTTTAATCACACTTTTATCATTCTTCCATATCCTACGGCCGTTTTTCCTCCCACACCAACTTCTTTAAATGCTCTTTCAATTAGACTTTGTACTTCAGCAACAATTTTTTCATCTTTACCAAGGATGTTAAATTCAAAAACTTTCTCTGATGATATCCTTAAAAAGTAAACGGGTATGGGATCAAACCAATCGTTTGGAGCAACGTTATCTTTTTGGTAATACTCTGAGAAATGGTTGTTTATTATGTCTACTTTGTATGCCCCTATGCCGTTTATCGAATACGCAGTTAAAAAGTCAACTTCACCTGCTTTGGGGTTTTGATCATCATCACTTCCAAAATACTCGTTTATTTTTGATTTTTCCTCATCAGTGCCGTAAAGAGTTACGTAACTTCTCAAAACGCCTTTTATGCTCGATGATGGTATGATGGGTATTCCGAGATTTCTTTCAAGCGTTATACCATTTTCTATTGCAGAATCACGTCCAATGCCTATGCAAAGTCCGCTTATAGATTTAAGCATGAATGTTTTCACAACATATCCTTGGTTCTTAAAACCTGCTGCAAGATTTTCCATTCTCTTTCGATATGCGGCGTATACGTCTAAATTTCCGAATTTGTAATTTGACGTGAGGGCACTCGCCGTATTTTTAAGAATCATATCTTTACTTTTAGAGTTATTGTAGTTTTGGGCATCGAGACATTTGTCAAACAAAAAAGATGGATTGGCAATATTTTGTATTTGAACTTTTCCGGGTAATTTATACTCCATTTCAATCGCCCCAGATGTCAACATAGCGTCTGAGCCATTTTATGGTGGTCATCAACTGTCTTTCGAAATTCATGTAATCAGTTAATTTCATTTCGAGTAATTTTTCTGAAAGCGAATTCCCTGAAACGTTGTATCCCGATGACTTTAATTCATCTTTTATATTTTCGATCAGTTTCAAGTGATGAACATCTCCTTTGGCTTCGCAAAAGCTCACGGCCTGAGCAAGTCCATTTGATATAACCATAGAGCCGAATGACTTGCAAAGATTTTTGTATTCTTTTCCACAACTTTTTACTCCATCTTCCGCATATTTAAGGGCCCTCTTTGCAGATTCAAGTTCGTAATCTATCATTTCAATCGCCTCGTCGTGAAAATTCCTTTTCCTATAGTTTTATTTCCACCGACTGAGAATCTCTTGCCGTCAAATTCATCGACAAACTTTTTGCACTTGTCATTTTCTTCGTAAGAGATCGTGAAATACATAATCGTATCCTCAGGAAGATCTTCTTCCGACCAGAGAGCACCTTCTTTGACAACTCCGGTTTGAGGATCTATCCTTATTCGAGGATTAACTTCTGTAAGATTTTTGGCAAAGAAGGTAAAGAGTTCATCTTTGACTACTACCAAAGCGTTTTTGACATGTCCTCTTAAATAATCGTATGTCTGATCTTGGGGTATAATTTTATTGGCGATGTATTCAGAGATAAGTTTAACGTTTTTATCTTCGATGGCTTTGAGAGAAAATTCTTCGATAAAGACTTTGCCGCTATCCAAGCAAGCAGCGGAAGACACAAATGCTTCGTTATCTTTAAAGTCTAAATTAGGAGAAATTGCCGTCGTTGATTGCGGTACAATCTGGCTATATCTTCCCCAAACCATTGGGCATGTTATCCAAACAAATGGAACTTTAACGCTTCTTGTTGGAAAGGCGAGAATTTTTGCATCACTGAATGCAAGACTTCCAGCGTACGCATCTTCAGGCTTTTTTACATCTTCGGGTCCAAAAAGGGAATTCTCATCCTTTATACTGGCCTTTCTCGAATAATCACGAATTGCACCTTTTAAAGACGAAGACCATATAACCGGATGATCTGTGTGCCTTTCTCTTTGAATGGGTAAATCAACTATGCCTATGTCACTTCCGCTCCCCGCATGAATCGGTGTTTCGGCGTACAGATGAAAGATTTCAAGCTTCATAATCCCAACCTCCTATCAATGCTCTTCCAAATCCATATTCTTCCATTTCGTCTGTAAAGGTCAAAAATCCATTTGTACTTATCTTTCCTTGTGTTTCAACGAAATAAACACTGCCGGCGGGAACCGCAAGTTTGGACGCACGAGATTTGTTTTTGACGATATCAAAGGTTGAAACCGTTATAGGTTTTGAGTTGGCTATGGAGATCAATTTGCATTTAACACCGTTTATCGTTATATTTTCTCCATCAAAACTCTTAGGCAGCAGGCCATTTGCAAAAATAGCCGGTGTTACAAGGTATATCATTATCTTTTTTTCCAAAGTGTTGCTTGGCAGGTCAAAATTTTCAACTTTTGTAAAGGCAATATGCCTTTCTCCTCCCAAAAAAACTGATTTAACGGAATCGATCTTTGATTGATCGTTTTCAACGAAAGTGGCAAAACCACAGTTATCCAAAAATCTCATCGTGGATTCTCTGTAAATGTACCTTTCTTTTGCCGTGTTTTTATCCTTGTCAAGTTTTATTCCTATTCTGTTTTCCATGTGGTAGGTTTTAACTTCTTCCAATTTGTCGATCTCGCCTTTGAGTATTTTGGTCAAAGTTTCGAAATCCACGTAATTGATCTCTGGGGCTTTGATGGGATCAAAGGATTTGTGCCATAGCTTTTGCAATGTGATCTTTCCGATCTTTGTTGGCTGAACTTTTGTGTAAGGTTTCAACATCACATATTTTTTCTCATCTCCTTCGATTTGAGCCACGTTTTTGGGTATTGGAAAGAAGATTTTTGAATCTTTGAAAGTGAATGGTCCTATACTTCTGAATTTTCCATGTTCGATTGGGGTCCCGATGAATTCTTTGTACTTTTCACCTTTGAATCCTTCAAGATCGTTGTTCATCAAAGCTGTCCTGAGGGCACCGTAAAAGACACTTGGCAGTGGATAATGGTTCATGGCAGTATTGTCGCCACCCGCGTCAAATGGTTTCGCATCTCTGAAGAAAAGCACATCTTGAGGATAGAATTTAACGATCTTCAACGTTCATCACCTCTTTTGGCAAAAAGCATTTCATTCAAAAGCGTAGTGCGTTTGATCATGAGATCTTCCTTTATTTCGTCACTAATTTCAAGGAATTTGAACAGATCAGATGAAATCCTCGTCTTTACCGCTTCTTTTTGTTCTTTAGAAAGTTTTGTCGATAGCCTTTTTTCGATCAGATAACTTATGTAATTCTCTAAAACATCTTTTTCCTTTGTACTTATAACTGCTTTTATGTCTTGTGTGAAAGAAGGTATATTTGAATCGGGATACCTTTTTCTTTCAGATAGCAGTTTCACCAGTTTTGGAGAGATTCTTTCATCATCGAGGCTTTTATCCATGAACTTTAAAATATCTTCGGAAAGTTCAATTATGTCTTTTGAAGAGTCCCACTTCGAAGATGAGAAAGAAACCTGACCTGAGCGTCTTACCGTGTAAAGTGCAAATGCGTTTCTGCCTTCATCCTCTTTAGCCTTAGTTTCTGCTTTTCTTGCGTATCTGAGCAATTCGGAAAGAGGGTATTCGTAATGGCCGACGGCAATTCCAGCGCTCATAGAGGCGTTAAGTCCCATTACCTGTTTTATTGGGATATCATCCTTGAATATGAAGCCATCTTTGAACTCGACATCTTTGAGCTTGAGGTCTTTACCGCAAAATGCCTTTCTTAAATCGTTCGCACATGCAAAGACTTCAGGAGCCGGCAAAAAGGCCATGACATCGTCTCCTCCTGCGTATATCAAAAGGCCGCCGTGATCTGATATTATTTCATCGACGTAGTCAGTGAAGTTCGTCAATGCAGAGGTTATTGCCCTGTGGTAAGCGGGATAAACAAACCTTTTTGATTTGAGAAAATTTTCTTTTATACTCTCTTTGAAAGTTTGATGATTTAGGACGAAATCGGAAAAAGAGTTTTCCCAAATCGGTGCTTTTTGTCCGGATATCCACTTGCCCATCTGATCGCCGTCCATCAAAAGCACGCCGATCTTTGCACCCTCTTTTTTGATCTCCCTCTTTTTGTCGTCTGGCAACAATTTCCCAACGGCTATTTCGTCAGTTGAAGGTATGTGACCGTCGACTTTGAAATGATTTGTTACAACACTTTTGTACTTTTCGTCTGCGCAATACCTTTTTACGGCGTCAAGGGCGTTGAGTTTGTCGTCTGTGTCATTTTCAACCTTTATGGAAACCACATGTTCGAAGAGTCCCGATAAATTATCGTTGTCTATGCCGTCTTTTCCAGTGTAACTTCCAAAGAGCGTTGTTAACTTTACCGAATCAAGATCTCTTCTGGCCATCTCAAAGATGAGGCCGTAAAATGCACCTATTTTCAATTCATAGGTGTTTGCCTTTTTCACATTTTCCATGGTTGAATAAAAATCGCTGAATTTCTTGTCAAAATCCTGACCAAAATAATTTTTGAAATTTTCGTAAAAATCTTTAGGCTCTTTGGGCCAATTGGTCACAGAATGGTAGAATTCCGGAAAGGTCTTTACCTGTCTATCCCAAAGTTCCTCATCTTTGAGTTGACCTTTTGACTTGAAGTACGATTTTGCCTTATCTGTGAGACTCATCCAATTTACCCTCAGATTGTTCTCAATTTTGTTTGCAAGCGATTCAGCCTCTGAGCTTTCTACGATGGCAAGAAATTTGTTTGGCATAGAAGCATAAAAGTCGTCGAGTGTATCTTTATCGATCAACTGTACGCTTTTCGATTCTATCCACTCTTTGACCCTTTTTTGCTTATGGAGATCAGGAAAGACTATGGCGTCTGGGCCAAATTCTTCTGCAACTTCAAGCATGCACTCTAAAGAAAGTTGAGATAGAAGATAACTTCCAGCCCACAGATCAACGGTCTTTCTTGCGGATGCTATAAATGACTGAACCGGACCTATCGATATGAAAAGAAAAGCGGGATCTTTTACACCGCTTAAAGCGGATGTCATAAAGATATGATCGAGTATGGAATGATTAGGCATTCTCGTTTCCGCAGGGATGAGTTGAGTTTTCAAGTTTTTCTCAGTCCAATACGGCAAATCCCACCAGAGCTTTAAAAACATACGCTTGTAGTCTACATGTCTTTCCGGAGTTTTGTAATCTTTTATGGGATCTATCATATCTTTTTGGAATGTCTTTGCTAAAGATTCAAAAACACTATTTGATTGATCTTCTGGCATTTTAGAGTAAACCTTCAATTCAACATTCGATCCGCCAAGCGAGTGTTTC
Source organism: Thermotoga sp. (assembly GCA_020722015.1). Lineage (GTDB taxonomy): Bacteria > Thermotogota > Thermotogae > Mesoaciditogales > Mesoaciditogaceae > Athalassotoga. The sequence continues at coordinate 2,453 of DYLQ01000039.1, read as the reverse complement.
CACACGGCATTTTTCCCAATGAAGTTTTGGCATATGCGAGTGGTTGCACAATTTCCATGTTCTTGTGGAAACAAAAATCTATCCATGGCTGACGCTCCTGAATCTGCCTTTGCTTTTGCATCTGTGAGACCAACTTTTTCGTATATTTCGGAAAGAGCTTTTTCATGACCTTTTATGTTCAAAAACTTGTATACCGGATCGTGAAGCAATCCTTTTAATTTCTCATTCCAGTTGTCCATCAATTCACACCTCCCAGAATTTCTTTGAATTGAGCGTAAATGCCGTCGAAATCCGAAGAAGGAGTAACCTTTTTGCCATCTGCGATGAGTTTGTTCGATTTGCCAATCATTGCCGGCAAGAAAACGTAAACTAAATGATATTTCGAATTGTATTTTTTCAAACTCATATGAAGTATGGATCCTTTCCTGCCGATGGGATCTTTTTCATCCGTGGAATTTACCAAAGTTATAGTTGGCTTTGGCTGTTGGTAAAGAATTGGCAATCCCAAAAGCGCTCTTTTGGCTTTATAATTTTCTTTTTTGTAAGAAGTATTGAAATTGCCATCTGGTTCTAATTTTCTTCTGAAGATGTAGTATTTATGACCGATAAGACTTAACGCTTCCTTGTAATTACTGGATGACAGAAGAAAGGAACCAAATGTTTCAGGCCTTTTAGGATCGAAAAATGGATATGTTTGTATTTTGTCGTCAAATTCAACTGGATCAAAGTTCAGATCTTTTGGCTTTATTCTTTCGAAGATGATTTTTGATTTTTCGTAAATGTTTTCAACAGCATCGTCTGCCATCTTCACCAAATTTTTCGGATCGAACTGAATCGATTTTATCTGAAAACTCCCAAATCCTTTGTCTGATTTTGCCCCAATGCCCCCGAATGTAGAATACAAAAACATAACGCTGTCAACAATGGATTCTATCTCCTGAATCTCTTGTTTGTTAATTGAATTGTCTTTGTTGACTGAGAAAAATGACAAATTGATCTTGAAGATTCCTTGATCAACGTAAGCATGCCACTGTTCGGCTTTTGGACTATCGTACATACCGAATGCGATGTATTTGATTGGATCGATCGGATATTTTAATTCGGGTACGTGAAAACTCGTTCCTTGAATTGTATTGGTTTTCTGAGATAACGTGCAGTCTACAGAGACGATGACTTTGGATTTTTCAGAAGTATCTCCGAAGATGTAAGATTCTATAAACTTCAGTACTTTTATGTTGTTTTTCAGTTTTGAAGAAAGTGCTGTCCTAAACCAGAATCTCATTCCACCTTTTATTTCCGTTGCCCTCAGATCGAATATCTTTGAGTCAGCGCCGTGCGCAAACATGGGATCCACAATTTCGCACTCATAAGTTTTCATCTTATCACCATTCTTTCATCTTCTCTTCTAGGTCAATTTTTACAGCGACCTTTTGAACTTCTGTCTTTGCCGTTGTTTTTGCGACAAAACCTATCGTTTCACCATTTTTGGTAAAATATATTTTTAACTCATCATTTACAAAAGTTACCTTTGTTTTGTAGTCGCTGTTTGGATTGTAATAGTTACACCTCAATTTCTCTATGTACGGAATTTCAAGAATTTTTTTTGAAATGTTATATTTCGAATCAAATCTGTCCGAATTAGGCTCATTGGAACTTGCTGTGTATTTCGGTTCAGATGTGCGTGGTTGCGGAAGGTTGTTTACGTCAGTTTTAAAAAGTTCTTTGAAACTTTTGTGAAAGATAACTCCCATGGGGCTGAGGCCATATATCTTTTCTTTTTTGTCCTTTGAAAGGTCGAATAACACCTTCAATTGTGGATCAGCTTTGTTAACCATCTCCTCTGTCGCTTCGAGATTATAAAGTGCTTCAAGCAAATCGTAGTTCTTCATCCAAAAGCTGTAATCAAAAGATACTGGCATAGGCGGAAGTTCTATTATCTCGTTGAACTGTTCAAACATGTAATATACGGGTATTTTCAAAATTTGGCCTATCAAAGTTGCGAAAGATATCTGGGCTTTGTATCCTCCGGTGGCGTTTATTATCGTTATGTCGGGAGACTGAGATGAAAGATCGACGAGCGTGTTCGCTATCTCCTTCAGGCCTTTGTTTTTAAACTCAAACCTTTCTTCTCCCGTTAGTCCGCTTATCTCTTTGACGTAAACATTAATAAATTTGATAGGTGACTTTTCATTGCCAAAGTAATCTTTCAAAATCTCTCCGGTTTTTCTACCGTCTTGAGTGTCAGACACGAGCAGATACATATCGTAATTGTCATGAAGAAATTTTTGCTTTACTATGCTGTAAGTCGAATTTATTTCCGCCCCACAGATTTTTTCAGAAGGATCTTCCGAGATTAACCTTTTGACAATGGCATCTTTTGAAAAGTTGGTTTTGAGATTTGGATCTTCCCTTTCAAAGTTAGTCAACAAACTACGTCCTACGGTACATATGAT
>DYLQ01000011.1 GCA_020722015.1 Thermotoga sp. | reverse complement strand
TGTAGCAATTAGCGTGGGCTGATCCGATTCCTCCGGCTCCTATAATTCCAACCTTGATACACCTTGTAAAGAAAAAAGAACAGACGCTGTGTTTTACAATTTAAAGTTCGAAAGGACTATTTTTTTGAAATAAGTGGTAAAATCAAAGTGAGGTTTTAAAAATTGCCTTGCGAGTAGTCTTTGCAGCGCAGCGAGGACCAGACACTGAACTGTCATTCCCGAGTTCATCGGGAATCCAATACGATAAAGCTAAAAGATATTTCCGTTTTTATTGATATGGCCAAATCATACGATTTTTATGAGAGAATCGCACGAAAATACGATCAGATGTACGAGGAACTTACCTGGAAAGTCCATTATGAGATAATCAGCCGGATTCTCACGGATGAAATCAAAAAGAGATCGCTTCAAAAGATCCTGGATCTCGGCGCCGGAACCGGAAAATGGACGATCTTTTTTGCTGAAATGGGTTTTGATGTTACCGCCGTCGAGCCTTCCGGGAAGATGTTAGAAATCATGAAAGAAAAGATCCCGAAAAATCTTTCGAGAAAGATCGGCTTTGTAAAACTCACGGCCGAAAAGATGGACTTTGTAGAAGAATTCGATCTTGTTAACGCTCAAGGAGACATTTTAAGTTATCTCGAAGATCCTGACGAAGGTCTTAAAAGAATCCGTAAAGCTTTGAAACCAGGCGGTCTTTTTACGGGAACTGTTGATTCGAAGTATTGGTTTTTGGAAGATCTTTCAAGAATGGGCGAATTTGAGGAAATTTCCTCCATAGAAAAGAACCCTGTTTTGTTTATAGGGGATCCTTTCGTCGATCTTACGTTTAAAACAAGACTTTTCACATCAGATACACTTTCCAGACTTCTCGAAAATTACGGATTTAAAGTCCTTGAAATATCTGGAATGATTGTTTTTGGACCTTATGAGAATGCACTGCAATCGTACTTCGAAGAGATCGTCGAAAATGAGTTGAAGTACAAGAACGATCCCGCACTTGTCGATCGGGCAATGCATATACATTTCAAGGCGATAAAGAGCGCTTGAACGTTTTTCACTTTTTGCTCAGGAATTTTTTTCGCGCTTACCGTAGTGCGGACCTATGTTAGGGATCACACTTGATGACTAACTGAATGATATAATGGTTTCAAACTACAACTATGAAATTTATAATATCGGCGATATCACTGAGAATTGAAACGAGCATGTTTTTACAAAACAGACGCCGAACATGCAATGATACATTCATAAGTACGTGATCTTCACTTTTGACTGTATCAACTCTGGGGGGCATACCATGAGTCTTGAATACCATTACAAAAGATGAGAAAATTCGTATTTACGATGACAGCAAAATGAAGACAAGCATTTTAGCTATCAATTCGATGATATGTTATTTCATCTCCTTGACTCGTAATTCGGAGCTTCTTTGGTTATAAAGATGTCATGAGGATGGGATTCGTTCATCCCAGATTGGCTTACTTCTATGAATTGTGCTTTTTTGTGAAGTTCCTCTATGTTTTTTGCACCGCAGTAACCCATTCCCGATCTCAGCCCGCCCGTCAACTGGTACAGTATTTCAGAGGTCTTTCCCCTGTACGGAACCATGCCTTCTATGCCTTCAGGAACGAGTTTGTCAACAGAATAATTCTCCTGAGCGTATCTATCTCCGCTTCCACGTTTCATCGCTCCTATGCTTCCCATACCACGATAAGTTTTAAATTTCCTTCCTTCGTATATCACGGTTTCGCCCGGGGCCTCATCTGTTCCCGCAAGCAAGTTACCTATCATGACCGTGTACGCGCCCGCTGCTATTGCCTTCACAATATCACCGGAATATCTTATTCCGCCATCTGCTATTATTGGAATATCGTATTTTGATGATTCTTCAGCACAATCCATTATGGCTGTTATCTGAGGCACACCGATTCCGGATATTATCCTTGTTGTACAAATCGAACCTGGCCCTATTCCAACCTTGATACCATCCACACCAACACTTGCAAGATCTCTCACACCTTGAGCAGTTGCAACATTCCCCGCTATCAATTGTAAATTAGGGTATATGGCCTTTATTTTCCTTGCGGCTTCCACAACCCTTTTTGAATCTCCGTGTGCGGTATCCAAGACGATCACATCGACATCGACATTCACAAGTGCATTTACCCTTTCAAGTGTGTCCGTAACTCCAACGGCAGCTCCGACCAAAAGTCTTCCTCGAACATCACGAGCCGCATTAGGATGTTCGTATACGGAACGTATATCCTTTATGGTTATCAATCCGACAAGAGAACCATCTTTTTCTATTATCGGTAATTTCTCTATTTTGTGTGCCTGCAAAATCTTTTTGGCATCATCTAACGTTACGGGCGGATATGCGACTATGAGCTTTTCAAAAGGGGTCATCATATCTTTAACTTTAATGCTTCTTTCTTCTTGAAATCTTATATCTCTGTTTGTCAGAATTCCCACGAGTTTATGGCTTTCAACAACTGGCAATCCTCCTATTTTGTAAAAACTCATTAGCTTTTCGGCATCTTCGACACTTTCGTTTGGCGTTATCGTCACAGGATCTTTTATGATGCCATTTTCTGTCAGTTTAACTCTTTTCACCTCCATGGTCTGTTTTGCGATATCCATGTTCTTGTGGATGATCCCTATTCCGCCTTCTCGCGCTATGGCTATAGCCATATCAGATTCGGTAACCGTATCCATAGCGGCGGAAATTATCGGGATGTTGATCATCAACTCACACGTAAGACGCGTTTTCAAGTCAGCATCTTTCGGTAAAATATCGCTGTATTGCGGTACAAGCAACAGATCATCAAATGTGTAAGCCTTTCTGAACATATACTCACTCCCATTCTATCGTTGAAGGAGGCTTGTCTGTTATATCATACACGACGCGTCCTATCTCCGACACATGTCCCGTTATTTCCGATGATATTTCTTTGAGAATGTCGTAAGGCATATCGTGCCATGATGCGGTCATCCCATCAACACTGTCAACAGCTCTAATGGCTAATACGTATCCGTAAGATCGCGCATCCCCTTTAACTCCCACTGATCTTGAGGAAAGTAAAACGGTAAAAGCCTGCCATATCTTCTGGTACTCCCCTTTTTCTCTGAGAATCTTTGTGAAAATATCGTCTGCCAATCTCAAAATTTCAGCTTTCTCCCGCGTCACTTCTCCTATGATTCTCACAGCAAGACCTGGCCCCGGAAAGGGATGTCTTTGCACAAAGATATTTGGAAGGCCGAGTATCTTGCCAAGTTGCCTTACCTCATCTTTAAAGAGTTCCCTTATCGGTTCCAAAAGTTTCAAATTCATCTTTTCCGGCAAGCCGCCGACGTTGTGATGACTCTTTATCTTTGCGGATGATTTGGAAGCCACTGCGGATTCGATTACATCCGGATATATCGTGCCTTGAAGCAAAAATTTAGCATCGTACGGAAGTGCCTCCCTTTCGAAAACCTCTATGAAAGTGTGTCCTATTATCCTTCTTTTTGTTTCCGGATCTTCTACACCTCTTAACCTTTCAAAAAACAAATCTGAAGCATCGATGACTTTTACGTCTATTCCAATTTTCTTTAAATCCATCGGGACTTTCATATCTTCGATTCTAAGAAGGCCATGATTCACAAAAATGGGGATTAAATTCTTTCCTATCGCTTTTGCCGTCAGAACAGTTGCGATTGTTGAATCGACACCTCCTGAAACTGCACCTATGACTTTTTCGTCTTTGACAATCGATCTTATCTTTTTTATTTCAGATTCGACGAAATTTTCAACAGCCCATTTTGGTTGTGCCTTGCATACTTTGAAAACAAAATTTTTCAAGATCTCAATTCCATATTCGGTGTGTGTAACTTCGGGATGGAACTGAATTGCATATGTATTTTTAAATTCGAAAGCTGCGATAAGACCAGATTGGCTTTTCCCAGTTTGAATGAATCCTTTCGGTAGGGCTTTGACAACATCTCCGTGACTCATCCACACCGTTATTTCTGGCGGAATACCTTCAAAAAGAACGGAATCAGAAAGTGATATTTTTGTAAAACCATATTCTGCTATCTCTCCTTTTTCGATCTTACCGCCAAAATTTTTGGCTATGAGTTGCATTCCGTAACATATTCCAAGTACGGGGATGGCTTTATCAAACAACTCCTCCGGTAAGTCAAAAGCCAATTTGTCGTAAACACTCATCGGACCTCCAGAAAGGATTATGCCTATCTCATCGCCTTCGAATTTGAACCGTGAATTTACGATTTCTGAAAAAACTCCCATTTCTCTTATACGCCTTGCAAGTAGTTGCGTGTACTGAGATCCATAATCGACGATCACAATCCTCACGATTTTTCCTCCAAACCCCATTCACGATGCTTGAATTGGAAAATTATCTTATCATCATCTTATCACGATCAGCGATTCATCCAAACATGGACTTCCCTCAATTTGAATCGTTAAATGGTTTATCTTGTATTTTTTACTCAGTAAATCATACACTTGCATTCTTGTTTTGTCAGCCTTTTCGATCTCAGATGGTTTTACGCGTACGTGACATTCCATTATCGCATCTTCGCCGTCAAGACTCCAAATGTGAACATGGTGAAAAGAAAGTACACCTTCTATCGATTCAACATCCTTTTTCATATGGGCAAGATCCATTTTCTCCGGTGCACCTTCCATGAGTACATTTATCGATTTGCCTATTATTTTAAATGACTCGTAGGAGATGTAAGCGATTATTCCGAAGGTTACAAGCGGATCGAGAAAATACCATTGGTAAGCACCTATGAGTATGCCGACGACTACGACAGCGGCAGAGTTCATGGAATCCGAAAGCATATGAATAAAAGCAGCTTTCACGTTCAGATCATGATGAGAATGTGCGTGCAGCAAAAGTGCTCCAAGTGCATTTGCGATAAGGGCTATAAGTCCTACCCACATCACGGTTTCTCCGTTTACCATTTCAGGATGGATAAGCCTTATGGTAGCCTCATATCCAAGAAAGACAAAGACCATTAAAAGTACAAGTGAGTTGATCAAAGCCGCTATGATCCTGGCCCTTTTATAGCCGTACGTCTTTATTTCATTGCCATGCTTTTTTGATTCGATATTGGCAAAAAAACTCAAAATCATTCCACCGGCATCTTCGAGATTGTGTAAAGAATCAGTTATAAGCGCAAAACTTCCCGATATAATTCCAAAGAGAAGTTCAAAAAAGACTATTCCGAAATTGAGAAAGATATTCGCCCCCAAAGCCATCGAAGCACTTTCATGTTTACGAGTCTCCTTTTCCATAAAAATCCTCCTTAACATGATCTCTTAGAGCCATCAAAAGATTTGAAATATGCGAATCCGCAAGCGAGTAAAATATCTTGTTACCCACCTTTCTTGTTTTAACAACACCGCCGAGTTTTAGAATTTTCAACTGATTTGAAACGGTAGATTGTTTAATTTCGAGCGCTTCGACGATTTTACCGACGCATGCTTCTCCTTTTTCAAGAAGATACATAAGAATCGCAATTCTTAATTCATTTCCGAAAAGTGAACTTATCTTTGCCATAAGATCCAAATTAGATTTATCCATATATCATGATTATATGATATTCTATTTCAAAAGTCAAGCCTTTGAAAAAGTGGCTAGTAGAGCATGAAAAACGGGCGACACGATTAAATTATAGTTTGTTTGTACCAAGTAAGATAGACAAAGTTACAATCGCACCTGCTATTGTCACTCCAATCGCAACGGCAAGAATGGATTTAAACTTTGACATTTCAAAAAGTACTGTAAGCAAAGAACCGGTCCATGCACCGGTCAGAGGTAGCGGAATTGCCACAAACGCTATTATGGCAAGAAAACCGTATCTTTCTATTTTCCTTCTGTTTTTTTCTTTTCGCGTTTGGGAAAACCTCTCAACAAATCTTCCTATCGGCGGAAATTTCTCTTTAACCCAAGGAAGTATCGAATCGAAAAACAAAATTATGGCAATTGCCGGCACAATGTTGGAAATGATCGAAATAACCGCCACAAAGATGGGGCTCATATGATATGCGAGTATTCCCAGCGGTATTGCGCCTCTTAATTCAGAAATCGGCATCATTGAAAGTAGAATTATCTGGATCAGGTGATTCAATTCTTTACCTACCCCTTAATGATCGATTTGCAATTCAGACTTTCTCAATTCAAGAGCTTTTTGATATATCTCTTTTTCTTCTTCGGTTTGAGGTATGAAGTTCACGTTGTGCGGTTGTTTCTTCCCATTGGAATCGACAGAAATGAAAGTTACGAATCCTTCAACCATAACCTCTTCCGGTTTCAGCGCGTTGTAGATTTTACCGTACACCATTATGCTTGTCTTGCCCGTATAAGCAAGAGAAGTTTTTATATTCAAGATACTTCCGTTTCTGACAGGATTGATGAATTTCAAACCATGTATCTTCAAACAAACAAGGTTTTCTGGATTTTTATACGCAAGATTAGCTTCGATGTAAGTTGCTTCCACAAACCACTCTGCTGCCTTTCCGGCAAAAAGAGTACCATGATGGTTCAAATCTTCGCTCTTTACAAGATGAGAAATGTTGTTCATAATGCCTCCTTGAGATTGTTGAACGTCATTTTTCATTATACCAAATTTTTAAAGTGAATTCATGACTAATTCAGAATGTGTCACTCTATCATCTACGATCAGAAACGGGAAGGCTCCACATTTCAATGGGAAGATGAGAGTGACCACATCAAATGCACGATGTTTGTATACTAAACCAACTTTAAAAAATGAAGTCATTTGACTTCAGCAATTGCCTTTCGGTGTCTGGTCCTCGCTACGCTGCGCAGATCAGCTGCAAGGCAATTTGCTCTCCGTCAAATTTAAATTTATACGTTGGTTTTGAAAAAGATTTAGTATATTTGAGATGATATATCATATAATAAGGAGAAATTAAAAAGATTCGTTAAAAGAAAAGAGGTTGGAATTTGAAAATAGGAGTCTTAACAGTCAGTGATAGATGTGCAAGGAGAGAAATGAAGGATGAAAACATCTTAACCATAAGGGAAATCTTTTCAAATATCGGTGATATTGTCGCTTACGATGTGGTGCCGGACGACAAAAACATGATTTCGAAGAAGATCGTCGAATTTTGTGACAAATTAAAAGTTGATCTTGTTTTGACGGCTGGAGGTACCGGCTTTGCACCAAGAGATACCACACCAGAGGCAACAAGAGATGTCATAGAAAAAGAGGTACCAGGGATACCTGAAATAATGAGAGTGGCAACATTTTTTTCCAAAACAAAAAATTCTATTCTCTCAAGGGCCATAGCTGGAATCAGAGGCAAAACTTTGGTGATAAATTTACCCGGAAATCCAAATGGGGTAAGAGAAAACCTTGAGGTCATAATGGATATACTTCCAGTTGGGATTTCTTTGCTGGAGGGTAACCCACATACACATACAAGGATATCAGGAGATGGTTTTATTGAAAAGCCTTGAAGAAGCGATAAAAATTTTTGATAAATTACAAGAGATCAACGAAGAAGAATCGGTAACGATAGAGAATTCCGTCGGAAGGATCTTGTCTCACGACATCGTTTCTAATTACGATTTCCCACCCTACAACAGATCGGCAATGGATGGTTTTGCTTTTCGTTACGATGACGTGCTTAGATCTCCAATTTTAAAGGTTAAAGACGAAGTTTTTGCGGGTCGTCCCACTTCTGTGGATCTCAAAGAGGGAGAATGTGTAAGAATAATGACAGGTGGTCTTGTCCCTCCTTCGTGTGACACTGTGGCAGAAATTGAGATCTGTAAGGAAAATGGAGACATGATTGAAATCAAAAAGATACCTCCGAAATTCGCAAACATAGCCTTCAAAGGGGAGGATCTCAAGAAAAACGAGGTAGCCTTAAAAAAGGGCAGTTTGATAACCACAAACAAAATAAACCTTATTGCCTCACTTGGAATGAAATACGTTAACGTCAAAAGACAGTTAAAAATAGGTATTTTACCTACCGGCGATGAGCTTGTCGATGTGGAAGCGGAAATAGACAACGGAAAAATACGAGATTCATCGAGATATTCTCTTCAAGCCCAGATAAGCGAAATACATCAAATACCTGTGAATTTGGGTATATCTCACGATGATGAGGATGAAATAAGATCCAAAGTTGAAGACGCTTTCAAAGAAGGTTGTGATATTTTACTTATAACCGGCGGATCGTCGATCGGAGACAAAGATTTAACCGGTAAGGTACTCGAAGAGTTGGGAGCAGAGATATTAGTTGAAAAAATAGCCATGAAACCAGGGGCTCCAACTATCGTGTCTAAATTAAGCATGTCAAGAGAAATGTGGATCTTCGGAATGCCAGGAAATCCCGTATCGACGTATCTTGCTTTTAAAATGGTCGTTGTACCTCTTGTTGAAAAGATGGTTGGAACTGACGAGTTACATCCGGTCATCTTTAAAGGCATATTTTCGGGTACATTCATGAAAAAAGTGGGCAGAGTTAATTTTGTTCCATGCAAGGTCGAGGATGGATTCATAAAACAGATAAAGTACAATGGTTCAGGTGATTTCACGTCTCTTTCAAAGGCAAATGCCTTTTTCATAGCACAATCAGAAATCGAGAAGATAAATGAAAACGATCTTGTAAAATATTTCATGATCTAAATAAGGAGGTTCGCTTTGAAAGTAATAAGAGGAGCTATTTTTATCGATGAAGATACATCAGACGAAATCATTTTGAGAACATCACAACTCATGGATAAGATTTATGAAGTAAATGGCATATCAGACAAAGACATCATCTCGGTAATTTTCAGCGTGACAAAAGATGTAAATGCTTTTAATCCAGCCACAGCCTTCAGAAAAGCAGGTCATGATCTTCCAATTATGTGTCTTCAAGAAGCGGAATTCGATGACTCTTATGGCATGACCATCAGAGTGATGGTTTTTGCCAATTGTGAAAATATAAAACATGTTTATGAAAACGGTGCCGAAATTTTAAAAAACGGAGAAAAAAAATGATCATCCACGTTGTGAATGGTCCTAATTTGAACATGTTAGGCAAAAGAGATCCATCAATTTACGGAGAACTTTCATACGATCAGATCGTTGATAAGATAAAAAACTGGGCCAATTCAAAAGATGTGATTCTTCATTTTTTCCAATCAAATCATGAAGGTGAAATAATCGATTACATTCAAAATGTACCAGATACAGACGGAATCGTTATAAATCCAGGAGCCTTTGCACATTACAGTTATGCAATTCACGATGCGCTTGAAACTTTCAAAGGTCCAAAAGTTGAGGTGCACATTTCAAACATATTCAAAAGAGAAGAGTTCAGATCAAAAAGTGTCATCTCACACGCATGCAACGGTGTCATTTCAGGCTTAGGCTGGTATGGCTACATCTTAGGCATTGAATATATCATGGAGCAAAAATGAGAATTGCCATAGTGGGATTGGGTCAAATCGGTGGTTCCATGGCATTAAAACTAAGAAATTCAGGATATAATCCGGATCTTTTCGACATCAATCCTCAAATTTGCCAAAGTATCGGAGGCAGATGTGAAGAATTCAAAGGTCATGGATACGATCTTGTCGTGCTTGCCCTTTATTCCGATGTCATTTTGAAAATCATGAATGATTTGCCAAAAGACAATCTTTACTTGGACACGGCCTCTGTCAAAGTTCCAATCATAAAGGCGGCGTCAAGCGCAGGACTTAAATTTGTCGGAGGACATCCCATAGCCGGAAACGAAAGAACTGGAAAGGATTCATGGGATCCAGATATGTTTGAAGGAAGACCGTTTGCAATAATCAAGGCAAATGCCGACGATTCTTCGATGAAAATCGTGATGGAATTTATAAGGAAATTAGGTGCTAATCCCGTTGCGGTAGATGCTGAGCTTCATGATAAGGCCCTTGCTTACACGAGTCAGGGTCTTTATTTCATCTCAAAGGCCATAAAGACATTGGGCTTACCGTACGAAGCATTGTCAGGACCTGGGTATTCATCCATGACGAGACTTTCAAAGCAAAGTCCTTTACTTGAAGAAACTTTCAAAAAATACAATTCGAAAAACATATCAGAATTCTTAGATGAGATGATAAAAGCCCTTCAAATGATCTCGGAGGATTTAAAAAAATGAAAAAATACGCCATAATCGGAGAACATCTTGGTCATACCATATCACCTGCAATTTACAACTTTTTGTTCAAAAAGCTCGATATAAACGCAAGTTACGAAACGATCGAGATACCAATGGAAAATTTCGATCGTGATGTTGAAAAGATGACAAAAGCACTGAATGGTTTCAACGTGACGATTCCTTATAAAGAGAAGATTATCTCAAACTTGACGGCGATTTCGGATGATGCAAAAAGCATGATGGCAGTTAACCTTGTCAACGAATCCATGATGGGATTCAACACCGATTGGCAAGGTTTTTACGAAAGTCTTAAGGATGTTGATTTAAGCGGTGATTCTGCCATCGTGATAGGAGCCGGAGGCGCAGCAAAGGCTATCTGCTTTGCCCTCAAAAAGATGCACATGAAGATATACATAAAAGATAGAACCCCAGAGAAAGCACTGAAATTAAAGAAAATCTTTGAAGCAAATCTTGATGAACCTGTACTTGAAAACGTTGCACTTGTCGTTAACGCAACACCTGTTGGAATGTATCCACACGTTGATGAACTACCAGATGTGGATTTGAGAAAATTGAACAAAAACTGCGTTGTTTACGATCTCATTTACAATCCATCACCTACGAAATTCCTAAAACATGCCTCAGAAATCGGTCTTAGAACAATTGATGGATATAAGATGCTCATAAATCAAGCCATCTTGAATTTGAAGGTATGGTCTATGGAAGAGGCTGCAGCATACCTCTCATCAATCGGTGACCGATTTCATTCCATGCTCAACGGCCTGTAAATTCAAATCAACGAGTTTTTTGTTTTTACTGGCAAATGTTTCTTCTAAGGCCTTGCCTATCGCTTCTATCTTTATAAGGCCGGTTATCTTTGCAAAGGCCCCAAGTGTTACCATGTTAAGAACTTTTGAGTTTCCTATTGTGTCTGCAATTTTATTTGCATCTATTTTGCTAACTTTTATGTCTTTTCTTGAAGGTTCTCTATCTATGACAGAGGAATTGATCAACATCGTACCATCTTTTTTCAAAACCTCTTCAAATTTCATCATAGATGGGATGTTCATGGCTATAACCACATCTGGAAAATCAACGACAGGAGAACCTATGGGTTCATCTCCTATTACAACCGTACAATTGGCAGTACCTCCTCGCATCTCAGGACCGTAAGAAGGTAGCCACGTGACGTTTAATCCTTCGAACATGGCAGCCTCGGCTATGATCTTACCCATCAACATCACGCCTTGACCACCAAATCCGGCTATGATTATGGATTTGATCATTTCAGATCAACCCCTTTGTTCTGTCCACAAAGACACCCAAAGGAAAGGTCTTCGTCATGTTATCCTCAAGCCATTTCATCGACTCGATGGGAGTCATTCCCCAGTTTGTGGGGCAAGTTGACAGTACTTCTATCATGGAAAATCCAAGTCCTTTTAATTGAACCTGAAATGCCTTCTTTACGGCTGCTTTTGTCTTTATGACATTCTGAGGTGTTGTAACCATTGTCCTTTCTATGTATGCCGAACCATCCAAAGTTGCAAGCATTTCACTCATTCTTATCGGATATCCATTCGCCTTTGCATCTCTTCCGTAAGGAGAGGTCGTTGTCTTTTGTCCAAGCAACGTCGTTGGTGCCATCTGCCCGCCTGTCATTCCATAAACGGCATTGTTTATGAAAATTGTGGTGATATTCTCTCCTCTATTTGCGGCATGTACGATCTCTGCTGTACCTATGGAGGCAAGATCCCCATCTCCTTGATATGTGAAGATCACCCTGTCCGGCAGAGCCCTTTTCATTCCTGTGGCAACGGCAGGTGCCCTTCCATGAGCAGCCACAGTGCCATCGAGATCAAAAAAATTGTAAGCAAAAACCGAACATCCCACAGGAGCAACCATTATCGTTTTAGAAGCTATTCCAAGCTCATCTATGACTTCTGCAACTATTCTATGCACTATGCCATGATGACATCCAGGACAATAACTGAATTCGATCTTGCTCAAAGATTTTGGCATTTGCGCAACTATTTTATCTATGGCCATTTAAATCACCTCACGATCTTTTTTATGGCATCAAGAATTTCGGCCGGTGTTGGCACAACGCCAGCGCTTCTTCCGTAAAAATGAACATCGCTTTTTTCCTCAACGGCCAATTTTACATCCTCAACCATCTGGCCATAACTCATTTCAACTGTAAGGATATTTTTGACATTTTTAGAGATTTCCGATAATCTTTCATAAGGAAATGGCCATAAAGTTATCGGTCTAAAAAGTCCCACTTTTATGCCCGATTTGCGCGCGTAATCGATGACGGTCTTAACTATCCTTGCCATCGTGCCATAGGCAACGACAGTTATTTCTGCATCTTCTATTTTGAACTCTTCGTATTTCACTTCGTTTTGGGAGACCTTCTTGTACGTTTCTTGGTACCTCAAATTCATCTTTTCAAGTTCGTAAGGATCGAGATCGAATGATGTTACCTTTCTTGGTTTTCTTCCGTTTGCACCTGTAAGAGCCCAATTAGGTTCTTCGAATTCTTCTGGCTTTGTCCATTCCGGTAATTCAACAGGCTCCATCATCTGCCCTATCATGCCGTCTACCAGAATTGTCACAAGCATTCTGTACTTGAAAGCAAGATCGAAGGCCTCTTTCATCATGTTGGTGGCTTCTTGAAGGGTATGCGGTGCAAGTACTATCATACGGTAATCCCCATGTCCTCCACCTTTTGTAGACTGAAAATAATCGCTTTGCGATGGTTGTATATCACCAAGGCCAGGACCACCGCGCATGACATTTATGAAAATTGCCGGTAATTCAGCACCTGCCATGTAAGAGATGCCTTCCTGCATCAAACTAAAGCCAGGCGAAGAGGTTGAAGTCATTACTTTTCTTCCCGTACATGCTGCCCCGTAAAGCATGTTGACAGTTGCAACCTCGCTTTCAGATTGCAAGAAAGTGCCTTTTACCTCTGGCATTCTCTTTGCCATGTATTCTGTCAATTCACTTTGAGGTGTTATGGGATACCCAAAGTAAAGTCTGCAACCAGCTCTTATGGCTGCCTCTGCTATGGCTTCTGTTCCTTTCATAAGCATTTTCATATTTCAAACACGCTCCTCAGAGACTCTATGAACGGTTATACAAACATCTGGACACATGTAATAACAAAATGCACAACCTGGACATTTATCATCGGGATCGTATAGTTCGGCATAATGATAGCCTTTATCGTTGAATTTTTCCGAAAATTTTAAAACATGTTGAGGGCACGCATTTATGCAAAGACCACAGCCTTTACATCTCTCGCTGTTTATCTCAACGTATCCTTTCTTTGCCAAATTAATCACTCCTCACCAATTATTTTTAAGGAATCTTTTGATCTTGAAAACGGGCAATTTCCCTTCGTAATCTATATTCTCATCCACGGAAGTGAAAGCAACTGGTATGTTTGTCATCTCAGAGACTTCCGTCAAAATTTCTTCCCCCATTTTTATGTCATCGAATTTCGTTTCGGATCCAACATTTGAATTGTTCACAAGATAATCTATTTTTATCCTTCCAGCCATCGATATCTTGGTTATATTTGAGATTATTTCTTCTTTTGTCGTGCTGAATGGTCTGAAGACGTTGACAACGAAAAAAACAGATTTTTTAACTTTATCGATGAAATTTTTCAAAGATCCAAGAACGGTTGCACCGTCTTCATTGCCTCCAACATCTATAACTGTTAGAAATTCCGGATTTGATATGTATCCTCCAACTTCAGGTGGAATTATGGGAAGATCGGCATGCATGTACCTTTCAGGAACTGTCACCATTTTTATTTTCATTTCTTCGAGAAATGATCTTTCATCTCTACTTCTGAAATAAGGACTTATTATGTCTATATCGGCAAGGGCAACATGGGATCGTATGTTTTTCAAAAAGATGGCCGTATTAAGAGATAATTCCGTTTTACCACTTCCAAACATTCCTATGTAGAGATATACTTTTGAATCTAAGTTGAAAAAACTTTCAAGTGTAATTTTGAGGACGCTCCTCTCCTCTTAGAACTCTAAGTGCACCGATGGCAAGGGCTTCTTCCTCATGCCCTCCTGGGAAAACCATCACCGGCCCTATGTAAGAAACTTTTTCTTTTATCCATTTGATCA
This sequence comes from Thermotoga sp., assembly GCA_020722015.1. Classification (GTDB taxonomy): domain Bacteria; phylum Thermotogota; class Thermotogae; order Mesoaciditogales; family Mesoaciditogaceae; genus Athalassotoga. The sequence continues at coordinate 31,565 of DYLQ01000011.1, read as the reverse complement.
TGTATTTTGAATCGTAAGCCATTCCACCCGTGAGTATTATGGCATCTACATTTCCTTCGAGTGGCACAACCATTCTTCCTATCCACTTTGAAATTTGATAAGCCATGGCATGGTAAATGAGTTTTGCATGTGCATCACCGTTGTCTATCATTTTTTGAACGTCAACGGCGTTATTTGTTCCGAGGTGGGCAACAAGGCCGCCTTCTCCTTTTATTTTTCTTTTCATCTCCTCAGAAGTGTATTTGCGACTGTAACAAAGATCTATAAGAGAGGTCAATGGCAAAGTTCCACTTCTTTCGGGGCTGAATGGTCCATCACCGTCTAAGGCGTTGTTGACATCGACAACACGCCCTTTTTTATGTGCTCCCACCGAAACTCCACCGCCCATATGTGCAACTATGAAATTACATTCTTCATATCTTTTTTCAAGAGATTCGGCAGCCTTTCTTGCCACAGCCTTTTGATTCAAAGCATGAAAAATGGATCTGCGTTGAAAGTCAGGATGACCCGATATCCTTGCAATGTCGTTCATTTCATCCACTACAACTGGATCCACGATAAAAGCCGGTTTTCGTGTTAATTTAGAAAATTCATCAACGATCATGGCTCCAAGATTGGAAGCATGTTCTCCGTATTTTGCCTCCTTCAATTCTTTTACCATAAGATCGCTTACGACATAAGTTCCTCCTTGTACGGGCTTCACAAGCCCACCTCTTCCAACGAAAGCTGCAAAATCGCTCAGACCATAACCAAACTCATTCAAAAAATTCATTATCTTTTCAACTCTGAATTTGTACTGATCTGCTATACGCTTAAAGGGTTTTAGTTCTTCAATGGAATGATAAAGAGTTTTAGATTTTACCTCCATTTCACCATCAAAGATGGCAATTTTCGTTGAGGTGGAACCCGGATTAACGACAAGGATCTTCAACATCTTATCCCGCCTTTGCAAGTAAAGCGCTTAAAGCTATGGAATAAAGTCTTGTTTCAGCATCGTCCGCCCTTGATGTCAACACTATGGGAACTCTTGCACCTACTATCGTTCCGGCCAATTTACCCTTTGCGATGAAGATCAATCCTTTGTATAGAATATTTCCTGCTTCTATATCAGGAACGAGCAAAATATCGGCATGACCTGCAACAGGGCCACCGATGCCTTTGTGCCGCGCAGCTTCTTCACTCACAGCGTTGTCAAGAGCAAAAGGACCATCAACTATGGCACCGGTTATTTGTTTTCTGTCGTACATTTTCGCCATCAAAGCCGCATCTAAAGTCGCAGGCATAGAAGGACTAACGGTTTCAACTGCTCCAAGTACCGCAACTTTCGGAATATCGATTCCAATGGCGTGTGCTACTTTTGTAGCGTTGTAAATAGAATCGATTTTTTGTTCAAATGTTGGGGCAATGACCATAGCCGCATCCGTGATTATAAGAAGCCTATCGTAAGATGGCACTTCGAAGATGCCGACATGATTCATGGTTTTTCCGGTCCTAAGGTTGAAATTCTTATCGAGTACGGCGTGAAGTAAATCTGACGTGTGAACCTTTCCTTTCATCAAAAGATCGCAATGATAAGTATGAACAAGTTCAACTGCTTTCCTCGCAGCGTCTAATTCTTCTTTCTCATCGATAACTTCATAGTTAGAAAGGTCGATCTTCAACTTGGAAGATATCTTTTCAATTTCCCTTTGATCTCCAACCAATGTGGCATCGATTATACCTGTTTTGCGTGCATCCTCAACCGCCTCAAGGACAACTTCATCTTGAGCCACCGCAACGGAGATTCTCATCTTTTTTTCGAGATTTTTTGCTTTCTCAACGAGTTCAGCTAACTTTTTCATTCACCTTCACACTCCTTTGATCGTAAAATTTTGCTTTTTCTTTGCCCTCTAAAACTCTGAGCGTCCCCATTGCAAGTGCTTCCATTTCATGTCCTCCTGCTATTACAAACACAAGAGATATTTTAGATATGTATGATTTTATAATATCAACGAATTCATTACTGTATGACATACCTCCAGTTAAAATTATTCCATCGACTTTTCCATCGAGGACGGTAGCCATTTCTGAAATTCCTTTTGCTATCTGGTATGCCATTGCTTCAACGATGATCTTGGCCTTTTGATCCTTCTTTGCCAAATTCAAGGCTACTCTAAGATCATTTGTGGACAAATAGGCGATAAGTCCTCCTTGACCTACATATCTTTTTTTCAATTCATTTTTCGAGTATTTTCCGGAGTAAGCGGTTCTAACGATATCACCGACAGGCAGTTCTCCTGTCCTTTCAGAACTGAACGGTCCTTCGTCGTTTGCGTTGTTGACATCGATTATTCGCCCATGTTTGTGAGCCGCCACAGAAATACCTCCGCCAAGATGGGCTATCACAAAGTTGCATTCATCGTATTTTTTACCTAAATATTGCGCTGCCATTCTTCCAACCCATTTCATGTTGAGTGCATGAGAATAACTTTTTCTTTCCAAATCCGGAAGGCCTGATATCCTTGCAAGATCATCCATTTCATCGACGGAAACTGGATCCGTCACATATACGGGAATGCCAACATCTTTTGCAATTTCATATCCTATAAGTCCGGAAAGATTTGAGGCATGATCTACTTTTGAGTTTCTGAGAGCATCAATCATACTTTTATCTACAAGATAAGTACCGCTTTCAACTGGACCTATTAATCCTCCCCTGCAAGAAATTGCATTCATGTCCTTGACAGAAAATTTAGAGTCTTTAATTGCCTTCAGCACACTGCTTTTTCTGTATTCAAATTGATCCATAACCTTTCCGAATTTAGAAAGTTCAGAAAAATCATGATCTATTTCTTCATCTAAAACACGGACTTCATCTTCAAAAATCGCTATTTTTGTCGAAGTTGATCCGCAGTTTATGACTAAAATCCTATTCATGGAAGTTCACCCTTGAATTTCTATCAATTTGCCAATTCTCTTTATTCCTTCTTCTATTTCGTCTTCAGACGGCAGACAGAAAGAAAGTCTCATGGCTGAACTCTTTCTGTCATCAACGTAAAAAGCCGTCCCAGGTATGTAGGCAACCCCAGCTTTTTTGGCTTTTTCAAACATCTCCATCGTATCAAAAGTTTCAGGCAATTGAAGCCATATAAATAAACCTCCGTCGGGTTTTGTCCATTTTGCACCATTTACTTTAACGTATTTTTCAATGGCACTGAGCATTTTATTTTTCTTATTCCTGTAAATTTTCACAGATTCTTTTATTCTTTCAAAGATAGTCCCTTTTTGAAGGTATCTTGCCGCTATTCTTTGAGTAAGTCCTGGAGTGCAGAGATCTACACCTTGTTTCCCAAGTGCAACCTTAGCGATAATCTTACTGTCTCCGACTACTAACCCTATTCTAAGACCTGGGCTCATGACCTTGCTTAGCGTGTTCAAAAGCAAAACATTGTGCCCTTCGGCAATTTGATAAAGATCGGGGATTTTTTCACCCTCATATCTTAGTTCACCATATGGATCGTCTTCAACTATCATGATATTGTATTTTTTTGAAAGTTCTACAAGGGCTTTTCTTTTTTCGAAACTCAAAGTTACACCGGATGGATTATCAAAGTTAGGAACTGTATACACGAATTTTAACTTTGAGAGTTCTCCTTTTTGATCGAGCTTTTTTATCTCCCTTTCAATTTGATCTATGTTAAAACCATCGTCTTCCACATCTATCACTATAAATCTTGGACCGTAACTTCTGAAAGCGCTTATTGCACCCAAATAAACCGGATGACCGACCATCACGTACGAGTCGGTGTCAAGCATTATTCTGCCGATCAAATCAAGTGCCTGTTGCGATCCCGTCGTTATAAGAAGGTTTTCCTGCTTAAGCCCTGTTATTCCCTTTCTTTCTTTTAAAACTTTTATATATTCATTTTTTAAGATCGGATCGCCTTCTGTAGGACCATATTGAAGGGCAAATTTGTATTCGTTAAGGATAACCTCCTTTGAAATTTCCGCCATGGTTTCTCTGTCAAAAGTTTCAGGATCCGGTGCACCTCCCCCGAAAGAGATCAAAGACACTATCCCAGTATCTCGCAACAGTTCTCTTATTATAGAGGATTTCATACGTTTAGACATCAAAGAAAATGAATTTTCTAACATAGATCTTCCTCCTTCCAAAGATATATTAGCATTATTCATGCCAAAACATCGCATTGAGAAATATCAACCAATACATAGGTTTTAATGAAAAAAATAGAATGCCATTAATTGCATTATGCAATATTTTGCATACTAAAAACTGCAAGAAAATCCAAAAGATAAGGTTTTTGAGTCGGTAATTTTAGAGACGATCTTCGAGTTAACATATCCCAAAATCGATCCGACGATCACATCTGAAGGATAATGAACTCCGTAGTAAATTCTCGAAATCGCAATATAAGTGGCCAATGAATAGAAGATAAATGAGAATTGAGGAAAATATTCACTCCATATGTAAGCAGCTTCAAAGGCCATAGCGGCATGACCTGACGGCATTGAATATCCTGAAGCGTTGGCACGCTTTACAACCCAGTTGTAAGTTTGAAAAGGTCTTGGTCTGTGAAAGAGTAACTTAAGAAGTTCAACTTCTCCAAGTGTGAGACCAAAGCTCAAAATTGTTTGATTGCGATTCAAAATCAAAGGTGAAATCCCAACGATTCCTGCGAAATAATCCGTAGATATAACCGGTTTCATAACGTCAAACCAAGGTTCGTCCGTTCCATTTATGGATTTCAAAAGCATGAGATCTATGCTTTCAGACGCAAAGGCATAAAATGAAATTAGCATGATACAAAATATGAGAAATTTTATTCTAATTGACACTCTCGGTCACCAACTCATTTACCTTACCAGTACAAATATGAGAATGGTAAGAAGTATTGTGATCACGACCCATATAACAGTGAATAATTGGTTGTTGATGACAAGTGCTGCGAGAAAGATCCCCAAAAACAGAAGATAAACAAAAGACGCAAATTTCACCCGCATGGGAATTATTCTTATTCCAAGGTAAACGTAAGAAACAGCACCTAAAATTCCAAAGATGATCTCTCCCATAAACGCCGCCTCTGAAGGAAAAAACGGGCTTTACGCCCGCTTTGGAGCGAGCAACGGGACTTGAACCCGCGACACTCGGCTTGGAAGGCCGATGCTCTACCAACTGAGCTATGCCCGCACAAAAAAGATTTTACCATAAAACATCTCTAAGATCAATATACCAAACATCAAGCAATGGATACCTCTCTTTTCAAAGAAGGCAGAAAATCGCACGCCCCCTTTCGATATCATAAATCTATGGCCATTCCCATGCCAACTTCGGCTGCTTCCATGTAAATTTCTGAGATTGTCGGATGTGGATGAACATGATCGAGCAAATTTTCAAGGTTCATCTTTGAATGAACGGCTATAACGCCCTCCATAAGCACCTCCGTTGCCATCGGTCCGACTATCGTTACCCCTAAGACGGTTCCATCTTTATCGGTGAGAATTTTTCCAAATCCATCGTTAAACTCAAGCGTGCGAGCACGTCCAAGAGCCGTCATCGGGAAAAGACCCTTTTTGTATTCTATTCCAGAGCGTTTTAATTCATCTTCACCATAACCGACGCTTCCTATTTCAGGCGTTGTGAAGATCACACTCGGAGATGATCTGTAATCCATCTTCAGATTCCCGCCCTTCATGTTTGTAACTGCTACGATACCTTCTCTTGAGGCAACATGAGCAAGCATGTATTTCCCATTTATATCACCGGCCGCGTAAACATTGGCTATATTGGTTCTAAGTCCATCGTCTGTGATGACATTGCCCTTCGGATCAAGTGCGATTCCAAGTGCCTTTACATCATCAGTAACGTTAGATTTTCTTCCGACGCTGAGAAGGATCGTTTCAAAAGTTTTCTCGAATTTTTCCTTTTCTTCAAAAGCAACTTTGAACCCTTCATCAATTTTATCGACGGAAAGCGTCTTTGTAGCGGTATGTATTTCTATGCCACGCTTTTTCATGGAATTCGTTATGACATCGGCAACATCTGAATCCATATTGGGCAAAATATGGTCCATTACCTCAACGACTGTGACCTTCGATCCCACAGATGAGAAGAAATTCGCCATCTCAACGCCTATGACTCCACCACCGACGATCAGAATACTTGACGGTATTTTATCGATGGAAAAGATCTCATCGCTCGTCATAACACCATCGACGTTAAAAGGGGGAAATTTTATTGGATGTGATCCTTGTGCAAGCAAGAGATTTTTGAATTCAACAGATTTATCAGAAACATGCGCCTTGTTAAGACTATCAACTATTGCATGGCCTGTCAGGAGATCAACGTTGTTCTTCTTGAGGAGATATTCGATTCCCTTTCTTCCCTTCATGACAACCCTATCAGTTCTTGATTTGACGAGTTTCATATCGATCGAAAAATTTTCAGTCGTTATACCGAATTTCTTTGCCTCTTTGATGTTTTGAAAGAGTTCTGAAGAGGCAAGCCATGCTTTGGTTGGTATACATCCAACATTTGTGCATGTTCCTCCCAAAAACTTTTCTTCAGCAATGGCAACCTTCATTCCCAATTGAGAACCACGAATGGCAGCAACATATCCTGCCGGTCCTCCACCTATGACAAAAAGATCGTATACCATAACCACACCTCCGTGAATATGATACAACTTTCACATTTATATTTTCAAATTCAAAAATGTTAAGATCATCTTGAGGAGTGTGATTTATCGTGAAGATAATCTTTATGAATCGTTTAGAAGCTGGCTGGGTTGAAAAATTAGAGGCCCTTAGAACTGAGTTCAAAGATGTCGAATTCGCAATCCCTCGGGATCATTCGGAAGCGTTAAAATTACTCGAGACGGCAGACGGAGTAGTCGGAGATCGTTTTTTACCTTGTGAAATAGAAAAAGCCAAAAACTTGAAGATCATATTCGTTCCGTGGACAGGCGTTAACAATCTTCCTTGGGAAGAAATCAGAAAAAGAAACATAATCGTTTCGAACAACCATTCCAATGCAAAAATCGTTGCAGAACGTGCGCTTGCGCTTACTTTGGCCTTAATGGGCAGAGTGGTTGAATACAACAACGATCTTCAAAAAGGTATCTGGCATGGATTCTCGGGAGGAGATGCCGAAAGCGCTTTTTGGACATCTTTAAGGAGTAAAAATTGCGGAATAGTCGGAACAGGCGGCATTGGAAAAGAAATAGCGAAACTCCTAAAGGCCTTTGATTGTAAAACGATAGGCTTTAAAAAGCAGAAAGTGCATGAAAAAATAGATTTTTTCGATGAAATAACATTCGATCTTGAAGAAACGGTATCTAAAAGCGATGTTGTTTTCATAGCTCTGCCTTTGACGCCGCAGACAAAAGGTATCATAAATCATGATATCATCTCAAAAATGAAAGATAAAATTCTTGTGAATGTAAGCAGAGGGGACATAATAGATGAAAAATCCTTGTACGACGGGCTCAAGGATGGAATATTGGCAGGTGCCGCTATAGACACATGGTACAGATACCCATCAAAAGACATGCCGGTAACTTTACCGTCTTCATACCCGATTCACAATTTCAAAAACGTCGTTATTTCTCCGCATGTTGGAAGTTTAACGATCGAAGGAGTTGAGGGTATGTTAAACGCCACGATCGAAAATATAAGAAGTTATATCAAGAGTGGGGAACCTATAAACGTGGCAAATCCAGATTTGATGTATTAAAAGCCGCGTCGATGACAATTTGTACTTTGTGACCGTCTTCGAAAGTCGGAAGGCCTTGTATTTTTTCTCCTAAAATTGATTTAAAGAAAAAGATCAAAGATGTCATATGTGCATCTATCATAAATCCCTGAGACAATTTGGGCGATGGATAGATATTCATTACATTTCCGTAAAATTCGTCTTTTAACAGAGTCTCCTCATCAAAATAAAGCCGTTTTGAATTCACATCAAAAACTTCCGACATGTAAGGATTATCAGTGTTTATAAAGATTGATCCTTTTTCCGCGTATATTTCAAGTCTCGTTCCTTCCTTTCCAGTCGCAACTCTTGAAGACTCTATAGTACCTGTTGCTCCAGACTTCAGATCGGCAAAGATCAACGCCCAATCATCAACATCGACATTTTTCATTTCTTTCCCGTCAAATCTTTGTGAGATTACAGTTTTCGTCTTTGAGTGAAGTGATTCGAAATCTCCAAGTAAAAATCTCACAAGATCTATCATGTGAGAACCAAGATCGGCAATTGCACCTCCACCGCTTTTTGATTTATCAAGGCGCCACGACATGGGTTTCGCCCTATTCAAATAACTTGAGTGGAAGAACTCTCCGCGGAATGCATAAACTTTCCCAAGCAATCTTTGAGAAAGAATCGAATGAGCGTAAGCTACGGCCGGAATGAATCTTATCATGAAAGCCACTTGATTGTTCACGCCGTACTTTGAAACTGCTTCCGTGATTTCTGCCGTTTCTTTTGAATTCATTCCGAGCGGTTTTTCGCAGTAGATGTGTTTTCCGGCTTGAGCAGATTTAATTATCTGATCTTTATGCAAAAAATTAGGAGTACATATATCGATAAGGTCTATATCCAAATTCAAAAGAGATTCGAAATTATCAACAACGTTTTTAAATCCGAGGTCTAACCCATCTTTTTTATGAGAGGAAGAGGTTGTCGACAATCCAAACAAATCAACGTCAAAGTCAATCGATCTCGGCAACGAAAGTTTCATGTTTCTTATGCCCATAAGATGGATCTTCGATATGCCGCCAAAGCCAGAAAGCCCGTATTTTATCTTCAAATTACCTTATCTCCTTTTAGATCAAATTGTGCACACGCCCGAAATATTCGTCTGTTTCCGTCAAGTAAAGTATTCCCTGTATCAAGCCAATTATGGCCGGAATTCCCGTCCAGCAAAAGATAAGCATCAAAATACCCCAGCCGATGTTATGAAGGTAAAATTGATGAATTCCAAGGCCACCAAGTAATATACCAAGAATACCCGCCGTTATTCTTTTATGATGAATGTACTCATTTTCATTTTGAAACGAAGAGCGATATGGGATTGTGCTTTCCGGTTGCCTTACACCACACTTTGGGCATATTTCTGCCCTTTCGTCAATTTCTGCGCCGCAATTCACACAATATTTTTTTCCTGCTTCCGCCATAACAATACCCCCTTTATTGTCTTCATTTTACAACACAAACTTTCAAATTCAAAATGAAAGCGGGCCATAAGGCCCGCTTTCGATATGTGGTTTGATCAATATTCAGGAGGCATAGGAGGCATTTCTTTCTTTTCTTCCGGTTTTTCGACTATTGCTACTTCAGTCGTCAAAAGCATTGAAGAAATAGAAGATGCATTCTGGAGAGCACTCCTCGTTACCTTTGCAGGATCTATTATACCAGCTTGGAACATGTCAACGTATTTTCCGTTAAGAGCATCGTATCCGTAAGATTTACTCGAATTGGCAAGTATTTCATTTACAACAACGGCACCCTCGACGCCGGCATTCTGGCATATTATCTTTATAGGTGCGCTCAAAGCATTTCTGACTATCAGGGCACCAATTTTCTTTTCGCCATCAAGTTTTTCTTCAAATTTCTTGAGTTCTTGAGAAATTCTCAAAAGCGTAACTCCTCCACCGGCAACGATACCTTCTTCTACGGCTGATTTCGTGGCACTCAAAGCATCTTCAATTCTTTGTTTCTTCTCTTTGAGTTCCGTTTCAGTTGCAGCTCCGACCTTTATAACGGCAACTCCACCTGAAAGCTTAGCCATTCTTTCTTGTAAGGTTTCTTTTTCATATTCGCTGGTGGTGTTTTCAATTTGAGCTTTAATCTGGGCAATTCTATCTTTTATGTCCTTTTCCTTACCGGCACCATCGACGATCAATGTATCATCTTTTCTTACCTTTACACTTTTTGCATGGCCAAGCATATCCAAAGTAACGTTATCGAAGTCAAGGCCAATTTCTTCACTTATGACAGTGCCGCCTGTGAGTATGGCTATATCCTGGAGCATGGCCTTTCTTCTGTCTCCAAATCCAGGTGCCTTAACGGCCATGACGTTGAGCGTGCCCTTTAGTTTGTTGAGCACAAGGGTTGTCAAAGCCTCTCCTTCAACATCTTCTGCTATTATAAGCAACGGTTTTCCAGTCTGAGCGGTCTTTTCAAGCAAAGGAATAATTGGTTTTATGGCGCTTATTTTTTTGTCAGTTATAAGGATAAAAGCATCTGAAAGATTTGCTTCCATCTTTTCTGCATCTGTAACAAAATATGGAGAGATGTATCCACGGTCAAATTGCATACCTTCCGTGAATTCAACATGTGTTTCCATCGTTTTTGAATCTTCGACGGTTATTACTCCATCCTGACCAACTTTATCCATCGCTTCGGCTATCAACTCACCTATTTCTTCGTTGTTAGCACTTATAGCAGCAACGTGAGCTATATCAGATCTGCCGTTCAGTTTTTTGCTGAGCTTTTTTATCTCTTCGACTGCTTTTGCGGTTGCTTCCTGCATCCCGGTCCTCATGATCATCGGATTTGCGCCTGCGGTTATGTTTTTAATACCATCTTTGATCATCGCCTCTGCCAGTACCGTGGCAGTTGTAGTTCCGTCACCGGCAGCATCGTTTGTCTTTGTTGCAACTTCCTTTACGAGCTGTGCACCAAGATTTTCAAACTTGTCTTCGAGATCAATCTCTTTTGCGATAGAAACTCCATCACTTGAGACTGTCGGCGATCCGAAACTTTTTTCAACGACGACATTTCTTCCTTTAGGACCAAGCGTAATTTTAACGACACTTGCAAGTTTTTCAACACCTGTAAGTATAGATTGCCTTGCATCTTGATCGAATTTGAGTAACTTAGGCATTATTCATTTACCTCCTTCATTTTTCAACCTTTGCGAGAACATCATTCCAATCGATCAATATGTAGTCTTCATCGTCAATTTTGATCTCATTTCCTGAGTACTTCGCAAAAATAACCACATCACCGATTTTCACGTTGATGTCGTCGCCAGTTCCAACCTCAATGACTTCTGCTCTCTGTGGCTTTTCTTTAGCATTTTCAGGAAGAACTATTCCTCCGGCAGACTTAGGTTCCTCTTTCAGTGGCTTGATCAAAATCCTTTCGCCAAGCGGTTTAATCCTCGTTTTCGTACTCATTCCAAGAAAACCTCCTTTCAAATTAGCACTCTAACATCTCTTCTGCTAATTATGTTAGCGCACTTCAAGTTCTAATCAAAGACTCAATTTTGACAATTATAACATTTTAGAGAAGATTATAGCGATTTATTGCCAAATATAAATATATATCTCCCTAAATCTCACGATATCGTCTATTTATAAGTTTTCAACAATCAAAAAAATCAATAGCCATATATCTAAAAATGAGTTTTCAACACTTTCAACAAAAGTTTTCAACACTTTCAACAGTCGATTGTTGAAAACTCACAAAAACCTTGTGAAATAAGAAAAATACCGTTGTTGAAAACTTTTCACACATTTTTATGTCAATTTTATCAATGGTCATGCCTTTTTATACACAATCCAACTTGTCAACATGTAAAATGAGTTTTCAACAATTTTATCCACCAAAAGTTTTCAACAAGTTTTCAACAAAGTTTTCAACAATCAAAAAGTCAATGACCATATAGCTAAAAATGAGTTTTCAACAATTTCAACAACACATACTAATAAGAAAAATACTAAAAATATATTATTATTAGTATGAGGTGAGAAAATGATATACGCGATAGGTGACATACACGGATGTTTGGATTCGCTGAAGCAACTTATCGAAAAAGTAAACCCAACTTTGGAAGATAAGGTTATTTTCATTGGAGATTACATAGACAGAGGACCTGATTCAAGAGGAGTTGTTGAATTCATTTTAAGGTTCTCTGCAACACACAAAAATACAATTTTCATAAAGGGAAATCATGAATGGATGATCGAAAGATTCTACAAAACAAGAAGCCGTGAGGATTGGGATTTATGGGAATACAACGGTGCAAGAAAAACACTTGAAAGTTATGGAAACAACATAGAAAACATCCCGAAAGCACACTTGAATTTCTTTGAAAAGACAAAACTCTACCATGTTGAAGAGAAATATCTGTTCGTCCATGGAGGAGTCAAACCTGGAATAAATCTTTCCGATCAAAAAGCGGAAGATATGCTATGGATAAGAGAGGAATTCATATACTCAGAAAATCCATTAAAAGGATATACAGTTGTATTCGGCCATACGCCAATGGATAAACCTTTGATCGAAAGTGATAAGATAGGAATTGATACAGGATGCGTATATGGTGGAAATCTTACTTGTTTGAGATTAGAAGATAAAAAAATATTCCAAGTGAGGTGCAAAAATTGAAAGCCATATATCCAGGATCTTTTGATCCTATAACTTATGGTCACATAGATATAATCGAAAGGGCATCTAAGGTCTTCGACGATTTTACCATCGTTTTAATGAACAACATGAGAAAAAGATCTTTGTTTTCTTACGAAGAAAGACTTGAAATGATAAAAGAAGCAACGAAAAATTTAAACGTCAAAGTAGATCTTCACAATGGACTTCTTGTTCAATATGTGAAAGAAAATGGAGTCAAAATAGCCATAAGAGGGTTAAGAGCAGTTGAGGATTTCGAGTACGAATTTGAAATGGCCCTTGCAAACAGAGAGATGTGTCCAGACCTTGAGACTATATATTTCATGACAGACATAAGGTTTCTTTTTCTCTCTTCGTCGATGGTGAAAGAAATAGCACAATTTGGAGGAGAATTAAAACAATGGGTTCCTCAAGTGGTGGAAGACAAGTTAAGAGAAAAGTTCCAAATGTGACGGTACTTTGTGGTGGGACTTCGTCTGAAAGGGAAGTCTCAATTTCGAGTGGAAGAAACATATTTGAATCTCTTAAAAAACTTAACATGAAATCAACTCTCTTCATTTGGGATGGAAATTTCAAATCGCTTGAATCAATAGATTCAATTTGTTTTATAATGCTTCATGGTTCGCCAGGCGAAGACGGAAGTGTTCAAAAATTTTTTGAATCAAAAGGTGTTCTTTACACAGGATCCGACTCAAAAAGTTGTGAAATAACTATAGACAAGATCAAAACAAAGGAATATTTCGAAACCATGAACATTAAAACTCCAAGATGGTTTTCATATCCCAAAGAATTTCCATGCGTTTTTAAACCAAGGTTCGGAGGTTCAAGTATAGGCGTCAAGATCTACTTTTCTCCGAAAGAATTTACAAATGAAGATAAAGGTGGGTTTTACGAGACTTATATCGACGGACGGGAAATAACCATTTCAATACTTGAAATAAAAGGAGAACCAAAGGTACTTCCAATTCTCGAGATAATTCCAAAAGGTAAATTTTACGATTACATTTCCAAATATTCACCGGAAGGCTCCGTTCTCATAGCTCCGGCACCTTTGAACATAAGTGAAAGAGAAGGAATCGAAAAAGCGGCACTGAAAATTTACAAAGAAGTTGGTTGTAAAGGATTTGCGAGGATAGATGGTATAATTTCAAATGAGGGATTTTATTTCTTGGAGATCAACGCTATTCCAGGAATGACCCCGACAAGCGATCTACCCGCCTCTGCAAAGGCGAATGGATTGAGTATGGAAGATATAGTGCTTGAACTTTTAGACTCCGCGATGAGGAGGTAAATAAATTGGAATTTCATTCAACGACTGTCATTGTTGTAAGAAAAGATGGTAAAACCGTCATGGCCGGCGACGGTCAGGTTACAACCGGAGAAACGATCATGAAGTCAACGGCTAAAAAAGTCAGAAGACTCGGAGACGGGAAAATAATAGCCGGTTTTGCGGGATCAGTAGCAGATGCATTCACACTTTTTGAAAGATTTGAAATTAAATTAAGAGAATCAAACGGTGTCTTGTCAAGGGCAGCCATAGAGCTTGCAAAAGATTGGAGAATGGACAGGGCTCTAAGACGCCTTGAAGCGTTGTTGATAGTTGCCGATAGTCAAAACATCTTTTTGCTTTCTGGAAGTGGCGAAGTTATTCAACCAGATGAACCAATTATGGCAATTGGATCTGGCGGTAATTATGCACTTTCCGCTGCACGTGCACTTTACAGGAATACACAGATGAGCGCTCATGAAATTGCCGTTAAATCCATGGAGATAGCAAGTGAAATATGTATCTACACCAATTCAAACATAACAGTAGAAGAATTGTAAGGAGGATTGATCTTGATAGTAAATATAGAGGAACTTAATCCAAAAGAGATAGTGGAGGAACTTGATAAATACATAATAGGGCAAGAAGAGGCTAAAAAATCTGTTGCCATAGCCTTGAGAAATAGAATCAGGCGTATAAAATTGCCGGAAGAAATGCAAAGAGATGTGATGCCCAAAAATATACTCATGGCAGGACCAACCGGTGTTGGTAAAACTGAAATTGCAAGGCGTCTTGCTCAACTTTCTGGAGCACCGTTTATCAAAGTTGAAGTAACGAGATACACGGAAGTGGGTTATGTTGGAAAATCGGTAGAGTCCATAATAAGAGATTTGGTTGAGGAGAGCATAAATACGGTTAAGTCTGAAATGGCAGTAACAGTTGAAAAAGAGGCAATCAAAGCTGTCGAAGAACGTATCTTGGATGCACTTGTACCGGAGAGCGTCAAAAAACAATCTTCAGGAGGCATAATGTCCTTTTTTCAAAATCCACAACCACAGGTTTCACCAGAAACTCACAGAATGGCGATGTCAAGTCGTGAAGAGATGCGCAAAAGATTGAACAACAATGAGATAGAAGATTTAGAAATTGAAATTGAAGTAGAAGATACGACTCCAACGATGCCAATGATAGGTGGTATGAGTCCTGAAGATCTTGGTATAGACATTCAAGACATGTTTGGCGGCATGATTCCCAAAAAGATGAAGAAAAAACGTGTTAAAATCAAAGATGCGAGAAAACTTTTGCTTCCAATCGAATCAGAAAAACTCATAGACAAAGACAGAATGATCCAAGAAGCGATTGATAAGGCTCAATACAAGGGAATGGTTTTCCTCGATGAGTTTGACAAAATAGTGGGATCAAATTCAAGATCAGGGCCAGATGTATCAAGAGAAGGTGTTCAAAGAGACCTTTTACCGATAGTTGAAGGAACTACCGTGTCAACGAAATATGGCCCTGTAAAAACAGATTACATACTGTTTATAGCGGCCGGAGCATTTCACATGTCAAAACCTTCAGATTTGATTCCGGAAATTCAAGGAAGATTTCCAATAAGAGTGGAGTTGCGCGCTCTAACACAGAAAGATTTTGAAAGAATACTCATAGAACCGAAAAATTCTTTAATTTACCAGTACAAAGCTTTACTTATGACTGAAGGAGTTGAGGTGGATTTTACGCCTGACGGTATTTCCGAGATAGCGAGAATCTCATATGAAATTAACGAGAGGAAAGATAACATAGGTGCTCGGAGACTTTACACGGTTATGGAAAAAGTTATGGAAGAGGTTTCGTATAACGCTCCAAAGGTCAAAAGTCCGGTTGTTGTCGATAAGAATTACGTCATAAGTAAAGTTGAAGAAATAGCCAAAGATGAGGATTTGAGTTCCTACATTCTTTGAGCCAGAAAAGGAGAGAAGTTTTATGTTAGAAGTTGTTGAAGAAAACAAAAACGTCAAAACAGTCAAGGTGTCTTTGGATCACGAATCAATAGATGATGCCAGAAATGAGGTTTACGACTATATTTCTAAAGATATCAAAATCAAAGGGTTCAGACCTGGAATGGTCCCGAGAAACCTTATAAATACGATAATAGGAATGGATAGAATTAACGACCTTGTAAAAGATAACGTTGCAGACAAAGCTTTTGACGTGCTTTCTGAAGGTTATCTCAAAGATGAAAATATTCTTTTGCCTCCAAAGGTTAAATCGGTTGAACTGGGTGGGACGGCAGATGTACTTTTCGAGATACATTTCTTTCCAAAAGCTGAAATTGAATCAATGAAAGACATCAAAATAACAATTCCTGATTTCGGTGATTCAGATCAAGAAGTCGAAAAATCTATAGAAGAACTGAGAGAGGAAAAAGTCATACTTATACCGAAAGCTGAGGATCAAAGCGCTCAAATAGAAGACGTCGCTGAAATAGAATATTTCGATTTAACCGGAAAAGATCCTGAAAAGAAAACACTTGAAATAAAAATAGGTAAACCTGAAGAAGGGAGTATTTTTTCTCATCTTATAGATAAAAAGATCGGAGATGAATTTGATTTCACATCCGTGTCTGAAAATACAGGAAATAAGACAAGTTTGCATGTTAAGTTGAACAAACTGTATTCGAGAAAACTCCCGGATCTTGATGACAATTTTGCCAAAATGATCGATGAAAAATATGAAACTTTTGATGATCTTAAAACTGCTTTGAAAAATGAATTTGATAAATCAATGGACGAACTCATCCTTTCGATAAAAAGAGATGCGATCTTGGCCGAATTGGCAAAAAAAACAAAGATAGATGTGCTTGATTCAACGATAGATTATTTCACAGATTACATTAAAGACAAGAAAAGAGAGGACAAAGTTTACGATGATGAATTAAAAAATAAATTTCATGGCGATGAGAAGGCTTATACTGATTCGATTAAATCTGAAATTATCGACTATCTTAAATTGGAAGGAGCAATAAGGCTTATAGCTCAAGAAAAATCCATAAATGTTTCGGATGATAAAGTTTTTGAGGAAGCAAAAAATGTTTACAAAGAATCAAAGATAAGCGATGAAAGATTGAAAATCATGCTCAAAAAAGATCATACCATTTATTCAACGATAAAACATGAACTTTTGCTCTCAAAAGTTGCAAATGAACTTTTAAAGGATGCCGTTATAACCGTCGAAGAGGAAGATGAAAAAGCATCTATCGAAAATGATGAAAGTGAGGGAGAAAATTGAGATACGAAATCAGCAATCAGACTATACCGATAGTCATAGAAACAACGGGAAGAACTGAACGTGCTTACGATATATACTCGAGACTTCTGAAAGACAGAATAGTTTTCCTTGAAGGAATAATTGACGATACGACATCGAGTCTTGTTGTAGCGCAATTACTTTTTCTTGAAGCAGAAGATCCAGACAAAGATGTTTACATGTACATAAACTCGCCAGGAGGATCGGTAACAGCTGGGTTAGCGATATACGATACGATGCAGTTTCTCAAATGTGATGTTGTTACGACTGCCATAGGTTCTGCGGCATCAATGGCTGCTGTACTGCTTACCGCTGGCACTAAGGGAAAGAGATACGCTCTTCCCCATGCGACTGCTATGATTCATCAACCACTTGGAGGAGCAGAAGGTCAGGCCAAAGACATAGAAATACGGGCGAAGGAAATCATGAGAATAAGAAATGAGATAAACAACATCCTTGTTAAACACACGGGACAACCAATTGAAAAGATAGAAACGGATACCGACAGGGATTTCTTTATGAACGCTGAAGAAGCTTTGAATTACGGTTTAATAGATAAAATCATCTCTTCAAAGAGAGAAATAGAAGGAGATTCTAAAAAGTGAAAAATGAGAAATTCTGTTCTTTTTGCGGAAGAAAGGCGTCTGAGGTCAACAGATTGATCGCAGGCCCTAACGATATCTACATATGCGATGAATGTGTTGAGCTTTTTCACGATATACTTCACGATCATCAGACGGAAGAACAAAAAAGCACGATTAGAACTTTGCCAAGCCCTTCGGAAATAAAGCTTGAACTTGATAAGTACGTTATTGGCCAGGAAAAAGCCAAAAAGGCTATAAGTGTCTCCGTTTACAATCATTACAAACGCGTTTTCATGAACAAAAAATTTGACGATGTGGAAATAGAAAAATCCAACATAATGCTCATAGGACCAACAGGGGCAGGTAAGACTTTGATAGCAAGGGTTCTGGCTAAGATATTGGACGTTCCCTTTGCCATAACGGATGCAACCCCACTTACCGAAGCCGGTTATGTAGGCGAGGATGTCGAAAATGTGATATTAAGACTGCTTCAGGTGGCTGATTTTGACATAGAAAAGGCGCAACATGGAATCATATACATCGATGAAATAGATAAAATAGCAAGAAAGTCTTCCAACGTTTCAATTACCAGAGATGTATCCGGTGAAGGAGTTCAGCAAGCTCTCTTGAAGATCGTCGAAGGAACGGTTGCCAACGTTCCTCCTCAAGGAGGAAGAAAACATCCGTATCAGGAATTCATAAAAGTTGATACCACAAACATATTGTTCATAATAGGTGGCGCGTTTGATGGTCTTGAAGAGATAATAAGATCGAGAATCCAACAGACAACGGTTGGATTCGCTGCAAATGTAAAATCAAAACGTGATGAGGATATAAATTCAATTTTGAAGCAGGTTACACCTGATGATCTTGTCAAATACGGTATTATGCCTGAGTTCGTGGGAAGATTTCCGATAATTTCGACTTTGGATCAGTTAAATGAAGATCAACTTGTTAAAATACTTGTCGATCCCAAAAATGCTGTGGTCAAACAATACAAGAAGTTGCTGGAACTTGACGGAGTTGATCTTGAATTCGAGCAAGATGCCCTTAAAGAAATAGCAAAGGCGGCAAGAAAAAAGGGCACAGGAGCAAGAGGACTGAAAAGTGTCATAGATGAGATAATGATGGAAGTGATGTTCAACGTACCAAGATTGCAAAACGTCAAAAGGGTCATCGTTACCACCGAAACAGTTAGAGATGGTAAAGAACCTGTCGTTGAAATGAGGGAATCTGCTTAATGGCTTTGATTCTCGGCATAGAAAGTTCTTGCGATGAAACTTCAGTTGCCATTGTTGAAAATGGAGAGCGTGTGATTTCTGAGAAGACCGCATCGCAAATAAACATTCACGCACTTTACGGTGGGGTGGTGCCTGAAATAGCCTCGCGATATCATCTTGAAAAGATATCCATATTGACGAAGATGGTATTTGAAGAGGCAAAGATGGATCCCAAAAAAATATCTGCCGTGGCGGTCACTTATGGCCCGGGACTTGTTGGACCTTTGCTCGTTGGAATTTCCTATGCAAAAGCACTTTCTTTCGCTCTAAAGGTGCCTCTCATAGGTGTTAATCACATGATAGGTCATCTTAATGCCGTTTTTCTTTTTGATAAAAATATCGACTTTCCGTGTGTTGTACTTATGATTTCCGGAGCCCACACAGAGATCGTTTACATGAAGTCAATGAATGATTTCGAGATTTTGGGCAAATCAATAGACGATGCTGCAGGGGAAGCATTCGACAAAGTCGCTCGCATGTTAAACCTTCCTTATCCTGGAGGTCCACAGATAGACGGAATTTCAAAAAATGGTAATTTCATTTACAAATTCACCAAACCCAAGACTGCTGGAAAATATGATTTTAGTTTCAGCGGTCTCAAAACGCATATACGATATTTTTTAAAAGATAATCCCGAGGTAAAAGCCGAAGATGTCGCTGCCTCTTTTCAAGAGACGCTTTCTTCGATACTCATAGAAAAAGTTGTGGAAGCGGCTAAAGAATATGGCGTAAAAGATATCATAGTAGCGGGCGGTGTGGCCGCAAATTCGGCTGTAAGGAGAAAAACGGAAGAAGCCGCTCGGCAAAACGAGCTTTCCTTTCATTTTCCTCCTCTTAAATATTGTACCGATAACGCTTCCATGATAGCAGCTGCAGGTTGGCATGACTACAAATCCGGAAAGTTTGCGGATTTAGATCTCAATGCCGTGCCAGATTTGGAGGTTTGAATGCGCCTTTCTTATGGAAGTGCAAGATCTTTAAATCTTATCTCGTCAGGTCCTGTTTTAGAGATGAAAACCATTTACACCATGTTCGGTGAAAGGTGTGTTTTTGACTGTGCATATTGTACTCAGGCGAGGACAAGCAAATCTTCGATGGATTTGCTTTCAAGAATTGTATGGCCGCATTTCGATCTTGAAATGGTGGTTAATGCTTTAAAAAATGCCAATGATGTTAAAAGGATCTGCCTTCAGGTTGTATCGGCGCCATCTGTAAAAGCGGAAGCGTTCGAATTCATCCGAAAAATTAAAATGTTGAACGTTCCCATATCTGTAAGTGCCAGAATATCAAGTTTCGAAGAGGCAAAAGCATGGTTCGATCAGGGGATAGAAAGATTAGGTATGGCAACGGACGTTGTCGATGAAAAACTTTATGAAACTTACAGAGGTGGAAAATTGGAAAAGCATGTAGAACTCCTCGAAAAAATCGCAAACGTTTTTCCAAATCGAGTTACCACACATGTGATAGTCGGCCTCGGAGAAAGCGAAAAGCAGGTAGTTGAATTCATTCAAAAGATGTATGATTCAAAGATAAGCGTTGGTCTATTTGCCTTCACGCCTGTTAAAGGTACAAAACTTGAAAATAAACCGAGCCCTTCTTTTGAATCTTACAGGCGCATTCAAATATCTCATTATCTTATAAAAACTGGCCTTTCGAAAGTTTGCAACTTTGATTTTTCGAAAGATGGTAAAATCATGGGATATGGATTTGACCCTACTATGGTACCTGTATCTGCCTTTGAAACCTCAGGTTGTCCAAATTGTACAAGACCCTACTACAACGAAAAACCGGGAAAAGAGCCTTACAACCTTTTTAAGATGAAAGTATGAGAATTCTATTCAAAGCTTACAACGAATCTTTTGCCATTGAAGACGGTTATTTTGCATCGTCTGATCATGGCGATAAGATAGAAAAGTTAAATGGATATGTACACCCGGGTTTCATAGACTCTCATGCACACATAATAGGGTTGGGGATGAAACTCATAACACCGGATCTTGAAAAAGCAAGATCTATAGATGAGATAATTCAAATAGCACGAAATTCTGATGCTACAGTTTTAAGAGGATGGGACGATGAAGTTTTGGGAAGATATCCAGAAAAAACCATGCTTGATTCAATAGACAGGCCTATTTTGCTTGTCAGAAGGTGTGGCCATGTGGGGGTGGCAAACGACGAATTTCTAAAAATGACAGGGGCATATTCCGATGACGGAATCTTAAGAGAGAATATTTTGATAAAAGCCCTTGAAAAGGTAAAACCAGATCTTGAATATCTCAAGCGTAGTGTGAAGGCAGCAGAAAATGAATTTTTTAAATATGGTGTTACAACTGTACATTCTGACGATTCCTCGAACTTGCCTCCTGAAATTGTTGAAAAACTGATTTCAAACTTGAAGATAGATGTCTATGAACATATGCACATTCATTCTCTTGAAGAGATGAAAAAATCTGTTTTTTTAAAGCCAAGATCCATCAAATTACTCTTGGATGGTTCTCTGGGAGCTAAAACGGCCTTCCTGAGATCGAATTACGATGATTCTGAGAATCGGGGAATTTTGAATTTCGATCCTGAAGAATTTAGGCGGATAATTCATTTTGCAGATTCAAATGGAATTCAGGTAGTTACCCATGCAATAGGAGACGGTGCACTTGACGTTTTACTTGAAGCTTTTGAATCGACGAATCCGAATTTAAGGCACAGAATTGTTCATGTTCAGATAGCATGGCCAGATCAAATAGAAAAAATTAAGAAAATGAACTTATGTGTTGATGTCCAGCCACAGTTTTTCATTTCAGATGAAAAAATGGCAAAAGATAGGATAGGAAGTAGGATGAAGAATGCCTATCCATTCAAAGCACTTATTGATTCTGGAATAAGGACTGCTTTTTCATCAGATGCGCCGGTTGAAATTCCAGATCCATTACTTGGAATTCGTGCCGCAAAAAAGTTAGGCATAGATCCAACAACTTCTCTTTTGGCATACACAACGGAAGGGGCATTCCAAGAATTCGCAGAACACAAAAAAGGAAAGATATCTGAAGGTATGATCGGTGATTTCGTCGTATTGTCAAAACCAATAGATGATGAATCCGCAAAAGTTATTGCCACTTACAAAAATGGAATAAAAGTCTGGTAAAATCTGACAAAATCCTCACTAAATGTTAATTTATACCACGTTTTAAAATTGAATTTGACAAAAGCAGCCCTTACAAATGGCTTCTTTTTTTGGGTTATTTTTTGGCTTGTCTTAAAAGACAATTTAATGTTTAAAACATCAAAAATTCATTTTAAAGTCTTTTAATGATCATTTTTTTTATATATAATTTTTCAAAGCATTTTTTCTTTTCCACATTTTATTATGGGAGGTTGAAAGATGAGAAAAGTACTTACATTCTTAATTGTCGCGCTTATGGTAGGATTTGCGACATTTGCCATAGCGCAATCAGTCGTAAATCCTGATACATTCGTGTATGAAGAACCTGGACCTTTTGTTTCTCTCGATCCGGCATGGGATTACGATACCGTATCCGATGAAATTAACATGCAGGTTTATGAAAACCTTATTCAGTACGATGGAACATCGACTGTTAATTTGCTTCCGATGTTGTCGACGAACGTCCCATCGGTTGCAGATGGTACGATCCTTGATAACGGTACGACTTACGTCTTCCACATCAGACAGGGTGTTTATTTCCACA
This sequence comes from Thermotoga sp., assembly GCA_020722015.1. Classification (GTDB taxonomy): domain Bacteria; phylum Thermotogota; class Thermotogae; order Mesoaciditogales; family Mesoaciditogaceae; genus Athalassotoga. Next base: position 9,018 of record DYLQ01000011.1, on the reverse strand, counting down.
ACGGAGATCTTTTAACCCCTCAGGACGTTGTGTACTCCCTTGAAAGGACTGTCATCTTCGACAGATCCGGAGGGCCGTCATGGATGTTAGCAGGACCACTTTTCCCGATGATAGACGGCCAATACGTCAGCACGATAGCGCAGGTTGTGGCAAAAGAGTTAGGTCTGAGCAACCCACTTAATTACACGAGTTTGAGTTCACTCGGCATTTTTGCGACTGGTACAAAAAATCCTTTAACAGACAAATACAAACAAGCCTTAATCGACACCTTTAATTTGCTTGCGAAGGATTTTGAGATCAAAGGTAACGACGTGATAATTCATCTTCCTCAACCTTATGCTCCATTTCTTTACATACTCGCAGGTCCTGTTTCGAACTGGTCCTCTATACTCGATCAAAAATGGTGTGCAGATCAAAATGCATGGGATGGATTGCCTACCGATTGGTGGTATTATCACAATCCTGAGCAAAGTAACGATCCACTCGAAAATATCGAGAACGGTACTGGCCCTTACATGGTTAAGTACATAACGCCCGGACGTGAAGTTGTACTCCAAAGATTCGATGAATACTGGCATGGTACCGCAAAGATCAAGTATGCCGTTGTGAAATACATCAACGAATTCACCACAAGTTTACTCGATCTCAAAGCCGGTCAGGCAGACGCAATAAGCGTGCCTTTGCAGAATTTGTCTGAAGTTCAAGGTGTCAATGGAGTCAATGTTGTAACAGGCTTACCAACTCTCGGTGTTTACGGAATCGCCTTTCAGTGGAATATAGCTGCCCAAGGAAATTCTTACATAGGTTCAGGAAAGCTGGATGGAAATGGGATTCCATCGGATTTCTTCTCGAATTTGGACGTCAGAAAAGCCTTTGAATATCTTTTCCCATACAAACAATTCATTCAGCAGGCCTTAAACGGCATGGCATTACAACCTAACAGTGCGATAATAAAAGGATTGTTGGGATACGATCCAAATCTTCCGACATATGAGCAGAATCTTGCAAAGGCCGAAGAATATTTTAAAAAGGCCTACAACGGAGAATTATGGCAGAAAGGATTTAAGTTTACAGCTGTATATGATACGGGAGACACAACACATCAGCTTGCACTTCAGGCTTTAAGCGATGCGGCAAGAAGATTAAATCCCAAATTTCAGATAAATGTTGTCGGAGAACTTTGGTCTAATTATCTTGCAGATGAAATTTCTCAAAAATTGCCAATGTTTATAGCAATATGGTTTGCGGATTATCCGGATCCTTACGACTTTGCAGATGCTTTCTACGCATCAACTGGTGCGTACAGCGGGAATTTTGGACAAAATTACACGGATTTTGCAAATAAGAACGTAGATCCACTTGTTTCCGCCCTTATAAATACAACACAAACGGCCAAGAGGGCTGAGATAGCCAAACAGTTAACTCAAGTCGATCATGATAATGCGCTTTACATATGGACAGATCAGCCTGAAGGTTATTGGGTTGCAAGATCGTGGGTAAAAGGATGGTACTACAACGCAGAAATTGCTGAAATGGGTCCTTATTTCTACGTTCTGTCCAAGTAACAATCGGTTTGGATTGAGACTAATTTTAAGTTTGAAGTAAACAAAATGCCTCTCGAGATCGTGCAATAACCGCCAATCCAAGAGGCATTTTGTACTTTCAATATGCACTAACGATTAAAATTGAAGTAAGATTTTTAAAATTTTCTGATAAAAACATTTAAGTGACAATACAAAGATAATCATTTTGATTCAATTCGGATCCTTGACATAAAAGGTCTTGATATTATATACTCTATAAAGGTATATTTGGAAAAACGATTAAAGGAGATGATCTTAATTGTCTTTGAAGGTAAAAATATATTCTACTCCTACCTGTCCTCATTGTAAGGCTGCAAAGAATTATTTCAAATCCCTTGGAATACCTTTTGAGGATATAGATGTTTCGAGGGATCAGAGGGAAGCAGAGAGAATGGTCATGAAGACTCATCAGTATGGTGTACCTGTTATAGAACTCGGAAATCAAATTGTCATAGGTTTTGACAGGAATAAAATCGATAGGATCTTAGGGGTGAGGTAAAGGACAGAAGAATTCAGAATTTACATTTCTTTTTTTGGTAAATTTCTTTACATAAGGTCTCATGCATTACAAAGGTCTATAGAACGAGAAATTGGCCTTGAGAATTTAAAGGAAATGATCGAGTCAAAAACTTCTTCCGCAACTTTGCAAAGGAATGGAAGAATAAGGGTTGAAAATGAAAAGATCGTTGCCATAATTCAAATAGGTGGCGACGATCTTGTTTTGATAACGGCTTTCAATAAATGAATTCGTAATCGACAACTTGAAAGGTATTCAACCTGTCGTTCTTTGAAATTTGCCATGCTACAGAGATTGGAAATGCAAAGTCAGGCTTTAATCTCCCGTTTTCCACCCAATATCTCGCCTTCTCATCGTTGTATATGCCTGGATTGGCTATGACTTTAAGTTTAATGGGCCTATCGATTATTTCAACCTTTTCTATTTGGGGGATTGAACCTATAATGTCCTTTACCTCTTTCAAAAATTCGGTGTCCGGATCCGGAAATGGTTGAAGATTTACAAGGGCAAAATTTTTGGAAAGTGGCCCTATGATCTTCACATTTGCAATTGAAAAGTTCATTAAATGCATTTTTATGATCTTCATCAATTGCACGTTGGATTCATAGACCGCTTTGTTGTGGTACTCAGAGGTCATCATCTTAAGCAAATGCTTTAAAATGCATCCTTCTCTTCTTGAATTTTCTCCTATTTTTTCTATCTTCAAGTTCAAAAAATTTGCCATCTCTCGGACTTGGGATCTTGATAGATGAGAAATAGGAGAATATATCCCGTCGTTTATTTTTATTCCCTGTTGTCCCCAAGTGTCTTCAAGTTCTGCCCCAGTTGCAACTATACCATCTTTGGCGTAATTTTTGACGCTTTGAAGTTTTGGCCCTCTCGTACATGCATTACACGCTGGACCGGATTTCCATATTTTCTTTTGCCATTCAGAACCATCGACAAAGACATGTTTTAATCCGACATCAGATGAAAATTTCTGCACTATTTCAATTGTTTGGGGGTACGTGAAATCGAACTTCGTCGTTACAAGTTCAACTTTTTCACTACCGAGCGCCATCTTTGAAAGAACGGCAACAACACTTGAGTCAAGTCCTCCCGAAAAGGCCACGTAAAGTTTTTTGTCTCCAACTGTATTTCTTATGTCATCTATTATGGAATTGACATCACCAAATTGAGAGATATTTTTCACCTCCATCTGGCGCTATCACGACGATCCTTTTCAGATCAAAATAGTCGATGATCTTCCTTGCCGCCGCCACGGCCGCTCCAGAGGAAATTCCAAGAAATAATCCTTCTCTTTTTGAGAGATAGCTTGTCATATCCTTGGCTTCATCCGTTGAAACAGTTAACACTTTATCTACAACAGAAGGATCATAATTTTTTGGAATAAATCCTGCTCCTATTCCTTGAATTCCGTGCGCGGAGGGATTGCCTCCTGATATAACGGGAGATTCTGAAGGTTCAACTGCAAATATCTTTACATTTTTAGAAAATTGTTTCATGAATCTTCCTATTCCGGATACAGTTCCACCAGTCCCAACCCCGCATACCACAGCATCAAGATCGTAATTCATTTGAGACAAGATTTCAGGACCAGTTGTGAGGAAATGAATCTTTGGGTTTGAAGGATTTTCGAATTGATTAAGTATCACCGCACCTTCTGCCTTGACAATTTCTTTTGCTTTTTCAATTGCACCTTTCATTCCCAAATTTGCGGGCGTCAAAATAAGTTCTGCACCGTAAAGTTCGAGAATTTTCCTTCTTTCGACCGTTAGATTTTCTGGCATTGTCAAAATAACCTTTACATCGTAATATAAACCTATCATCGCAAGACCTATGCCTGTGTTTCCAGAAGTCGGCTCAACGATCGTAGAACCTGCTTTTATGAGATTACTTTTTAAAGCATCGTTTATCATTCCAAAAGCAATTCTGTCTTTTACACTACCTGCCGGATTTGTTTTCTCCAATTTTATCCAAATCTGACTCATCGTCTTCAAATTCACGATCGGCGTCTTGCCTATCACAGAGATCAAATTCACGCATTGTCACCTTTCTTTCTATGATTTTTGCGGGATTTCCTACGGCTGTTGCCATTGCAGGGACATCTTTGAGGACAACAGCATTTGCCCCTATCTTTGCACCGTCACCTATCACCACAGGACCAAGCACCACGGCATTTGCTCCTATCATGACATTTCTTCCAACTGTTGGATGCCTTTTCCCTTTCATCACCCTTGCAGTTCCAAGGGTAACACCATGGTATATCAAGGTTCCACGACCAATAGAAGTTGTTTCCCCTATAACAACGCCTATGCCGTGATCTATGAATATACCACATTCTATCTCTGCAGCAGGATGTATATCCATTTTGTAAAGCACCCGGTTTAAATACCTGAGGATCATGGCTATAGATTTCATCTTTGATTTCCAAAAGAAGTGTGAAAATCGGTAAAGCATCAATCCGTGAAACGAAGGAGAAAAGAGAGAAATATCAAGGCCAGACTTAACCGAAGGATCTAACTTCATTCCAAGTCTGTAATCTTCTCTTATTGCACGAAAGGTAAGTTTAAGATCTCTGATGAACAAAAGCACCCCATGAAAACCACTCCTAAAGTAGACAATTATACTCGTGAATAATATAACATAAAATGTATAAAAAATCAACAGGATCGTAAATACAACTCTGAAAAAGATTTGGTATACCATGAACTTTTTGATGATATACTAAACCAATTTTAAAAATGAGGTCATTTGACTTCAGCAATTACCTTTCGGTGTCTGGTCCTCGCTTCGCTGCGGAGGCCACCTGCAAGGCAATTTGCTCTCCGTCAAATTTGAATTTACATGCTGGTTTTAAAAAAGATTTAGTATATAATTAAAATGAAATCATTGGAGGAACAAAAGTGGCAGAAAGGTACAAATTCGGGCTTACATGGTGGGGCCAGAGATGGATCAGAGCCATTGAAAAAATAGACATAGACGAAAACAGGCTTCCGAGGGGAAGAAGTTACGCGAAGAATGGAAATGTCCTGAAAGTTGAAATTAACGGCGGACAAATAAAGGCAAGCGTTCGGGGATCAAGACCTCATCCGTATCGCGAACATATGACGTTGAAACCTTTCGGCGAAAGAGAAAAAGCAATTTTAGAGTCTGTGATAATTGGAAGGCCGGATCTTGCGGCGCGCATACTTGTCGGTCAGATTCCTTCAGAGTTGAATGAGCTTTTGATCAAAAAAGGCATCGATCTTTTTCCCGCTTCCTGGAACGAAATAGAAGCCGATTGTTCATGCCCGGACTGGGCAAATCCGTGTAAACACCTTGCCGCCGTTTATTACGTGATTGCCTTCGAAATAGACAAAGATCCCTTTCTGCTCTTTGAAATGCGCGGAATATCCAAAGAATGGATGATGAAAATTTCGGGTTTAAAGCAGAATGTTCAGGAATACGTCTTTGTGGACGAAAGCCAGGCGTCGGATCCGCAGAAAACGGAAGAGGTAAGGTTAGATTCAAAAGCAGAAAGTTTTTTAAAAGTTATAGATCTTCTTGATGATGATCCGTTATTTTACAAATATTTGAATTTCAAAGAAAAACTCAGAGATTTTTTATGTTTTCATTTCGAATCCCCAAAATGAATATTTTGAGAATTTCGGGAATACCGTCGAAGAGCATTTTTACTTCAAAGATTCGACTTTTAAGATATTGTTCGGCCCGAAACCGCTTGTGATTTATACGGGAGAAATAAAGATCGACAAAAAGCGTAAAATTAACTTTTCTGCGAAGGGGAAAAAGAAAAAATCTGAAAAAGATACGATGAAATATGTTACCACCGGATACGATGATGAATCAACTTTCAGGGTTGCCGAATTTTCGGATTTTTATGACTTTTTCAAAAATATATCCATGGTTGCGGATGAAAACGACAGCGAATATTCGGCTTTTTTCAAAAAAGCATTCACTTTTGCAAAAAAGCTCGTAGCCGGTGGGCTTATAATGCCTAAAGCTTCAAGAGTGGGCGGAAACGGCGATTTCAAAGTTGATTTTGTTCCGGCTTTTTCGCAAGCCGAATATGTGAATTATCTTTCTTCGATAGCTCCCAAAGATATCGTGATAAACGATGAGGATAAGATTTTAAGACGCGATTTTACGGGAGCTTACGTGCTTACTTTGATCATAAACGAAATAATCAAGTACAAATATGACTATTTGAAAGTGCTAAAGGATAAATTTTTAAACACTTTCTTTCTCGGAGAAATTTACAAAGTGGAAAAATTTGAAGAGAAACAAACTTTTGCGAATCTTTCGAACTGGTTGAGCGTTTTGGACATCAGCGGAGGAGATCACGCTCTTGTTGTGGGTATTGAAAAAGGTGAAGAAGGATTTGACATGGAACTTTTCGTTGAGAGAAAAACAGATTCTCTTGATTTGCCGATCGAGTTTAATCGTTTTTTGAAAACGGAAAGCATCGAAGATGAGCGCACTGAAATTTTCAAACAGCTCGGAGTGATAACAAAATACAGTCCTCTTGTTGAAAAAGTTGCCCAAATGGGAAAGATTAAGAATCTTGAAATAGAAGATTTAAAAGATTTCATAATCAACGGCCAGCATATTTTAAGGTCACTCGGAGTTAAAATTTTGCTTCCAAAGGAACTGAAAAAGATATGGAAACCGGAGCTCGGGTTGATCGCACTGACGAAAAACAAAAAAGATCATGTGAAGTCATATCTTACGCTTGATGACATTTTTGAATTCAAATGGAAGGTAAAGATAGGAGATCAGGAACTTTCGCCGGAAGAACTTTCGAATCTTTACGATAAAACAAAAGGCATAGTGGCGCTTAAGGACAGTTATGTTTTCATCGATCCTGACGAAATGCGTGCGCTCATTCAGAAGGCGGCAAAAGCGCCTTCTGTGTCTTCGAATGCGGAAGCGTTGAGATTTTTGTTTTCCGGAGAGCGATTTGGTGTAAAGATAGAATTCGATGACAATTTGAAAAAATTTATCGATGATTTTAAAAAATTATCTTCAATTCATCCTCCGAAATCCCTTGAAAATGTGCTGAGAGAATACCAGGTAAGAGGTTTCCAATGGCTTTATTCGAACACGGAAAAGGGATTCGGCGTTTGCCTTGCGGATGATATGGGCCTTGGAAAGACAGTTCAGGTTATATCCGTCATTCTCAAGAAAATTGAGATGGGTAAACTTCAAAAACCTGCTCTTGTGATATGTCCTACCACACTTATAGGAAATTGGAAGAATGAAATTGAAAAATTCGCCCCTTCGATGAGGACGATGATTTATCATGGATCCGACAGAGCGATGAATGTTAACGACATGGATGTGATCATAACATCTTACGGTGTCGTAAGGAGCGATATTGACAAATTGAGAAGTATAAAATGGTCTTACGCGATAATAGACGAAGCTCAAAACATAAAAAACAGCACAACGCTTCAGAGTCTTTCCGTGAAATCTATAAAAGCAGATTCAAAGGTCGCTCTCACGGGTACGCCAATAGAAAACAGGCTGACGGAACTGTGGAGCATTTACGATTTTTTGATGCCCGATTATCTCGGCAAAAAAGAATGGTTTATCAAAACATACTCAATTCCCATAGAAAAAGACGGAGATAAAGACAAGATCGATGAATTGAAGCGTGTTGTTTCTCCTTTCATGATGAGAAGGATGAAAATAGACAAAGACATAATAAAAGATTTGCCCGATAAGATAATCATCGACGATCATGTCGAGCTGAAGACCGAGCAGGCTGTTCTTTACAAGCAGGTTGCAAAAAACGAAATGGAGAAACTTTACGACGCCGAAAGTAAAGCGTCAAGAAGCGGTGCCATTTTCAGAATTTTGACCGCTCTTAAGCAGATATGCAATCATCCTGTTCATTACACAAAACTTGGAAAGCCCAAAACAGAATCGTCCGGCAAAGCCGAAAGAACGATCGAAATTCTCACGGATATCTTAGATGTGAATCAAAAAGCCGTGATCTTCACACAATACAAAGAAATGGGGGATTTATTGGCTGAAATGATTTCTTCGGAATTCGGCATAGAGCCTTTGTTTTTTCACGGAGAGCTTTCGAGAGCTAAAAGGGATGCCATGGTAAATGAATTTCAAACCAAGCATTCAAAACCTTTAATGATTTTAACCATAAAAGCAGGAGGAACAGGGCTTAATTTAACTGCCGCAAATCATGTGATTCACTACGATTTGTGGTGGAATCCGGCCGTCGAAGATCAAGGAACGGACAGAACTTTCAGAATAGGACAGAATAAAAACGTCATAGTTCACAGGCTTATAACTTCCGGAACACTCGAAGAAAAGATAGATAAGATGTTGAGAGAGAAAAGGAAGGTATCCGATTCCGTCATAAAAGCAGGCGAAAAATGGATAGGAGATCTGTCAAACGATGAACTTACAGAGCTTTTCAAACTTGATTGAATATATCTACCTCTCTTTGGGCATTTGAGTGTCTTCGACTTTGGTGATGGGGAGTTGACTTAACTCGTGTACATGGTGTTCATGGCAATACGGGCATTCATGATTTTGATAATCAACAGGGACACGGAAAATTTTTCCACATTGTTCACATTTCATCAATTTGATCACCCTGCAATTTCCAACTTTTCCCGTTTTTAGCCTCTTTGAATTGAGAATCGCGTCTGTGATCTTCGCATGGGCAGAATCTATGATCCTTCCGAATGTTTGCCTTGATACACCCATGAGTTTTGCCGCATCTGCTTGATACATCTTCTCAATATCTGCGAGGCGCAAGGCTTCAAGTTCATCCATAGAAAGTTCTACTTCTCCTTCAACAGGCTTATTGGGAGAAAATTCGATCGGTTTAAGGGCATATTCGATCATCCTGTATTTCTGAGGTCTTGCCGTTTTAAAACACCTCTTTCT
>DYLQ01000038.1 GCA_020722015.1 Thermotoga sp. | reverse complement strand
ATTCGAACTCAGTAAGACCTTAAATAGAATTCAGCCGGTATTTTGTAGTTAATCGGGCCTTGTCAAGTTTTTTGTGTAAGCATTCATTTTTATCGCATTATCCTTTAAAGCCGACTTGATCTCTTCATCCGAAAGATCGTTTAATCCGGAATCTTTGAGTATTAACATATCAGTTGGATGAAGTTTTATCTTTTGAGGATTTGCCCATACGATGCCATCAACGTTATGACCTTCAAAATTTGGTGGTATCGGAAGATCACTTCTAAACAGGAAAGTTATCATCAATATATGATACTTTCCCGCTTCCCATTCTCCCATCATCTCATAAGTGGCAATGAACTTGCCATTTATGACTTTTATGCCAGTTTCTTCCATAATCTCTCTTTTTGCCGCATCTAAAGCAGTTTCTCCATATTCAATTCCGCCACCCGGCAAAAGCCAGTTGCCTGCATAAGGTCCCTTTCTTTGTTTTACGAAAAGTATCTCTGATTTTGAATTCACGACAACGCCGAGTCCTCCAACGACTATTTGTGAAAATCTTTTGCTTTCCATTTTAACCTTTTACCGCTCCAACCGTCATTCCTGATATAATTCTATTCTGAAAGATCAAAACGAGTATAACAAGGGGAGCAGTAACTATAACAGATGCAGCCATTATTTGTCCCCATGGAACAACGTAATAGCCTGTAAACATTGATATCGCAACTGGAACGGTGTACATATTCGGAAGTTGTTCAAAAGTTAAAGCAAAAAGAAATTCGTTCCAAGAAAAGATAAAAGTCAAAAGTCCTGTCGCAACAAGTCCCGGCACCGCAAGTGGAAGTACTATTCTCCAAAAAGTGTTGAATTTACCGCTGCCATCTATGTATGCTGCTTCCTCGAGTTCATGAGGCATATCTCTGAAAAAGTTTTGTAAAGTCCAGACAGTGAGTGGTAAAGTAAGGGCTATGTATGGTATTATAAGACCAGGATACGTGTTTATGAGTTTGAATGATCTCAAAATCTGAAAAAGTGCTCCAAGAATGGAGACCTGTGGAAACATACTCACCATAAGTATAAGAATCATAATTCCCACTTTACCTGCAAATTTCAATCTGGCTATCGCGTACGCTGCAATTGAACCAATTACAAGGCAGAGCAACGTAGCGGATCCTGCTACTATTGTGCTATTCAATATATTCAAAGCGAATGGCCTTTCGGTGAAGACTTGAACGTAACTTTCAAAATCAAAATGGAACGGTATCAAAGTTGGATGAGAAGAAAAGAGCTCTTCTGGCGGCCTTATTGAAGAGACAACGGCCCAATAAAAAGGAAAAAGAAAATACAAAAGTACAATTATAACTCCTATGTAAAAAATTACTTTCCTTAAGTTTTTGTATTTCATAATTCACCCCCTCAGTCAAGACGAATTTTCATCATTCTCACGTAAAAAATTGCGAGGACGCCTATAATTAAGAAAATCATAACCGACATCGCACTTCCATATCCAAAATAAGGGGTTATAAATCCCCTTGTGAACAGTGTCCATTGATTATAAACAGAAAGTGTTTCTGTATTGGCTGCCCCTTTTGTCATTATGAAAACTATATCAAATACACGCATGGCATCAAGACTTCTGAATATCAACGCGATTCCTATCGTTGGCCTTATCATTGGAAAAGTAACAGACCAGAATCTTTGCCATGCATTTGCTCCGTCTATACGAGCTGCCTCGTAAAGTTCATCCGGTATCATTTGAAGACCAGCGAGTATTAACAAAATCATAAAAGGTGTTGTTTTCCATACATCAACGCTTATTATAGCTGGCATCGCCGTCGCTGGAAAAGCAAGAAAAACTATGGGTTGTTTGATTATATGTAAAGACATCAGTATAGAATTTATAACTCCGTAATTATCGTTATACATCCATCTCCACATTTCAGACGATACAACGGTTGGAATCGCCCACGGAACGAGCACGGCTGCCCTTACAAGGCCTCTTAATTTGAATTTTTTGTTAAGCATTAAAGCAACAAGTATGCCTAAAACAGTTTCTATGCTAACAGACCATCCTGTAAATCTTACGGTATTCCAAAGATCATTTACAAATCTCGGATCCTGCCAAAGTGCACCGTAATTGGACAAACCAACAAAAATCTTATTTTGTGGAAACATCAAAGCAGACTTGAAAAGGCTGTTGTAAAAAGTCTGTGCAAGAGGCCAAAAAGCTATTAAAACTATAACAAAAACAGAAGGTATTATAAAAAACAAGGCATAAATCGGATCACTTTTATGAAGCGGATCTGATCTTGCTTTAGACATCGATTCCTCCTTTCTTTAAAAACCGTGCGAGGATACCCCGCACGGTTGTCTTCATTTGTTTTTTATTGACCTAACAATTGTTTCAACTGAGAAGTCATCTTCGCGATCGCCTGATCGACTGTCTCTTGTTGCGTCAAAGCGGCGTTCACGTTATCGTAGATGACTTGAGAAATCTGGGCATATATCGGTGATTTAGGTCTCGGTTCTGCATTCAAGAAAACATCATAAAGTGACTTGAAAAGAGGAACTGCCTTAATGACCGCAGGATCGTTGAAAACTGACAACACAGATGGAGCCTGACCAGCGTTTATAGCCTTGTATGCTTCTTGCTGAGGAGATGTAAGGAATTTTAACAATTTAACTGCTTCTGGAATATGTTCACTGTATTTGTTAATTGCAAGTTCCCATCCACCAAGAGTTGCAGAGTGATGAACTCCTGGGAAACCTGTACCTTCTGGAAGTACTTCGACTCCAACTTTACCTCTTACCACCGAATCAGTTGCTTGAAGCAATGGCCAGCAGTATGGCCAATTTCTCATGAAAACGGCATCGCCATTCTGGAAGATATGTCGTGAATCTTCTTCTTGATAAGTTGTAACTCCAACTGGAGAAATTTTGTATTTGTAAATCATATCGTACATTGTCTGAAGAGCGGTTTTTACCTGAGGAGTGTCGGAAACGACTTTACCGTTATCATCAAGAATCTGGCCACCATACGAATGGACGAATTCCATGAAGTCGCATGTTAATCCTTCATAAGCTGCCCCTTGCCATACAAAACCCTGAATGTGCTCTTTTTGAGAGATAACCTGAGCTTCCTGAATAAGCTGATCCCATGTTGTAGGCGGCTGAAATCCATATTTTTGAAGCAGATCGGCTCTGTAATAAAGTATCCCGGCATCGACAAACCAAGGTATCGCAACCAATCTGTTGTTATAAGTATCGTTGTTTATCGCACCCTGGAAGAACTGTGCAAGCTCTTGATCTGTAAAATATGGCTTAAGATTTACAAGAAAATCAGCGAAAGCCGGTGGATCTATGGTATCCAAGAAAAGCACGTCTGGCTCCGGCATCTGAGCACTAAGGTAAGTTACATCGAGATTGTATCTGTCCGTTGTAGAATTCGGCATCGGCATTAAGACAACCTTAATACCTGGATTTTGTTGCATGAATTCTTTAATCTGCGTCTGAAGAACTTGTAATTCAGCACCAACTGCACCTGCTGTCATAACGATGGTGACGGTTGCAAATGACGAAATGACAAGTACTGCCATCAAAACAACCATCAAAATTAGACTACGCTTCATAAAAATCCCTCCTTATTTGATTTTGCCCGAAGGCATTATTCTCCCTTAAAATTTTGAATTTAAGATGATTCTCCTACGATCAATCTCGTAGGCAAGATTAATTTTTTTTCAAAATTCTTTCCTTCTATCTTGTTTATCAAGATCTTTGCCGCTTCCATGCCCATCATGTGCCTCGGCTGTTCTATCGTCGTTATACTCGGTGTCACAAGATTGACAATGTCAACACCGTCAAATCCCGTTACCGCAACATCATCTGGTACTTTTAAGCCAGATTTTATAAGCCATTTTATGGCTCCTGCCGCCAGTACATCTGATGCACATACTATCGCATCGGGAATCTTGTTCTTATCAATCACACTCTCTATGTACATGCGTGCACTTTTAGGCATATCTTCTGCCAATTCTTCTCCGAGATTAACGATATCTTCATCGTAATTTAAGCCCTTTTCAGCGATGATCTTTTTAAAAGCCATGAACCTTGATCTTTCACTTTTAAAACCAAGGAATCCGATCTTTTTATGCCCTTTCGACACAAGATGATCAAGAATCTTTTTCATGGCATCAAAATTGTCGATGTAAACCCACGGATTATCCATGTAAGGTTCTTCTATTGAAGATATATTCATATCTTTAGCAACAGAAATTGCCGGATATTTTCTGTCATGACCCGTTGCAAGCACAATGCCATCGGCAGCTTTAGACTTAACAAGTTGAAAATATTTTTCAACGTTGAAATTGTCAATGTTGAATCTACCCATTAAAACGTTGTAACTTCGAGATTCTGCATAATCCTGCACTCCGTGAACGACATCTATGAAAAAAACATTCGAAACATCTGGTATAAGTACGATTACAGATCCGACTATTGTCTTTTTGAGGGTTTTCGCAGAATAATTGGGAATATAATTCAACCTTTGTGCAGTTGAATAAACCTTCGCCCTTGTTTGTGGACTGACAAGTTCCGGAGAATTAAAAACCCTTGAAACAGTTGCTATCGAGACTTTTGATCCCTTTGCAACATCTTTAATGCTTATCATCGTACCTCCAACGTTAAAGCCAATGAAAACATTTACATTTATAATGTATCACAATGGTTCAAATATAAAAAACCGAAATAACAACCGTTATAAGCCATTATTGTCGTTATTTGGTGATAAACTCAGATTCCCTGGCTTTCTCTCATCATTTATGATGTTTTCTTCGATATGCTTTTGATTTTACATCTCTCAGATGATGCGCTGGGAATAAAACAATTGAGTTGATGCAAACCTATTAAAAAAATACCCAACCCATGCACTTTTAGGAGTGCATGGGTTGGGCGGGGAATTCATTTAAGATGAACATTCAATACAGTTACCAAAAAATCAGTACTTCCTATGCCTATCTGATCTGAAGTGGTATTGCCACCAGAGTATGGATATTCGTTAGAGGGGAAACCGGTTATTGTAGATTCATTGTATATGTTGAATTGTGTTCTATTAGTTAGCGGAATGTAGGGTATCTCTTCCAAAAATATTTTTTCTATCTGGTACATATCCTGTTTTTGAGTTTCTAAATTCGATGTTTGGGCGTAATTGTTTAATGCTGCTGTTACAGTTGAATCTATGAATCTTGTATAATCTGAAATTGCCGATTCACCAGTTTTTGCATAAAATGCGGGATTAAAGCTTGAGTAATATTGGAAATAAGGTGTGGGACCCGGAGGATAACCCAACCCAGGGTTCAACAAAATACTGAAATCTCCGTCAGACAAACTTGCCATGTAATTACCAAATTCAGTCGAATTCACCCTTGTATTTAATCCGATCTCCTTAAGATTGGCAGAAATTATTTGTGCCATTGTTAAAAAGTCTGTCCATCCGTTAGTCACATCAATACTGAAAGTCGGTAATACTTTTCCGTTTGGTCCAACTAAATTACCAGAAGAATTTTTAACAAACCCTATTGATGAGAGTAAATCCTGAGCCGCTTTGGGATTGTAAGTGTTAAGATAATTATTTGTCGCTTCAAGAGACGGATCCATCCAATCATACTGACTAGGAATCAATCCGGCTTGGTTTGGATTGTATCCGCCGGTGCCAAAATAAACTTCTTTTTCAAGTTGCTTTTTGTTTATTGCAATCGAAATAGCCCTTCTGAAGATCGGATTATCAAAAGGATATTTTTGAGTGTTGAAAAAAAGCGTATTCACACTGTAAGTTGGCCACCATATTTTATTAACGTTGGGATCTCTATCAACGTAGTTTTTTATTGGATCTGGGGCAAACAAGAAGCTCCAATCAGCTTTATGACTTAACATATAAAGCAAGGCAGTTGTATTAGTTTCAACAAATTCAGCTTTTATCTCGTTAATGTATGGTCTGCCTTTCATCCAATAATTTGGATTTTTAACGAATATAATAGTCTCAGGTGAAAAACTTTTAAGTATAAAAGGCCCTGTTCCTATCGGATTTTCATCAGTGTATTTTGAAGGATCTGTTATTTTAGACCATATATGCTCTGGTATTATGGCCTGAACGGCTATGTAGTCGAAAAGTGGCACATTCGGTTTTGAAAATGTGAATACCACCGTATTTTGATCGACAGCATTAACGCTTTGCAAATTTGAATCGCTCGCCCAAAAACCAGACGTATCAAGCGAAGGATGTGTTTTTATATAGTTGAAAGTAAACGCAACATCATAAGCTGTGAACGGTGTCCCATCAGACCATTCGACATTGCTTCTTGTGGTTACAACAAGTTTAAGGTTGTTATCTTCCCACCTGTAAGAAGTACCAAGCATGTTAGTTATGTCACCGTTCAATTGGTTAAGCGCAAATAATGGCTCATATATTACGCGTGGGATAACATTTGTAACTTCAAAAGGGTTGAAATTGTCCGTTTGTGGTCCCGAAGATGGATTTACCATCACAAGAGTACCACCATACTTAACATTAGATCCCCAATTGACTATGCCAGGTCCGTATTCATTAAGAAATGGATATGTCGTTCCTGCTAAAGCCAAAACACCTACTAAAACTGATAAAGTAAAGAAAACAACTAATTTCTTAAACACATGTTTCATCATTTGTCCTCCTTTTTCTAAAATTTATGTCACAAACTCAATTTTTAAATCAAAATAGCTTATGAAAACATTTACATTTATAATTTATCATATCAACTCGAATATAAAAAACCCAAATTATAACTATTTTTAACCATTATTGCCGTTATTTGACTATAAGATCCGATTTACTTGTTTTCTCTCATCATTAGTATTTTTTTCTTCGATATGCTTCTAATTTTGAATTAAAAACAGTTAATCAAATCAAACATTTTCTGCTTGAAAGAAATTGCAAGTTTAAAACGATTTTAGTATATTACGTTCCAAAGCGGCATTAAAACAGTCAGTATTATTACCGCCATTAGGTCATAATTCTGTGATATTTGCTAATGTCTTTATAGGATCGCCAGAAAACATAAAGTTTGTAATTGTAACATTGTGACATTAAATTGTTAGACAGTCTCTTTAATATGATAAAATATTGATGAGAGGAGAATATTATGTCAAAAGTGCTGATAGTTGGTGAAATGCTCATTGATATGGTCTCAGAAAGCTATGTTGATGGCCTTGAAAAAGTAGAAACATTTGAAAGACATTTTGGGGGATCACCGGCAAATATTGCCGTTAATCTTTCCGATCTTGGTGTAGATGCCACTTTGATTTCAAGAGTTGGTTATGATCCGATGGGTCAAGCTTTGATAGATAACGCTGAAAATAGGCATTTGGAGACAAAGTACATTCAGACGGATCCTATAAGACCTACAACCTTTGTCATAGTATCAAAATCCAAATCGACACCTCAATTCATTCCTTTAAGGGGCGCAGATACGGCAATTGAATTGCCTACACTTTCTGTTTTCGATGATGCCGATTTTTTTCACTTCAGCAGTTGGCCAATTTCATACAAAAGATCAAGAAAAACTATCCTTGAAATGATCGATTACGCAATTGACAGAGGCGTGAAAATATGTTTTGATCCTAATTACAGGAAGGTTTTGTGGGAAAACGGTAAAGATGGATCGAAGTTTGTAAAGAGACTCATGTCGAATGTCTTCCTTTCAAAACCATCTGAAGATGATGCATTTCACATATTTGGATCGATGCACGAGAACGAATATATAAAACAATTTCACGAATATGGCGTTAAAAATGTTGTTTTGACTTTAGGAAAGGATGGTTTCGTTGTCTCGGACGGTAAGAAGATTAAAAAATTCAAATCTCTGGCAAGACATGTGATTGACACAACTGGCGCCGGAGATGGATTTTGGTCAGGAATGTATTACGTCTTGACGAATGGAGGAAATATTTTTGAGGCGGCACAATTTGGAAACGCGGTTGCCGCTTTTAGAGTCGAAAAATTTGGAGAAAAACTTGATAGATCTTTAATAGAAAAGGAATTTTTATCATGAAAGTCATCTTTGTAAATCCTCAGGGAAATTTTGATTCGAAGGACAGTAAATTATCATCCCATCCAGACTTTGGCGGTCAACTCGTCTACGTAAAAGAAGTGGCCATGGCCATGGATAAGCTGGGAATAGATGTGGACATAGTGACAAGACGTATAGAAGATCCGAATTGGCCTGAATTTTCTTCTAAATTCGATGGATACCCAAAGGGCAATGTGAAAATTGTGAGATTGGATTTTGGTCCTAAGTCGTTTTTGCAAAAAGAAAAACTCTGGCCATATTTAGGGGAATTTTCGAACAAAATGGTCGAATTTTACGCAAAAGAAAAAATAGATTTTATAACAACTCATTACGGTGATGGTGGAATTTCAGGAGCTATGCTTTCAAAATACGTTAAAGTGCCATTTTCGTTCACCGCTCATTCTCTCGGAGCTCAAAAGATGGACAAATTGGGCGTAAATGCGCAAAATTTTGATGAGTTTGATAAAATTTATAACTTTTCTGCAAGAATCCTTGCGGAAGGGCTATCGATGAAATACTCATCTTTCAACGTTGTCAGCACAGAAATGGAAAGATTCGATCAGTATAATCACAAATTTTACAAAGAGTTTATTAACGTCAATGATGATAAATTCAAAGTTATTTCTCCAGGGGTTAATACGAATATTTTCAAAATGGAAAAGGATGAAAAAGATCAAATTATAAAAGAGAAACTTAAAAGAATTACCCCGAAAGGCAGAGCTTTTTTGATCCTTTCGAGTAGACTCGATCCAAAGAAAAATCATATTTCTGTGCTTAAAGCATATGCTTCGAGTAGATTTATAAAAGACAAATTTGATCTTTTGATAGTGACAAATGGGTTTGAAAATGTTTATGAAAATTATGAAAAGTACGATCACCCCGTGATAAAAGAAATTATCAACTTTGTATTTCAAAATCATCTCAAAGATAAAGTACATTTTGTCGATATATCGAATCAAAAAGACCTTGCAGCCCTTTACAGAATTGCTTCGGAATCGAGATCTGTTTTTGAAAGTGTGGCGCTTTACGAACCTTTTGGTCTTGCGATAATAGAGGCAATGGCATGCGGTTTACCGGTTGTCGCTACTAAAAATGGTGGACCTGTCGATATAATAAGAGAAAGTTCACTGGAAGGCCTGCTTGTCGATCCACAAGATATAGAAGATATACGTTTGAAAACGGAAAAATTGATCGACGCCGATTTTTATGATAAGGTTAAAGCAAACGGGATTAAAAGGGTGTTATCATCTTACACGTGGGAATCCACGGCCAAGAGTTATCTTGAAAACATAGAAAAAAAGCTATTTGAATATGAAAAATTTGATATTCCGAATTGTTTTTACAAAGGATTTGGATTTCCAAAGTTGAAGATGTAAATTCAACTTTTCTCCTATTTTAGTTTTTAACTCATAATGTGCATCAAGATTACGATAAATGTTACGAACAAACTTAAGCATTCTAAGTTACTGCTCCCATCTCGAAATTTGTCTCTAACAGATTATAGTTGCCTTTCACACCTTTGAGATCAGAACTAAACCAAATCATGAGGGAAAAACAAACAGTGGCCGGTTTTCTAATCTTAACGTTCCTTCATATCCCTTGTTACGTTCGCGCACATTATGAGAGTTAATCACGATTAACAATTCATAGAGTAGATCGAAATCAATCAAGCATTTTC
>DYLQ01000125.1 GCA_020722015.1 Thermotoga sp. | reverse complement strand
AAGATTGAGATTGCTTCGTTTGTTCCTGCTTTGAAGTCTTGTTTGCAATGCCTGCACCACTCATCGCCATCATAGTTTCATTGTAGGCTTTGACTTTCATTTTGTCAAGAGCGCTTTCATTTTCCTTCTCTGCTGCCAAATGGGGCACGCAGTTAAAATTCACCTCCACATCCCAGCATTGGATGGTGATTGGCATAATCTCACCGTTGACGAAGCAGTTTTCAAAGACCAGCCTTTACCTGGCGAAAGCGGGATTTAAGAGTAAAAACCTGATCCATAATTCTCACTGAAGACTCCTTCAAAGCTTGGCTATGAAAGGAGGTTGTTCACAATGTCTCAGAGTTTATTGTCTTTGTAACAATAGATTTTTGATTGCAAGATTCTTTTTCTTTTCAGCGATGGAAAGTGCATTATTCCCTTCCTTGTTGAATATGTTAATATCTGCACCTTTTTTCAATAAAAGTGCTGTCATTTCATAATTTGCATCTTCCACCGCTTTCATCAAAGCTGTGTCTCCAAGATCGTTTTGAGCGTTGACATTAGCTCGCTTTTTAAGAAGCACGCGAACAATCTTTAAATCTTTTTGCTTGACTGCTTCAAACAAAGCTGTTTCTCCCTTGTAATCTCTCGTCTCCGTCGATGCACCTTTATCCAAAAGAAGCTTGACCAATTTGTAATTCCCCTTAGTTATCGCTCTTTTTAACGGTGTTTCAAAAGATTTGTTGATGCAATTTGGGTTTGCTCCGTGTTTTAGCAGTAATTTCACCATATGAACATCTCCATAGTCAGTAGCAATCAAGAGGCATGTATCCCCCCGCTTTGACTTCAAATTTACTTTCGCACCCCTTTTCAGCAAAAATTTGACTACTCGGTAACCGTCCTTCTCTGCAGCTGCCATTTCAACAATTATCATTAATGTTGATCGTCCATCTACAGTGGTTATATTTACATCTCCACCATTGTCTAGAAGAAATCTAAGAGGCCTTAGATCGCTACTAACCAAGGCGTAAATGCCCGCACGAATGACTGCATTAAAGCCGCTTAGCTCAGTAGCATTTTCCATTACATTTATGTCAGCTCCTTTTCTCACAAGATATTTGACTTTCTCAATACTGCTTACTGCAAAGATTAACGCGGTCATACCAAATTGTGGTTCCTTAGCATTGATGTCAGCACCTTTTTCTACTAATAGTTCTACTATCTCTAAAGGACACGTTGATCTACAAGCGCACATTAAAGGCGTCATGCCATCTTCGTTTCGGGCATTGACATCAGAACCAGAAGCTATTAAGGCTCTTATTTTCGTAATGTTACATTCATCAACTGCCCTAAAGAGATCTGTGGAGGAATTAGGCCACACCTGCACCGTCAATATAAGTAGAATCATCAGAAAAAAGAATCTTTTTCTTTTTGACATGGCGCATTCAAGTTCCAAGCGCAACACTTTGATTATAGAACAATGCCCCAAAAACTTCAAATGGGGTGAAAAACCCA
>DYLQ01000124.1 GCA_020722015.1 Thermotoga sp. | reverse complement strand
CTCCAAATCCTACATTAACTTTCTGGCAGCCTTGACGATTCCTTCGGCAGTTGTCGGATGCTGATCCGCAAACTCTGCCACTTCCTTTACGGTGAATCCTCCCTCTACGAGCCTTGCTATTTCTCCTATCAAAAGCCCTGCATCAAGGCCTATTACCCAACCACCGATTATTTTCATCGTGTCAGCATCGAAAAATTCCCTTATCTCTCCGTCCATCTCTCCAAAAATCTGTGCTCGTGCATCTATTTTAAATGGCGAATAGGCTTCGATAATTTTTATTCCCATTGATTTTGCTTCATCCGGGAGAATTCCAACGTATGCACCTTCTGGAAAAGTAAAAACCGTGGTTGGAACGGTCTTGAAGTTCATGTAATCAATTGGCGTATTCCCGGCCATTATGTTATTTGCCGCAACGAGTGATTGCCTTACGGCTGAATGGAAAAGCATCGATATACCGTTAACATCTCCGGGAGCATATATGTGAGGAATGTTGGTTTGCATGGAATTGTTCACGACTATTCTGCCATGTTCTATCTTTATGTCTATCTTGTCAGTTCCTTCCGGAATTACGCTTTTTCTTCCCACGGCCATCATGACAACGTCTGATGTTACACTTTCTTCTTTTTCATCTTTGACATAACGCATTCTGTATCCGTCTGATACCCTTTCAACCTCCATAACGCGTGCACCCGTTACGATTTCTATATTTGGATCCAAAAAATTTCTTAAAATCTGTGAGAATCTGTAATCGACTTCATCCGAAAGGATTCTGTCAGATCTTTTGAAAAGTTTGACTTTGGTTCCAAGTTCATTGAAGAAAGTTGCAGTCTCTAACGCTATATATCCTCCACCTATTATCGTCATTGATTTGGGAAGCACTTGCAACTTTGGATTCATGGAAAAAATATCGTGCGATGTTATGCAAAGATCGGCACCGATTATCGGAAGTATGGAAGTTTCGGAACCACTTGCGATGATTATCCCACGTTTTGCACGATAAGTTTCCGTTGTGTCTTGCATTTTCACCTCAAGTGTGTGATCGTCAACGAATTTCGCGTGTCCCTTTATAAGGTTGAGATGGGGAAGTGCGCCTTTCAACTCTTCTGCATGCTGAGCATACCTGAATTTTTGAACGTTGTCTTTGTGTGCGACTATATTTTTGTAATCAAATGAAACCTTTCCGTTTAAGCCCCAGAAATCAAGCTTTTCAGACATTTTGTAAAGATTCGCGGATTCTCTTATGGCCTTAGACGGCACACAACCTTCAGCAAGACAATTACCACTCATAACGCCTTTATCGTCGATCATAACGACATCCATGCCTGCTTTTGCGAGTCTGAAACCTGCCGGATACGCTCCTCCGCCTGCTCCTATCGTTAAAACATCAACTGTTTTCATGATAATTCGCCTCCATTTGAAAGCAACAATTTTAATCGTTATTACTTTTTCAAAACCAACTTATAAATTTAAATTTGACGGAGAGCAAATTGTCTTGCAGC
>DYLQ01000123.1 GCA_020722015.1 Thermotoga sp. | reverse complement strand
AAAACCCCAAATTCAAGGTGCTTTGACTGCCTTGGCAGTAGCTCCGAAGAGTGCGAATAGCACTCTCAAAGACGAAAAAAATAGTGTAGAAAATTTTAACCAGGTGCAACCAGGTCGAAAAATTAAACCTCGTTGAATTGCTTGCAATTCAATGAGGCAACTATCTAATTTGATAATTTAATTTTGTATTTAAAAATCAATAACTACCAGGAGCCAACGGCATAGCCTAAAACCCTCTTAAAACGGCTTACAGCCGTTTTTTTATGCCACCGTAGGGGGTTGGTATCAACTACCACTAAAAAACGCTTTAAAAGCCGTTTAATCGCCTCCCGTAGTGGGGGCGGTGGCTTTGGGTGTTTACTTCTTTTTGTGATTTATATGACTGAATGAAATGGAAGAAATCAAAAAGTTAGTTCAATTCACAAAATATCAAGCTGTTTGAATTTTGAGGCTTTAGCTCGGTACTCTTGTTCTGATTTTGATATCAAAACACTTGCTCTGAATTTTGCATAGTCTTTCTTATTGCCATAAGTAGTCCAAGCAATATTGGCATTTATTACATAAACATTTGAAGTCCCAGATTTTAAGACATCAATAAAATTCATATCTTTTAAAACTTTGACTTTTCGTTTGATTGTTTCAACACTCCAACCCAGAATTTCGCTCATCGTTTCACGTGAAACTAAAAGAGCATTTTCTTGATCCATATGTTCAAGAAAAAACATAAATAAGGCTCCTGCCTTTGGATCTTTTTTCTGAATTTCTACAATGCTTGAAATCTCATTTCTGAAAAGCATTACAAAATTTGAATTTTGACCGAGCTTCCCTCTGCTCTTTATTTCTCCTGTTTCTGTATCTACTATCTGTCTTTCTAAAACTGCCATTTGGTTTTCTCCTTAAAATCCTACAATATCAAAAGAAAACTCGAAGTCAAGCAAATTTGACCCGAACCGGGTCAATTTTGTGAGATCCTTACGGGTCATCCTAGTGACCCATATACGGGTCACAGCTTGTGACCCATAAGGAAGAAAAAAAGTCAATGAAATCAATAACTTACAGACTGCTCTCTTCTATGTCTTTGTACTACCTTCGGAAGAGATGGATCTCTAGTGTGCTTCGCAATATTAAAAAACCACGAACTACCGCAGTCGCTTCGCTCCTTTGGTGGCTCATTGAATTGCTACGCAATCCAACGACCTTATGGGGGATCTATCCAATCTCATAACCATCTTTGGGAGGGAGCTACTCGCTCCCAGTCCTTCACGCTCCAGCGTGTCCAGGTGCGTAGCAACTGGGGTTTTTAGCTCCGCAGGACGAATAGGTTTGCTACGCAATCCAACGACCTTATGGGGGATCTATCCAATCTCATAACCATCTTTGGGAGGGAGCTACTCGCTCCCAGTCCTTCACGCTCCAGCGTGTCCAGGTGCGTAGCAACTGGGGTTTTTAGCTCCGCAGGACGAATAGGTTTGCTTGCAAACCGTAATGAGCTATGGATTGAAA
>DYLQ01000122.1 GCA_020722015.1 Thermotoga sp. | reverse complement strand
GTATGAAAGCCGAGCAAGGCGTTCGCAATGACAGAAGGAAAATTAAAAAGACAAAAAAGGAGAAAAATATGAAGAATGAAGAACTGTTGGTAATATTGAAAAAAGAGAGGCCGACCTTAAATGATGTGGAGACAGCATTCAAAGAGTATGAAAGGCGCATAAACATACTTGAAAAGATAAACAATAAAATAGAAAAAGAGACCAAAGGGACGCCTCTGAATAATCTTTTGAAAAACAGTTTCAGGGACCCTCTAAAATATGAAGAGGCGGAGAAATTTGACATTGAAGATTATTTTAAAAAACTTCTTTTAGCGGAAGATTTTGACACAATATCACAGTCATTACAGATAATCAATAAGTGGGAAGACGGCGATTTAAAGAGAAAATGGTATGAGTTCAAAATAGACATGAAGAAGGGGCTTCCGGAGATAGCGGCTGATAGGGTGATTGAGTTTTTGAAAACTTGTGATATAACGAACGGGAATGTGAATATATTTTATGACATAGCACGCGAGCTTGAAGAATCAAATGAAAGGACTCATGCGGTAGATATTTATAAGGACATAATTAAGAGGAACATTACATATAAAGATGTGATTGAAAGGTACAAAGCTTTGAAGCAGTCAGACAGCTCCCACGGCCAGACGCCGATTTCAAAGACACCTACTCCACGGTCGTCCACGCCTCACAAGATTACTCCTTTAAGTAAAAACAATGAAGAGAGTTATGATTCAACAATTGACAAGACGATAGAGGGTAGCTCTATTAGCGGAGAGAGATATGTTTTATTAAGGAGAATCGGCAGTGGCGGTATGGGAGAAGTATATGAAGCGAAAGACACAAAGCTCGGACGAAGAGTAGCAGTAAAGATGATGAAGGATGAAATATCTTTCAGAAGAAGAGAGAAAGAGAGATTTTTGAGAGAGGCGCGCACAAGCGCAAAATTGAGCCATCCGAACATTGTATCGATATTTGATATAGTGGATGAGGAAGAAAAGCTTTATTTGGTGCTTGAGTATGTTGACGGAAAAAGATTGGCAGACATTATAGATGAAAAAGAGAAGATAGGAGAGAAGATGGCAAAGAGCTTGACTATGGATGTGCTTAAATCATTGAGTTATGCGCATCAGCAGGGTGTAATTCACAGGGACATAAAACCTACGAATGTGATGGTGACAAGCGATTGGAAGGCAAAACTTCTTGATTTCGGAATTGCAAGAGAGGCATACAATACGATGATGTCAATGTCAATGAATACATCGGGAACACCGGCATATATGGCGCCGGAACAGCATCTTGGAGACAAAGTTGATGAAAGCACTGATATTTACGGAGTTGGGGCAATGCTTTATGAAATGTTGACAGGAGAGACACCTTTTAAGGGAACTGATTTGCATCTTGTTAAGAGGGAGAAAAAAGTAAATCTTGAAGCAGTGTCGAATGAAAAACTACGCGCAATCATATCAAAATGTCTTGAACCTGAGAGGGAAAAAAGATACAGAAAGGCAGATGAAATGATTGAAGATATAAAAAAGGCATGATGATGGAAGAGAAGAGCATAGAGGAG
>DYLQ01000121.1 GCA_020722015.1 Thermotoga sp. | reverse complement strand
ATAGTTTGGAGGAAGGTCATTTCCGTGCATCCATGATTATTTAAGGATAAGTTCTAAATCTATTCGTAACATCTATCGTAATCTTGACGCACATTATGAGGTATTACAGGCAGTCTCCGAAAACATTTCAATTATCTGCCGAAATGTAATAAAATAGGAGTATAAGAAATGGAGGCCGCTGACATGAAACAAATAAATTTGTTAGGAACGGAAACGCAGCTTAAAAAGTTGTCAAAACTCGGTGATCCGTTGGTCAAAATCAACGAACTGATTGACTGGGAGATATTTCGAGAACCGATTAAAAGCGCCATCCGTAAAAATATGAGTAAGGGCGGCAGACCTCCGTTTGATGAGATTTTGATGTTCAAAATCACAATGCTGCAACAGTGGTACGGTTTGTCGGATATGGCGGTGGAATACCACATCAACGACAGTCTATCGTATATGCGTTTTCTTGGTTTGGAAGTCGGAGACAAAGTGCCGGATGGCAACACGATATGGGATTTCAAAGAAGCATTGAAAGAAAATGGGGTAGACCGTAAGCTTTTTGATTTGTTCAACGAAAAGCTGGAAGCACAAGGTATTATTACGCACAAAGGTTCAATTGTTGACGCAAGTTTTGTAACTGTGCCGAAACGCCATACCACCAAAAAAGACGATGAACGCCTCAAAGCTGGGGAAGAACTTGAGGATTTGCCAACGAAATGTTCACAGAGGCTTGAAAAAGGCGAGATCAAGAACACTAAAAGCGTCATCGTTCAGATAGATACAGATGCACGGTGGACGAAAAAGCGTGATGAATCTTTCTTCGGTTTCAAAAACCATGTGAAATGCGACAGCGACAGCAAAATCATCACCGATTTCAGTGTGACAGACGCTTCAGTTCATGACAGCCAAGAATTTGCCGGTTTGATTGACGAAAAAGACTATGAAGTCAAGGCTGACAAAAAATTCCGGGAAGAAATCCTCACAAAATATCCGCATGTCAAGCTGCATATCTGTGCAAAGGCTTTTCGCAGCATTCCGCTGACCGATGAAGATAAAGAAAAGAATAAGGCAATTGCTCACATCCGCGCAAGAATTGAGCACATTTTTGGATACATGACTCGATTCATGGGAGGAATCACGTCTCGAGTTCATGGGCTTGAGCGCGTGAAGCGTGATGTGACCGCCAAGAATCTGGCGTACAATCTGAAGCGGTATGTGTGTATAATGGGGTAATTGCGCCCAAAACGCAGAAAAGATGGGAAATGATGATAAAAACAGGCTGATTTTTTCTTCAAAGCCGATGTTTTGAACCGAAAAAATCAAAAATTGCGGCTTCCCGAAAAACTTAAGCCTATTGTATCAATTTAGACGGTGAAAAAGTGAGTTTTCGGAGGTTGCCTACATATTTATCCATTGAAATGTCGACAGCAAGAATTAGGCACCGATAGACAATATACAAGTTGTGAAAGCATTTTATTTTATTTTCTTTTCGACTCCATAGATGTTAAAATAATCATGTTGCGTTAAACAGAAAGAGGTGTTTTAAAACGGCAAGACCTCAGAAATACAGGATGATCGAATATG
>DYLQ01000120.1 GCA_020722015.1 Thermotoga sp. | reverse complement strand
AAATAGCACTAAAGCAATCGATAGGAACTGCCTTTCAGGTCATAAGCGGTTGATTCTTCATTCGGAAATTAAACTTGAATTAGTATAAAAGCCACAGGCTGAGAGAAAAACAAAAGACAGGACTTATTGAGGTAAAAATAGCTGAACAGAAAGAAGGTGTTATACATGAAAAATAATTCTCTTATAGCTTTCACAAAATCACCGTAAAAAATCCACATTTTCGGCCGTAATTTATTCACATTTTCGAACGTAATTTTTCAACATTTCCAAACGTAATTGACAATACTTTTCATTAAATGGGAAATATGGGTAATTATGGGCATATCCGTTCAAAACAAGAATTGCATTAAACATGTAGAAGTTGTTATTGATCTTGAGCCAAACATAAGCAAGTAACCTATTATACTTATCCTTTGTGTTCTGGTCATAAGTGACATATACATTTTGCTTGCTGAGAATCTTTTCTGTAAATATGGAGGCTTCTTTACCAAAATACTGGACAGGTTTTCTTGGATCGACGGTTTCCGGAGTGTCTATTCCTATCAGTCGAGTGGAAAGCAGTTGCCTGGAACCGAGCAACGTGCCTTCAAGATAAACCGCGTCCCCATCTATGTGTGGTGACGGTTGCCGTGTCGAAATCCTTAAGTGAAGTAGCAACAAGCTCAGTGGGATATAGAAGAGTCATATTCTGTATTTTGATTTGAACCGTTTGAAGTGTTGCAAAGACAGCAGTAGCTATTATGAGGAAAAACATGAAAAGCAGACTTTTTTTCACAAAACTATCCCCTTTCAAGCGTTATATGTCATGACACGGATATTTTCATACCTTCGGCTTTAGCCGATGGTAGTTGACTCTCCCTTCAACATATATTTTAACACAAAGTGATAAAAAAGCATATTGTGTAAAAGTAAACAGAATGAGGCTGCAAAGCAACGATGCCCAAACAACAGAAATGTCAACAATGGCGTACAAAACGGCTAAAGGCTCTTATTTAACAGAATGGCCACTTGTGTTAAACAAGTGGCTTGCAAGATGGTGGATCAATTCCTTTGGGCGGTGTGGATCAATTTTATATTACCAAATACATCTCTTATACTTTTCAATGACCATCTAAAAATTTCAAACTAAAAACGTTGGACAGTTTCCTAATCTAAATTGAATTCACTCATAAATTCATCATTGAATACTGCCTGTATGCTGCATGTCGTGATGAAACATAGGCCATGGACTGTCTGCAAGTCCTCCACTATCATCTGAGATAGTGTAAAGATAACCGCTATCATTCCCTGTGATAATGATTCCATCTTTTCCTATCGCTGGACTTGAATCTATATAATTATCTATCTTGTACTTCCATTTGAGTGTGCCATTCGGTGTTATCGCGTAGAGTTTATGGTCCTTACTTCCGACGTAAATCGTTCCGTCAGTACCTATTGCAGGATTTGAATCTATTGAACTATCTGTCTTGTACTTCCATTTGAGTGTGCCATTCGGTGTTATCGCGTAGAGTTTATGGTCCTTACTTCCGACGTAAATTGTTCCATCTTTCCCTATCGCTGGACTTGAATATATGAAATTACTTGTTTCGTACTTCCATTTGAGT
>DYLQ01000119.1 GCA_020722015.1 Thermotoga sp. | reverse complement strand
TTTCTATCTCCAACCGTACAAGATCTGAAGTAAAATCAAAATAGGGTTGTATTACTCTTATGCTCCGGCGCTATATTTTCAACAAACCCTTTTCCATGAGATAATTGCCGTTCCCGTTGACTGAATACAGCAAGGTAACCATTCTCTTGAGAACATCGTCAGTACTTTTGCCCGCTTCAAATTGGATTAGAAATTCCTTCGTCAACCCGGATAGTCTGCTGATCTGTTTTTCATTGATTACAAAAACCGTATCTCCCATCTTCATGGCTGCCAGTTTCTGCTGGAAAGCCTTGAAGGCTTCATTGAAAATGAAATGAGCGAAGAGAAGCTCCTGACTGAATTCGATATTGAACACACGGTGAAATATCCCCTGCACCGCACTGAAATAATAAAGCTTCTCCTCGATACTGGACGCTTCCTCCATTTTTTTTATGGCATATTTGATCTCATTGACGACGATATCTTTCATTTTTCCGCCGGCAGCCATCTTCAACCTCCTTCTTTAACAGCGTAAAGATCCGTCATATGGGAAAATCATTGTTGAATCATCACTGTTCCAAGAGAACGGAATTTTAGGTTGTTCTTTACTCGGGTAAATATCATCGTTAGCAGTTGGAACAATTGAGGTTTGTATTTTTACTACTTTGCCGATAGGTTTTAGGGCGCTGAAGGAGACGTTGAATTTCAAATCCAAGACATCCGCCACTTTCAGGAGGGTTTTCAGGGTAAAATTGGGATTCCCGTTCAATAGTTTTGTGACGGCAGCCGGGGTCACACCCAGCAAATCGGCCAGTTTAGCCCGCGTCATTCTTTTTTCTTTCATCTTTACACTGATTTGCTCGGTCAAATCGAGAATGATTTCCTCCAGACGGAAATCGGGGTCATTTTCCAATGCTGTCAGTTTTTCATTGAACCACTTTTCCGTATCCATAATGGCGCTTACCTCTTTTCCTTGCTTTGATTGTTTAGGCTTTGCTGATAGGCTTTTTCCCATTCTGCTGCCTTGGCAATTTCTATCTTGAGTTTTTTCTGTGATGGTTTAAAGAAACCATGCGTTAAAATGAGCGATCGACCCTTGCCAAAAAAACTTAAGATTCGGATTCCTGTCCTCGTTTTCAGTTCGTAGATTTTGCCTTCAAGATGCTTAAACTTTTCTTCATTCACTGGCGGTCCTGATGCGCCAATATGTTTGAATAAGGCGAAGATCTGTTTTTCTGACTGCTTATCAAGACCGGAAAGAAACTCGATCACCAAACAACGTTCATCCAAATACAACGCATACAGGGTATATAATTTACCTTTGATAAGCGTCTTGAGTATCATTATTAACCTATAGGTAAATATTTGTAAAGGAAAATTTTGGCCTCTATTATCAGAAAAATCTCCTGTCGACTGTTTCGAAATCATAAACAGAAAATATCTCATGCTGCAGACTTCGCAACCATTTAGCAACCGTGAAGCCGGTGCATTCGTCTATAAGAAAACGCACGTCTATCCCGCCTCCACTAAAGGCATGAATGTTGTACTTTTTCCTTTTTCTTATCATACTTCCTAAGCCCTCTATATATCAAGATTCTCCAATCGACTTAGGTCAGGACGTATACCTCCTC
>DYLQ01000037.1 GCA_020722015.1 Thermotoga sp. | reverse complement strand
TGCTCTCCGTCAAATTTAAATTTATACGTTGGTTTTGAAAAAGATTTAGTATAATGGTAACGACACATTGGCGTTTTGCCTTTGTCACTTTTAGTTCATCATAAAGCAAATTTAGAAGAATATAATAAAAATGAAAATCATTTCTATTAGAGGAGGGCTAAAAATGGAAGAAACAAAAGAATTAAGAATACCGTTGATAGGGGAAAAGGCGCCCGAATTTGAGGCTATAACCACAAAAGGAAAGATAAAACTTTCTGATTTTTTAGGGAAATGGGTAGTGTTGTTTTCTCATCCGGCCGATTTCACACCGGTTTGCACGACTGAATTTGCGGCTTTTGCAGAAAAACAAGAAGAATTCAAAAAACGCAACGCTCAGCTTATAGGCCTTTCGATAGACAGTGTTTATTCGCATATAGCATGGATAAGAGAGATTCAAAAATATTTCGGATTCAAGGTCGAATTCCCCGTAATAGCCGATCTTGACATGAACGTAGCGCATCTTTACGGTATGATCCATCCCGGAAGCGGGAAAACGGCGACTGTGAGAACCGTTTTTGTGATCGATGACAAAGGAATCGTGAGGGCTATACTGTATTATCCTGCCACAAACGGAAGGAACATAGACGAGATCTTAAGATTGGTTGATGCGCTCCAGTACACGGACAAGCACGGTGTTGCGACGCCGGCAAACTGGAAGGTTGGCGAAAAGGTAATCGTTCCTACACCGCTCACCGTTGATGATGCGGAAAAGAGAATGAAAGAAGATTACGAGAAAGTTGATTGGTTCCTGTCTTTCAAAAAATACGAAAAGTAAGAGGAGGCGCTTGAGCGCCTCTTTTTTTGGAGATGATCAAAGATATCCAAAAAGATGGATCAAAGAACTGTACAAAATGGAATTGACGTTCTCAACCAAACGAGTAAAAAAAGGGGATTCGAAAGAATTCTTCCGTTTTTGGGTCCTGCATTCATTGCATCGGTGGCATATGTCGATCCGGGAAATTTTGCCACGAACATTCAAGGTGGTGCGAGTTTTGGATATGAATTATTGTGGGTTATATTTTGGGCGAATTTGATAGCCATGTTCATACAGGCACTTTCTTCCAAACTTGGAATAGCAACCGGTAAAAATCTGGCCGAGATCATAAAAGACAAGTACCCAAAATGGCTGGTTTGGTTTTATTGGATTCAAGCCGAATTAATAGCGATCTTCACTGACCTTGCCGAATTTATAGGTGCATCCATTGCATTTCAGCTGCTCCTTGGGGTTCCTCTCATATGGGGAGCTGTGCTTTCTGGAATTTCTACGATCTTCATACTTTTATTTCAAAATTATGGTTTCAGACCCTTTGAAGCTGTCATAGCCGTTTTGTTGGGAGTCGTGGCTTTCTCTTACATAACCGAACTCTTCATTGTTAAGTCAAACGGCATCGGAATATTGAGAGGTACAATCGTCCCATCGTTTTCTGGTACGGAAAGCATATACATGGCAGCCGGAATTCTTGGAGCCACGGTTATGCCTCACGTCATATACCTGCATTCCGCTTTGACGGAGAACAGAATAAACGTCAAAGACGAAGTGCGTCTTAAAAAACTTCACAAGTTTAACCTTATAGATGTCTCCATAGCCTTGGGAATAGCAGGTTTCGTGAACATGGCAATGCTCATAATGGCCTCTTCTACCTTTCATTTTTCAGGTCATCAGGATATTTCAAGCATCTCAACGGCATACATGACCCTTATCCCACTCTTGGGAAGTGCGGCCGGTTTTATATTTGCTTTGTCTTTGCTTGCCTCTGGACTCTCTTCATCAGCGGTGGGAACTATTTCCGGTCAGGTACTCATGCAAAGTTTTGTCAATTTCAAAATCCCCATATGGGTAAGAAGGATCATCACGATGGTACCGTCTTTGCTCGTCATAGCGATAGGGGTGAATCCGACTTCGGTGCTTGTCTTCAGCCAGGTTGTTTTGAGTTTTGGAATAATCTTTGCACTTGTACCGCTTATTCAATTTACCCGTGACGAAAAGATGATGAAAAGTCTCGTCAACAAAAAAATCACGAATTTTGTAGCCTGGATTGTGGCATCCTCGGTAATCGCTTTGAACCTTTTCTTGATATACCAGGTACTTTAGGAACTCTTTTCGTGCTTGAGTCAAATGGAGAATGTTTGCTTTTGAAAAAGATTCAGTATAATATAAGCTGTCATACTAAAAGAGGTGAGATTACGAAGATAGGCACGAGCGGATTTTCATTCGACGATTGGGTAGGCACTGTCTATCCTGAAGGTACCACAAAAGATAAGATGTTCGATAGGTACATAGAACTTGGTTTTAATGCGGTTGAGTTGAATTTCACGTACTACTCGATGCCTTATGAGAAAACCATGCTCTCCCTTGTAGAAAGATCACCAGAGGGTTTCATCTTTTCGGTCAAACTCAACAAACAATTCACGCATGAATTTTCAGATCTCGATAAAGAAGATTTCAAAATCTTGGCATCGAATTTCAAAAAGGGCATAAGTCCGCTTCAAGAGTCTGGCAAGCTCGGAGCAATCTTGGCTCAATTTCCTTATTCTTTTAAATATGAAGAACATTCCATCGATTACATTAAAAAACTCAACGATCTCTTCGACTTAAAACTCGTCGTGGAATTCAGAAACAAAACATGGAACGGCAAAAACTTCGATGAGATCGTGAGGTCGGGAATTTCCATTGCCGGTGTAGACGTTCCGAATCTTTCAGGGCTTTACACCAACAGGGAGGCCTTTGGGAAGATATCATATTTCAGATTTCACGGAAGAAATACAAATTGGTTTAAAGTGCCTATGGAAGAAAGGTATGATTATCTTTACTCTTCACAAGAATTACTCCAACTTGCGGAGTTAGTCAAAATGGCAGAAGCTCCGATATTCGTGTTCTTTAACAATTGCCACAAAGGCCAGGCAGCTCAAAACGCACTCGAATTCATGAGACTATTTTAAATTATAGACGAACTAATCTCGGCCGAAGTATCTGTCAAGTTTATTGAATTCTATAGAATACACAAGAGGCCTTCCGTGCGGACATGACCAAACTTCCAACTTATCGAGGTCTGAAAGCAATTGGCTTATCTCTGCGTCTGAGATTTTCTCTCCCGTTTTCACCGCCATTTTACACGCAACATCGGCGAAGAATTCTTCTTTGGGATCTTTCGCAAAAGATATCCTGAAATTTTCTATGGTTGAAACGAAAAGCGCTGACCAATCGTCCACGTCCTTGATAGACGGCACGCTGAAAAGCATTCCATCTTTAAATTCAAAGCCAAATGACGCTATCTCATCCTTATGATCTTCAAAGACGTCCTTTTGGATTTGATTAAGATCGACTTTCACCGGATTGATGAGTTTTTGAGACGAAAGAGTTTGACCTTTTATCTTATCGAACAGGATTCTTTCATGTGCCGCATGAATATCCGTTATGTATATCGCATTTTGCCCGTGAGATAACAGATACCTTCCTTTCAAAATTCCCATAGGCTGGGTTTGAGAAAGCTTTTCCGTTTCCTCTTTTTTATCGATGACGGTACGATCAAAATCGAAATCAAAATTTTCAATTTTTTCTCTTTGTGGATATGCATCTTTTGATCTTTCATCGACTGTCTTTTTGCTTTCGTATGTTTTGATGAATGATTCTTTGCTTTCGAAGTCATGTGCGCTTTCAACGGGCACCTGAAAAACGGATGGAGATGCCAAAGCACGTTTTACAACGGATGCCACGCTACCGAAGATGCGCGATTGATCGCTGAACTTCACCTCTAACTTTTGAGGATGAACATTGACATCAACGAGCTGAGGAGGTACATTTATAAAAATTACCGCCGTCGGAAATTCGCCTTTTTTTAGATGCTCTGCATATCCCGTTTCAATGGCTTTAAGCAAAAATGGACTTTTTACATATCTGCCGTTTACAAAGATAACTTCGTTGAGACGGTTTTGCCTTCCGACGTCCGGCGCACTCACATATCCGTATATTCTCATGCCACCAATTTGCTCATCTACTTTTATCAAATTTTTCTCGCCGAAGATCATGTTAACGCGCTCTTCAAGCGTTGATTCTTTTGAAACGCCGTATATCTTTTCTCCGTCTCTTGAGTATTCAATTGATACGTTTGAAGATAAGATGAATTTTTCGACTATTTCCGTTACCATCCTCGACTCAACGGCAACTGAGCTCAGAAATTTTCTCCTTGCCGGTACATTGAAAAAAAGGTCGGTAACACTCACACGTGTGCCCTTGGTTTTTGCTATGGGGAACAATTCGCCTACTATCCCACCTATTATCTCTATGCCATGACCTGTTCCATCTATCGTATCCGAACTTTCGATCTTCATCTTTGAAACAGCCGCAATCGAGGCAATAGCCTCTCCGCGAAACCCAAAAGTTGTAAGGTTGAAGACATCGTCAAAAGTTTCTATCTTTGACGTTGTATGAGGAAGGACTGCCAATTTCAAATCTTCCTCGTTCATGCCGGTTCCATCGTCATCAACGGTTAT
The DNA here is from genome assembly GCA_020722015.1 of Thermotoga sp. Classification (GTDB taxonomy): domain Bacteria; phylum Thermotogota; class Thermotogae; order Mesoaciditogales; family Mesoaciditogaceae; genus Athalassotoga. Next base: position 6,251 of record DYLQ01000037.1, on the reverse strand, counting down.
AGAAGATTTTCCACCGCCATCTATCGATACCTTCACCTTCGATGCTTTGGCATCTATGGCGTTTTCCATCAATTCTTTTACGACAGAAGACGGATGATCTACCACCTCGCCTGCTGCTATTCTCCTTACGACCTCATCTGGCAGTTTTATTATCATGATCTTTCCTCCATGACTTTGAATAAAATAACAGCGGCGCTGACAGAAACATTCAAAGAATCCATTTCTCGTGCCATGGGTATAGAAACTTTCTCATCGCAGCTCTCTGCAACAAGCTTTCTTATCCCTTTTCCTTCGTTTCCGAAGACAAAAGCGACAGGTCCTTTAAAATTCATCTTAAAATATGGCTTTCCACCCATCATGGCAGCATAAACCCAGATATCTCTTTTTTTCAATTCTTCTATTGTTCTGGATAAATTAGTTTCAACACAAATCGGCATACGAAATGCATAACCTGCGGAAGCCTTTAAGACGGAAGGTGTAACCATTGTACTCGAATGTTCCGGAATTATAACAAAATTCACACCGGCGCCGTAAGCAGTTCTTATTATGGCACCGAAATTTTGAGGATCCTGAATCTGATCGAGAATGACGATAAACGGATCGTGATCAAGTGAATCAAGCACATCAAAAGTTTGTGAATAGGTGAAATCATTTATCTTGGCAGCTATTCCTTGATGATCTTTTGAATGCGCGATCTCATCAAGTTTTTTATCAACGACTATCTCTATCTTTAAATTTCTCTCCTCTATCCGCTTTTTAAGCGACACCATATCTCCTGAAAAGTTGGCATTGGACATAAAAACCTTAGATATGTGTATGCCACTTTTCAATGCCTCGTCTATCACATTTCTTCCATAAATTATCATGATCCACCTCGATTGATTATATACTAAATCTTTTTCAAGACCAACGTATAAATTTGAATTTGGCGGGTGGCTTGTGGTCTTTCATTCCTGACCTGATCGGGAACCCCATTCGATAAAAACAAAGACTTTTCTTGGTCTATCACGCTTGATATGTTATACTACAAAAGAATCATGAAAAATTTAAACGAGATATCGAACAAACCTCCTTAAAAAGGTATTCAAAGCGAAAAAATAGTATGATATAATCTTCAAAGGATTTTGCCGAGGTGGTGGAACTGGCAGACACGCAAGATTCAGGTTCTTGTGAGTGCATAACTCATGCGGGTTCAAGTCCCGCCCTCGGCACCAGAATTCTAAATTCCATAAAATCATTTTTATTTCATTTCATAAAACCGTTGACAAATAAAGGATTTAAGTATATAATTTCTTGAAAGAGTTTTATCTCCTCAAGAAGGGGTTTGATAGTATGAAATGTGTTTTTTTAAATCAAAAAAATGTATTTACATCTCGAAGGGAGGTGTTTTCCTGCAACCCACAGGGTGAGCAGGGAAATCAATGAGTAAAAAGATCTTAGGTCTCGTTGTCTCTGTGGCGCTGCTTATGGTTGTCCTCTCGGGCTGTTTTCTTTTGCCCCAGATAGACACATTCACACCGGTCATCAAAGTCATATCTCCGGCTGCGAATCAGATCATAACAGTACCAACATCGACAAGTTCCACTAACGTCACGGTTTCAGCCTCGGTAGTAGCACACAGTCCACTCCAATCGGTCGTTGTATCACTTTCTAAAGGAAGCCAAGTTTTGGTAAACAATACACCGGCCAACGGAAACTTAGGACAAAATACTGGCGTGTTTAGTTACACCTTCACGAATCTGGGTGTTGGAACTTACAACGTGCAGTTTACCGCTTACAGTTCTGCAAAGAACCCAGGTAACGGAGGCGTAAGCTTTACGATCGCTTCCTCACAAGTAGTAACATCACCATCCACAAAGTACAAAGCACCGGTTGTCAGCCTTGTCAACGTTGTACCGAATTATCAGGACAAATATTACGTTGCCGAATCTCCGATAACCTTCAGTGCTACGGTTACCAATCCTAACGGTGTCGGACAACTTGCCGTTTGGGCAACTGTTAATGGACAAGATTATCAGCCTGTTAATAGCGCCAATCCTTACACATTCAACTTCACACCGACATCAACCGGGACTTACACACTCTACGTCAACGCAACGGTTACGATAGGCGCATCGACAGTTTCCGGATCCAACTCAGTTGTTGTCAGCGTGCCTTACGTGCTTCCGGCTGTCACGAATGGGCCAACGACTCCATCCAGACTCGTCATGGCATCTACAACGCCGGCATCATTTACCTTCACAACGACGCCAGGAGTAAACGCTTATCTTTCCACAAATGGCGGAACTCCAGCCACATATACTTCGGCGAGTCCTATATCCAATGCAATCCTTACTCCAAATGTTTGGAACACACTGACTTTGACATTCAAATCTCCATGGGGTAATGTTATCAAAACTGCCGTTGCAACGGTGCTTGGAATACAAGCTCAAGGCTCTTCGAATACGACTCCTTATCTTTTCTTGATAGACAAAGATGGTCACGTTGTGTCCAACACCAACGACTGGATACAAGTGCCGGCAGGTCAATACCTTGATCTTTACGGATATGTTCAAGCTGGTCAAGGTCAGACTATAAGCAGCTACAACATAACCGAACAATATTTCACAAACAAAGAAACAACCGATCCATTGACATCCGAGAAATCCATCGAAAGCCAAAGTGGTTTAAGCCAATCGATTGTTCCTTTGAGAATTAACGCGTATCTTTTTGATACATCGACAAGTGCTCCGGTTTTCGTACCGTTTAACGCATACATCAACGGTCAACAGGTAAAAGCCTTCTTGCGCTACCAAGTTAGCCCTGAATTAGCAGGTCCAAGCGTATCTCTGTCCGTTGCCAACACGTACGAAGGGGCTCCAGCAGCCATAACCGTTACGGCAAATTCCAATAACTTGCAGCCGTTAACAGGGCTTGTCTTCAGTGCTCCGAAAAACGTTACGCCTGCATCTTCTTGGAACGGTTACACCAAACCGGCAATGACGGCTTACGGTTTAAATACTTCAACTACGATGGCAAGCAGAGTTACTAATCTACCGACTGCTACATTAATAGCATCGGTTAGCGCAGTCCAGACTCTTGATGCCAATGCGTACGGGTTTGTCACCGGTTCAAAGACTTACTACGTTGCGTTCTACGGACCTTCCGGTACGTATAAATTAGGTGCAACGGTTACCAACATAGCTAATGCAGTGGCAACGCCATTGACGCTATCGGCTACATATCTTGTTCAGGCCGACACAGCTGCTCCTGTCGCAAATATAACCCTTGCAGGATCATATGTCACAGTCAACGGAATGAAAGTGTACTATGCTCCTAACCTCAAAGCCACATTCAACATCACGGATGATCATGCGATATACTGGGCAAAGTTGAGTTTTGCGACTGGCTTACAGGTTTACTATCCAAACGACACTAAGATAACAAATTACGGAGTTACAAGTGCTGTAGCAACTGCTTTAGTTCCGTTTAACAAAGGTGTTGGAAATTACACATTCTGGCCTATAGCCACAGACAAACATTTCGATGCGAAGACGTACAACAGTTTGCCATCAGCAACCACAACGGCAATTGGAACGGGTAACATAGTCAACCAGGCCACAATGACCGTTTATTACGATAACGGTTCACAACTTTCAGCAAGCCTTGTTGGTGGCCAATACAATGCTGGAATCAACTCCGAAGATTACGAATTTGTCGTTAAAGCATCTGATGGAAACGGCATAGGACTTTCCAGCACGGCTACCGTTTACGTCAAGACTTTGAGTGGTTCTCTTGTTGCCGAGTTACCGGCATCGATGACTCCCGGAGCGACGCAGGGTTATTACACGGCCATATTCGACACTTACAGTGTTCCGAATGGCTTCTACAATGTGTCTCTCGGTGTTAATGATCTGATGTACAATTTGCTTCCGCCGGCATATCAATATGCTCATACCGTGGTTGTGCCATGGGGAACAATACAGGTCAACAACGCGTATCCAAACGTTTCGATATCCAACGAGGGAGTAACACTTGGTGCGACAGCGCAACAGGTGAACAGTGATGTCTTCAAAATAACAGTCAGAGATCCGCAGCTTTCGAGCTGGTGGCCTGCGATAGGTCCAGCAAATTATCAGCAGTATTTCAAGATAACTCTTACAAGTTCTTACAGTAACACGGTTATAACCAATCCATTGTCCTTCCTGAAGGCTAAGTATTACACTCAGGGAAGCACAACTGGTGCAGTTGAGATTGAAATACCGCAGATTTACTTCAATGGACCGACGACAGCACCTGCAACAGTTCAAATTCAAGTTGAAGTGTTCAACAATCCGCAGGATGATAAGGCAATATTCGGCTCATCGCTTGGAAAGTTTGTTCCAGCGCCACCGTTCACAATTGACCAACAATCTATGCTTAAGGCGAATAACCTTACCTACGCAGCTACATCTTCTACGCCTGCAATTGTAAACGCTGGAAATCCAACCTTCGATGTCACCGTCAATGGGTTGACTCTAAGCGGTGCTTCGACTACCACAGGTATGTCTTTGAACTTCTACGCTAACGGCGCAAAAGTGCTTGAAGTTCCTGCAAGTACTTCCGGGCCTTACACACTTACGCTTCCAACATCCGTAGGTTCAAGCACGGTTAACCTGTCGGTTGTCTACGCTCCATCTTCGACGATTACCTATTATTCTGCCAAGATTAAAGCCCTAAGTGCTCCAATTAGTTATCAATACAGCTATCCGTTGGGCACATTGCATATACTTGGTGATGTAACACCAGTGGCTACTTTGCTACTTAATGGAAGTTCGATAAATGGCTTAAGCAAATTGCTTACAGCAACCTCAAGTACAGCGCTATTCGAAGTCGGTGCTCCAGCATTCTACTACCATGATGCGTTGACACATTACGCGACCTTCCTTGGTAATGGTGTAACACCTAAGAACACAACGCTTTCCGGAAACGTCGTTTTGAAGACTTACCAGAATCCGACCGGAACGAATTATTCTCTGAACTTGGGTGCTCTTACAAAACTCGCATCCGCAACGCTTGCTCAGGGCAATAAGTACGTCGTTACGACGACGAATGGTAGCACACTGCTTGCATTCAACAAGGCCGGAGTCTATAATCTCACATTTACCCCTGCCGATCCATTCGTTTCAGGCGCTAATTCTCCGACTGCGGTAGTCGTTGTGGATCTGCTTCCACCATCGTTGACATCTGTACCTGCTACAACGTTAACGAATAATGCTACCTTGAATGCAGTGGTTGTGACAAATGTACCATCCTCAATCACCTTTGGTGCGACCGATGATGCTGGTGTTGCAACTGCCACTTTGAATATCACGAATCTTTTGAACAACAGTTCACAGCCATTAACATTAACATCGACACCAACAACATCACTTGGTACGGCAACATTCAAAGCTACCTTTACGGCTAATGTCACGTTACCTGGCATGTACGCATCTCAATATCAGAATGTGCCTTTCGTCGTGAATTATGCCGCTAAAGATATATCTGGAAAATCAACAACTGCTGCGAGACTGTTTGTCACAAACACAGATCACAGCCCGAAGATAGTTAACATAACAGCTTTGAGTGCAAATCAAGCGGTCGTCACGTTGTCTGAGCCTATGTGGGCAAACGGATTCAAAGCTTTCACAGCTTACTCGTCAACGTACAATGGCACGATAACATCTGTCAATATCACACCTACTTTGGTTCTTGCCACATATAACGGTGCACAGATAGCCGCTCAATTCACGGTTACATTCCCATACAATGTCTGGACGCCGGCTCAAGTTGGAAGTTCTATCTTCTCAGATCTTTCGAATGTCCAACTTTCATCGAGTACTTCTCAATACTACCCGATAGTCGATCTTGCCGGTAACATCTTTACTATGCCGATGAACACGAATGTTCCACCAGTTCTTACCGTAACTCCGACATCTACGACCGTTGGTAAAGGCGCTAATGTGACCTTTACACTCAGTGCAACGAGTGTTGCCGGAATTCAAAAGATAGTCGGTAACTTCTATGGACAGACTAAAACAATATATGTTGCGAATGGAACCATGAGCTTTACCGCTCCGACTACAAGCGGAACATCCACGGCTAATTTCACAGCATACGATAATTCCGTAAATCACAACACCGTTACTGAAAATGCAAATGTTTACGTCAATGCGGCAGCTCCTACACTCACTTTAACAGCACCTGCAACTGTTGGTAGTGGTAAATCATTTACCGCCACTGTTACTGCA
>DYLQ01000118.1 GCA_020722015.1 Thermotoga sp. | reverse complement strand
GCTATGGATGATATTTGTCCTGGCTGGGATGAAAAGATAGGAGACGATTCTGGATACAAGATGTTTTTATCTCAAATTTCTAATTGAAGAACTAATCCTATGCATATTGTAATAGACGGAACACCAGCCATAAACGATATAAGGGCTATACAGCGCTACGCATGGAATCTGCTTTCCCAGATTGCCGTTCTTGAATCGGAAAATGAATATACAGCGCTTTATCTCGGCGCCGCCGGCATCGGAGATGACAAGTTTCCCGGTTTTCCGAGCTCAAGGATCAAAAGCATTAGATCCACAACTCCGGGCAGGCTTCTGAATCTTTTCTGGAAATTTTCATCCTTCCCGAATGTGGAATATATGGTGAAGAGAAAATTTGATATCTTTCATTTCCTTGGAGGCTCAGCCTATATTCCGGTCGGATCGGGAAAGACTCTTACCACGATGCACGGATTTGCACAGCAAGTCGTTCCAGAACATATGGATAAAAATTTACATCGAGGAGTTCTCGCAAAGCTTGAAAAAACAATCTCAGAAACAGATCATTTCATCACAGTGTCTGAGACGAACAAACAGGAATTGAACAAGCTTTGGAATGTCCCGATGGAAAAAATAAATGCAATCCCTCTTGGAGTTGGAGACGAGTTTCGAGTGATAGGTGAGATAAGTAATTACGAAGCTGCGATAAGGGGCAGATACCATCTTGGCGACAAAGACTTCCTGCTTTATGTAGGAGCAATAGAGCCACACAAGAACATCCAAGGGATAATCGAGGCTTACAGTCTGCTAGACTCCTCCATCAAAAGACGGCTTAATCTGGTCATGGTCGGCGCAAAAACCAAATACACTGAATCCTACCGGGAGCAAGCAAGGAAATCTGCTATCTCCGGCAATGTAATTTTTGTTGATTATATCCAGCCCGGCTCTGAAGACCTGGCAATCTTATACAACATGGCTGAACTTTTTATTTTTCCAACATTCTACGAAGGATGGGCATCTCCTCCCCTCGAGGCGATGAAATGCGGAACACCGGCAATTGTCTCCGACATCCCCTCTCTCAGAGAATCAACCGGAGGGGCCGCCGAATATTGCAATCCCTTTGTCCCTGATGATATATCTCATAAAATCACAAAATTGCTCGATGATTGCGAATTTCGCAATGAAAAGACTAAAAAAGGATTGAGTTTTTCGTCTCGATTTACTTGGCGGCTCTGTGCGGAAAAAACTATTGAAGTTTACCAAAAAAGCTAATTCTGAATTTTGGCTACTACCGTGTGCATAATATTGTTTACAGGTAGGGCGGTTTCGCCGAAACCGCCACGGACGGCTCGGCGAGCCGTCCCTACCCAGAAAATGTAAACTATATGACGACCTCATTAGTAATAGCGTTTCTATATACCTGATATGTCTCTTCCGCCATTCTTTCATAGCTGAAGAATTTTGCCCTCTTGACGGACTTTTTTTCGAGTTCTTCACGGTATTTCTCGTCTTCAAGGAGTAGTCTTATGCCTTCGGCAATCTGATCTTCGTCTTCTGGATTGACCATATGGGCGTATCCGTTGGCAATTTCATACAATGAGCTTGTGTTTGAAGTGAGAAGCGCCTTGGCATTTCCCATCGCCTC
>DYLQ01000036.1 GCA_020722015.1 Thermotoga sp. | reverse complement strand
AGGTCTTACGAGATCTCCGCAGCGAAGCGAGGACCAGACACCCAGCCGTCATTCCCGACCTGATCGGGAACCTCTATATCTCTGTCATGGACGGTATGACAGATTGAGAATTCCCATTCCTTTTCATAAAAAAGTGGCCGTTCTCACGGCCACAGTGGGGGTAGAGAAAGATCAACTCATCACCAGACGATGTTTATTCCTCCACCAAAGGTGTAACCACCCAACTGTTCCCACAAAAGTTTTGCCCGAATCCATTCGTAGTTCAGGCTTATTTCTATGTAAGGTCCGGCAGTTTGCAAATTCCCCCCTATCCCACCGAACATTTCCATGTTCCGAATATTCATGCCAACACCCGCAAACGCTTGAATTGAAAAGGCTCCGTTCAAATCCCATTCGCCAAAGATCTCTCCTTTTAATCTAAAAATCCCGATCGAAGTTGTATCTTTAACTTCAAATTTAGCGGCCGGAATCAAGTTCTCAATGCCTATTAAGACTTGGGCGTACATCTGATCTATCAAATTTCCAATTACTCCAGCAAAAACTCCTACGGTTGCTTGTCGAGTTTGGTAAGCGTAAATTTCACCGACTATGGAAAGATCTGTCGATCCGTACGTCACATTTCCGCACAGTTTGGAAGACGTCTGGTTGTAAAAGACATCTACTCTTAATTTGTTCTGAGGTATTTTTTCCTCAAATGCAAAATCGTTTTTCAGGCTGTCGGCAAATCCCATGAAGATCAAAAAGTTTTTATCGCCAATCTGCGCTTTAGCGACTGCATGACTCTTTTGATCTGTCATGGAAATTTGAGCAACATTGACACCCGTTATCAAAGAAACGTTAACCGTGTTTTTATTTGACTCTACTTTCATGGAGAACTTCGGATCTGTCGAATTCACAACGGCTTCGCCGATAGTCGCGATTGTCACGTTTCCAAAAATATCCGCTGTACCCTTTATTTTCATTACTTCTCTGAAGATTTCAAATGAAGATCCTGAAAAAACCAAGATTCCTGACTTGTTGACCTGTTCTATCTGCCTGAAACGTTGGTATTCGTCCGTACTCATCTCATGAATTTCGTAATAGAAAAATCTGTTTTCGTTTGGAACATCGATTTTTGAGATCATGTCAGCTATCTCTTTTTTAGTTTGATCGTCAGCGTCGATGAGTAAGACATTCGAATTAGGTAAGTAAAGCACGTATTTCGAAAGCACACCGAGTAGATCATAAGCAACGTTGGGAGTTATGTATTTTAGAAAGATCGTAGATGGCTTGTATATCGTCGCACGAATTTTATCCGGTGAGTTCATACTGCCCACAAGATATACATTGCCGATTTTTGTGAACGCGTAATTCGTCGTCAAAAGCACCTTTTGCAAAGCTTCATCAAAACTCTCAGCCTGGAAAGTCATATCGATCATGCCAGATACGTCATCGGCGATTATCACCTGAACGTTGTAAGTTCGTGCAATGTCGTTTATGGCGCTTCTGAGATCGGCGTTGTAGAAAGAGAAATCAAGTCCGAAAGCGACCAAAGGGATTACAATCGTCAAAAATACCATCGATAATTTTTTCATCTCACTCACCTGCCTTCACGGCGACGAATAAAATCACTCGCTTGAGTACATTCTTGTAATCCAATTGAGTGAAAAGTTTTCCAAGAAGTGGAATATCTCCCAGTACCGGTATCTTCGATTCAACCGATGAAAGAGAGGTAAAGCTCATCGCCGCAACGGATATTCTCCCTCCAATCGGAATCGTTATGGACGTTTGAATGCCCTGCTGAACTTCAGACGGAATGTCTTGACCTACACTTTCCGATGAGAAAAGCATCTCGGAGACATCAAGCACGATCTTATCACCCATTATCGTCGGTAATATGACCGTTTCAACGCCTATTGGGATCTCTTTGTAATATGTGTTCGCGTTAAGCGTGTATTGGTAAACCCTTATCGTCTTGGAGAAGATCTTCGATTGAATGCCATTGAGCACTCTCACATTTGATTCCGAAAGCAGTTTAAGATTCTCCGTCGATTTGTTGAGATCAAAACTTCCTGAAAAAAGCCCAAGAGGCGTTAGAATGTTGGCTGTAAACCATTCGTTTGATATCGAAAAATATCTGGCAGTCCCGGTTGACACCGTATTGTATCCCCAGTCTCTTTCCCATTTTCTAAAGGTACTTTCGTCAGTCTCAACGACCGTTATATCAAGTTCGATCTCTTTCTTCGGAACGTCTATTGACTTTATCAAAGAGATTATCTCATTGGCCATGTCTTTTGGCGCCGTTATCATCATTATGTAAGGATCGCCTGACGTGCTGACGTATTTTCTCATGTAAAGCGGTAACAAAGAAACGATGTCTGTGGATTTGTAATTGATCGTTTTGTATGCTTTGGTAATCGCAAAGTACATGAACTTATCACTACTCGGCGTCGCCAATGAGACGAAATACACACCGTTTATCTTTGTCCATGAATACCCACCGGCCAAAAGCACGAGATCGAGTGCCTCTTCAAGAGTTACATTATTTAGATCGATCGTCACATACCCGCCAACTGAATCATCGGCAATTATGGTTTCACCGGTATCGTAAGAAAGTTGGCTTAACGCCTGCCTGAGATCCATTTCGAAGAAGGATTCCGTTACGAGTTTTGTTGCTCCTAAAGCCGAAACGATTAAGATCATAAGCGTGAGTGCAACGACAGTGTATTTTTTCACGATGAGATCACCTTCTCCATTTTATCGATGTCTTCTTGAGTTATCTCAAATGTGATCTCTGTTTTTATCTGCTGGTTTGAGTTCTTGTCCCCTTTGTAGGTTATCATCATCGGGATTGTGTATTTTCCTGCCTTTGTGAATTTGTAATTCCCAATGGGTATATCCACATATCTTTCGACACCCGGAAGTATGTTGAATCCCGCTTCAGACAGATATTGCGCTTGAACGGTTAAGTAGTTCATCTGCGCATCGACTATATCGTAGACGATGTTGAAATTGGTGAAAGTATTACCGGTATTTTTCACCCATATTCTTAAAAAAGCTTTCTGAGTGGAAGTCGATGGTATGACTTTTTCAACGTTTGTCACCTCAAAACCGTATTTTGTCGTTCCAATTATCCTCATCATGACCGGAATGTAGAAAGTCGAAATGTTTTCTGAATTTTCGCGTGATGTCTTTATCCTTACGGCAAAAGCATAAAGTCCTGTTGCCTCCTGCGAAACTTTGTAAGAAAATGGAATGACTCTTTTTTGATTCTCTCTTAGTTGAAATTCATCCGGATAGAATTTCACTTCCTGAATGGCATTTCCGAAGTTCCAATAACCATTTTCATCCATATTCAAAGAAACAGCATCTATCGTTGCCGATATCGTTTCAAATTCTCTGTTTGAAAGTTCAAACTTACCCATCTGGCTTGTTCCAGCTTTGGCATCATCGATGATTTCCGATGGGACAATCAAAACGTTGACATCGAGAGGCCTCGATAGCGATGTCGACTCCGCTATCGAGAAGGCTTGTTCTTTATGACTTATGAACCTATTCCCTGATTTTATGTTTATTTTGACGGCATACTCACCGGAAGGAAGAGATCTGTCATAGAGTGCGTACATTTCGCGCGAAATTCTTGGCATTACGAGATCGGTATGATCCATGGTCAGATCGCCCCTGCCCCATACTTTGTTGTCGGAAGACACTATAAGGTAATCTCCCGTCGGTCTGAAAGATGTATCACCATCGTTTTTAACGATTGCGCTTATCTCAAGACCCCTTTGGGTTGATGTGGAGATCGCATCAAGGTTTATAACATTCACTTTATCCAAAACGAGTTTTGAATTTGCCGGCCTTCCCTTGACGGTAACATGGACTATGCTGCCAAATCTAAATCTTCTTTCTATCGAGATCCCGGTTCCGGTGGCATTGGACGTCTGTGAGGTTGTTTCTTTTGGAATGAAGCTGGCCCAAATCATCGCATAGTAATCTCCACCGTACTTTACAGATCTCGGTACTTCAATGCTCACCTCAACTTTGACGCTTTGAAGGGCTCTGACGTTGACGACTGTTTCTCCGTTCGGAAATTTAATCCAGTTTGCGCAGGAAAATGCATAGGTGGATTCCTTCGTAAGATAAACGTAAGCACCTTTCTCATCAAGTGTGAATGTACCGATATCGAGTTGGTAATTCACATCGCTAAGAGTACCGTTGACAAGATTCAATTCAAAAGTCTGAACATCTCCTGAATACATTTCTAATTCTGTTTTAAGTGGGCTTAATCCCAAATTGTAGGTAACGGAAAATACGGTAAGCGTAAATGAAATGACGGCTAAAAATGTTAAAAACTTTTTCACCTTTCTCACACCCCCTTCATCTGTATGAATTACTTTTTACCTTCCCTTTCATGGATCCGATTGTATGTAAATGTCCATGTAAGTTGAATATTGTCCTTTTGGAACTGAATTACCGACTCGAAATCCGAGCCATCCGTAAAATGTATGAGACCATGCCCCCGATCCTATCGTGATCTTGTTGGCGGGATTTCCATAGTTTGTGTTTATCAAATTCATATCGTGCCAGAAATTGTTGTTATTGCCGTTTGAGGGTAATCCGAATGCAGGAGCGGTAGAATCGTCAATTTTGTAGCCAATCCACGTCGGTATGGCGTTGTTAAACCATCCTCCGGTTTGAAAGTAAGCGTAAACACCTCCGTTGGTCTCGACTTGAATCGTGAGACTATCGATAGTGTAATCACCCGGCATGTTGACGTGAATATCGTAATTGAGATATTGAATTGACATGAACATCCATTGGCTTATCTCTGTGGTGAAATTCACTTTCGGAAGAGAATACCAGTCGTCTCCGAGAGGAATGTATCCAACAGTACTCCATTGGCCCGATCCTTGAACACTCGCAATTGCGGAATTTGTTTCGATGACCCATGAATTGTTTATTCTTCTGTATATATCTTGTGAAATACCCACAACGGATAAAAAAATCAGTAAAACAACCAACGCAAATATCCTCTTCTCCATCTCCCCATCCCCTCTTTTCAAAAGAGGCCCCCCGAAAGGAGCCTCTGAAGATCATCCGTTATGGATCTGATTGGATGTAGATATCGAGCCAAGTCGTGTATTCACCTTTTGGTTGTTGGTAATCAACTCTGAATCCGAGCCATCCGTAGAACGTATGTTCCCACCATCCTCCTGGGTACAACGTGATCTTGTTGGCGGGACTTCCATAGTTCGCATTTATGTACGCCATATCGTACCAGAAACCGTTGTTATCGCCATTTGCCGGAAGGCCTAATGCAGGCGCAGTTGCATCGTCAACTTTGTATCCAAGCCATGTCGGTATACTTCCCGCATCATTTCCGGAAAGATTTCCGCCGGTCTGGAAGTACGCAAAAACTCCGCCGTTGGTCATCACGTGAATCGAGAAGCTGTCAACGGTGTAGTCTCCCGGGACATCAACATGCATGAGATAATCAAGGTATTGAACGCTTATGTATATCCACTGGCTTACGTTGAGCGTCCAATTTATCCTTGGAAGCTTAAACCATGTCGGTGTCGCAGGAAGTACCATGAAATATCCTATACCGGGTACTTGAACTGAAGTTGACAGCGCACCGGTTGACCATGTGTTTGAACCTGTCGCATCTGCAAAGGTGGCATTTGTAACTTCTACCCATGAACCAGGAGTTGCGTTCCATGTGAAAATCGGAAGATTTGTTTGTGCAAGACCTATTGCTCCGAGAAGCAGTAAGGCAAGCATACTCAACAATATAACTTTTTTCATTTCCTATCACCCCTTATCCTCTTTTGATCTTTAGAGGCGGCCGCCCGAAAAGATTCTTCAACTTTATATAGCAACTTGCGTGCCAAAATTGAACTCCATCAGTCAGCGCTCAAAAGTAGCTAAAAATCCTCGAAAAATGTCCTTTAGAATGGAAAGTACTTTCCATCTTTGGAAAATACTTTCCATCTTTGGAAAGTACTTTCCAAAATTCATGGATTTGGTGCTATGCTCATTTGAATCCAGCAAGTGTAAGTGCCTTTTGGAATGTTTTTGGACACATCCATGGCAAACCATATCTTGAAAGAGTGATTTCCTATTCCACGTGTAATGCTGAATCCGTTTAATTCATTTGGAGCCTTCCACGCGCTTGCGTGGAGAGGTTGACCTGGAACGTAACTTGAATTGTTTCCATCGTATATTTGATAATAAATCGGTATCGAATTAGATCCAGAAACGAGATTGCCACTGGTTGTAAAAAGTATATCAACGGGCGTATGGTTTGCATCGGTCGTAACTTGCAAATCTCCAAACATCCATTGTCCCGGCATATTGACATGAACGTTTATGTTCGTGTATTGAATGGATACATACACAGTCGGTGTCGCACTGTTGTTTTGGGCACAGACCAACGAAACTGAAAACATCAAGATTATAAAAGAAAATATTTTGATCATCTTCTCATCCCCTTTATATGTCGGGCACCACATAAGTGTCGACTATAATAGGACCGACAAAGATCGATCCCTGATTAAACCCAAGTACCAAATACAGTTCGTGATTACCGGTTTTCATCCTTATCCTTTCAAAGTTAACGTCGGAAGATTTTTGCCATTTCGGTGAATTGTCAATGTTGACGTGATGATAAACGTCATTTCCAAAAACGGCGTAGTCAAAATTAAGTGAATCGTTGGATTTAAGATTGACGTAAAGATCATCTGTTATCCACCCGCCGTTGACCGTGGCATTCACATCGATGTACGGACTAAAAGAGATCCTTGCCGTTAAGATTTGGGTGATCTCAACTTTCATCTCGATCCTTCCGTATTGCGATTGCCATATACTTATCGGGATGAATCCACCGAGATTGCCAGGAATCATGGACGTTGTAAAGGTTCCACTTGCTTCGGCACTCGCAACTGAAATTTGATTTACCAAAACCCATAAGGCATTCTCATCGTCGTATCTGTATATCGAAATCGTTTCGCCAAAGATAAATGTTGACAAGAAAAACAAGAGCAAAACGTAAAAAATACCTTTCAATTTTTCTCACCCCTTTCTGTTATCCCCCAATTAGATATAGCAAGATGCATGCCAATTTTTTGGCCTATGATACGTACATCGAAAAGCACATAGAAAGGCAAATATGATAAAACATGTGTAAAACGATCGCATTGGCCTTACCGCACGGGATTCCCTGTCAAGCAGGGAATGACACATGCTTGTCATCCTCGAGTTCATTGGGGATTGTATTTGATCTTTGTCGGTTTTGAAAAAGATTTGGTATAATTTCAAATAATGAATAAAAGAACTTTGATCGATTTTACATCTTTAGTTTCTTCGCGCGCAATATACGCTCTAAATTGGTACAATATATCTCCACTCTACATTTTTATAGAGTCTTCTCTTGCCATTCCGCTTGCAAAACTTGGAGAAATTCCAACATCTTTTTTGCTTGGAGCGGGCATATTTCAAATACCGTCAGGACTTGTTGCGGCCAGAATTGGAAACAAGCGTGTTGCAATCTTAGGAATGTATCTGCTTTCGGTGATGTCCATTTTGTCAGGGTTAAGCTGGAATTTGTCATCTATCATGATCTTCAGATTTTTTGTAGGTGTCGGTGCTGCCATGTATTTTTCACCGGCTTTGGGCATAATAAAAAATGTCTTTTCAGATAAGAATAGGGGCCTTGCCATGGGCTTTTACAACGGGGCATTTAACTTCGGCGCCGGAATAGGCATTGCCGTCTGGAATTCAGTTGCAATTATGGCCGGATGGAGATGGGCACTTATCTTGGGAGGAATCATAGGCATCGGAATAACGATAGAAAATCATATCTTGCTTCCTCCTGATTCTATTAAAAAAGAAAAGGTCGAATGGAAAAAAGTGCTTGGAAATAAAGATGTATGGTTTATCGGACTGAGTCTTGCGGGATTCTGGGGAGCGTTTTTTGCATCTGCGCAGTTTTTAAGCCCTTATCTTGTGAAAGCCAGCGGAATGAACGGAGATCTTGCTGGGGTTGTTTCTTCGCTTACCTTGATCGCTGGAGCCTTCGGAGGGCCTTTGATAGGCATGATATCCGATAAACTGAAGGGCAGAAAAATCTTCATGGTAATCCTTGCGCTTGTCATGTGTTTTCTCATATCGACAGTCTTCCTTACCAACGATGTGACGATATGGATTTACACGGCCTTGCTCGGTTTGCTTTCAGCAGGGATATTTTCGGTGCTTTACGCAATTCCGGCGGGATACAAAGATATACCCGAGCGTCTCTTGCCGCTTTCGATTGCGCTTATAAATTCAATCCAAATTTCCGTTGGTTCGATAGCACCGTATCTTTTCACTTTCACAGCATCTAAGTTTTCTTTCACCATCGGATGGATATCGCTCGGAATATTTGTTATAGTCTTTCTTCCTTTTGCAAAATTTGCAAAAGACGGATGATAATGGAGATAGAAATGAAAGAACAGAACTTTTCTAACCCGGGTGCAGTCGGATTAGGTGGATTTGCTTTAACGACATTTGTTTTGAACGTGGCCAATGCCGGTCTTATCCCTCAGGCTTTGGTTGCGGCATTACCTTTGGGAATTTTTTACGGAGGTCTTACGCAGTTCATCGCCGGACTTTTCGAATTCAGAACAGGAAATACCTTCGGAATGACGGCCTTTACCGGATATGGGTCTTTCTGGATGGCTTTTGCGTTTCTCATGTACAGTCCCCAGATCCATCTTATGAATCCGAATAATCTGGGCCCTATCCTTGGAATAACTTTCGTCTCGTGGACCATTTTCAGTGCCATAATGTCATTACTTTCTTTCAGAACAAAGGACAAAACGACCATAACCATCTTCGTCCTCGTGTTTTTCCTGTTCCTTTTACTTGACATAGCTCAATACACTGGCAACAAAGTTGTCGCGATGGTGGCTGGATACGAGGGAATAGCTACGGCACTTGTAGCGTGGTATGGCATGTATTTAGCAATAAAGAGCCAATTCGATTGATCGAGGTGATTGTAAATGGATGAAGAAAAAGAAGGGAAAAATGAAGATCTTAACAATGAAAAAGAGAAAAAAGTTTATCTTTCTCCCAAAGAAGTTATAACTTTTGCTTTTGGAATCATCGAGGAAAAAGCTTGGATATCTCTTGGCCTGATAAAAGATACAGATGGCGAATTTCACAAGTCAAAAGAAGACGCAAGATTGCTAATAGACATATCCGCAAAAATGCTCGATGCTATGGAAGGCAAGTTCGATGAAGCTGAAATAAAAGAGATGAAAAATCAATTGTCCACTCTTCAACTTAACTTTGTAAACCAATTCAAGTCAACTCATGAATGAAAATCTATGGAAAATGATGACAAGCTCAGATCAAGAATTCTTGTTACAACTTCTTTGGGAGCATTCTTAACTCCTTTTACAAGCAGTTTGATAAGTTTTGCCGTGCCAAAGATAGCAAATACCTTTCATTCAAATTTCACAGATATAATATGGGTACCCATGGCTTATTTGATTGCACTTCCAACTTTCATGATTTTACTTGGGCGTTTGTCAGACATGTACGGTAAAATCAGATTCTACAGAATAGGGTTCCTGATTTTTTCTTTGGGAACCCTGCTTGCTACGATAGCGGATAACATTTACTTTTTGATATTTTCCAGTTTTGTAATGGGCTTCGGCGGTGCGTTGATAGGAACAAATTCAACTGCCATAATAAGTATCGTCTATCCAAAAGAAAAAAGAGGATGGGTTCTTGGCATAAACGCCATGTCCGTGTATTTGGGCTTGACCATGGCACCTGTGCTCGGTGGCATACTGAGCCAATTCTTTCCTTGGCAAGCTATTTTCCTTGTAAACATTCCAATAGCCATCGTCGCTTTGATCCTAACGCTCATTTACATGAGAAATTCGAAAATTGACTCTGTCAAAAAGAAAGAAAAGATCGACTGGATAGGTGCTTTGTTGTTCACAATCGGTATTCTTTCGATCGTGCTTTATCTGAGTTTGGGACAGATATACAACTTTTTGAACATCCTATACATGCTTGTCATAGGCTTTGCGATGATCGTGTTATTTGTCCTTTACGAAAGGCGTATAGAAAGTCCGATGCTTGAAATTTCGCTTTTTACAACCAACAGAACCTTTTCAGCCGCAAATTTCACGGCATTTTTGAATTACGTGAGCACTTTTTCCATAACTTTTATATTTTCCATCTTTCTGCAGATGATTCTCGGATATCCACCGTTTATCACCGGAATGATTCTCATGATAGAACCGGTCTTGATGGTCATTTTTTCTCCGATAAGCGGAAGAATGTCGGACAAGTACGGATCAAGGGGCATAGCTTCTCTCGGAATGTTTATGATAGCAATTGCTTTCTTCATTTTAACCTTCATGAATCCCAAAAGCGGAATTTTATCGATGATAATCCCCCTTGGAATACTCGGAATAGGCTTTGGATTATTTTCTGCGCCAAATACGAATTCTGTAATGGGATCTGTGAATTCGAACAAAGCTGGCGTTGCATCGGGTACTCTCGGAACGATGAGATTTACAGGCCAACTTTTGAGTTTGGCACTTGCAAGTGCGATTTTATCCATAAGCATTCCTCACTCTATGCTTCTACAAATTTTTTCGGGCGTAACAATTAAGTCTGGAATAGATGTTTCCACCTTTGAAAAAGGATTCAGAATCATCATGATCTTTTCTGGAATACTAAGTCTCATAGGATCTTACACCTCTCTTTTGAGAACAAAAGGAAACGACAAAGGAAAGACAGTTGCGTAAAGTCAAATGAATTCACAAAAGATTGGTGCTGGAAGCTATGCCGTTTTAACGGCAGTAGAGGAAAGCACCTCTTTTGTTGCCTCCTTAAACTCTTACTTCGCTTCCGGGCATAGGAACGATTACAGCGGCTGGGATCATCTC
>DYLQ01000117.1 GCA_020722015.1 Thermotoga sp. | reverse complement strand
CCTGACTTCGTCGTTTTTTAAAAAGCTGCAAATGAAAGTAGCTATACTGGCTTAAATAAAGGATTGAGTCTTCACAGTTGGGTGTCCCACTGGTAAACTGAAAGTATGTTTATCAGGAAAAAGCCCAACAAAAGCGGAGTGATCAGCATCCAGATAATCGACAAATCGTCGGGCAAGTACAAGGTTGTTAAAACAATCGGCTCGTCTAAAGACTCGAAGCAAATTAGACTTTTGGAGACAGAAGCAAGAAATTTTCTTACCAGAAACCAATTAAGGCTGTTTAAAACGCCGGAAGAAACGGCGGTAGAAAATTTCTTGCAAGATCTTTCCAACTCACAAATTCACACCATTGGTCCGGAACTCATTTTCGGCGCACTTTTCGATCGCATCGGGTTCAATGTTATCCCTGAAGAACTGTTTCGCCATATTACGATTGCCCGTTTAGCCTATCCGGTAAGCAAACTCAAAACAACGGATTATCTTTACCGCTACAAAGGAATTGCTATCGATGTGCAGAGGATTTATCGCTTTCTAGATCGGCTGAACAAGAAATACAAGGAAATGGCCGAAAAGATCGCTTACGAATACACAAAGAAAATGCTTAAACAAATTTCCGTTGTCTTTTACGATATGACTACTTTGTATTTTGAGTCTGAAGACGAAGACGATCTCCGGCGCATCGGTTTTTCCAAAGACGGGAAATTCCAAAATCCCCAGATTATGCTGGGACTGCTCGTCGGCACAAACGGCTATCCCATCGGTTATGATATATTCGAAGGAAATACTTTTGAAGGACACACGCTCATTCCAACGCTCCAAAAGATTCAAAAGAAATATGGTTTTGACAAACCGATCGTCATCGCTGACGCCGGACTGCTGTCTAAAGACAATATCGAGAAACTGAAAGCTGAAAAATATCAATTCATTATCGGAGCCAGAATCAAAAATGAAACGGATAAAGTTAAAGAGGAGATTTTGAAAAAAGCGATAAATTCAACAGATGGACGAACTTTTCAAATCGAAAAGCCCGACCAAACCAGATTGATTGTCGGCTATTCGGATAAAAGAAGAAAAAAAGATGAATACAACCGTAAAAAAGGCGTTCGGAAACTGGAACAAAGAATCGGATCGGGACGATTAACCAAGGAAAGCATCAATAACCGCGGTTACAACAAATTTTTGGAGCTGAAGGGCGAAATTGAAGTCAAACTGAACCGGAAAAAAATCCAAGAGGATAAAAAATGGGACGGGCTCAAAGGTTACATCACCAACGCTAATTTGAAACCCGAAGATATTGTTGAAAATTATCGGCATCTCTGGCAAATCGAGAAAGCTTTTAGAATATCGAAAACGGATTTAAGAGTAAGGCCGATTTATCATTTCAGAAAAAGGAGAATTGAAGCCCATATCTGCATCGCTTTTGTGGCTTACACTATTTGGAAGGAATTGGAACGACTATTGGCCAAGCGTAAAATCAGTATGAGCCCCAAAAGAGCGGCGGAACTAACGCATAATATGTACGAATTGGAATATGTACCGCCAAACACGGATGAAATCAAAAAGATTATTTTAAAAATGGATTCCGAACAGGAAACTCTTCAGAAAATTGTTAATGGTTAGGGTGTCCTAGCGACGAAGTCAAGA
>DYLQ01000116.1 GCA_020722015.1 Thermotoga sp. | reverse complement strand
GCAGCTAAAGAAAGAAAACGGGGGTGCGCTTGACAATTCAAGACTAAAAGCCTGACCCCTTCTTTTCTTCCTCCAATTTTCTAACTCCTCCTCCTTCTTTAGGTATATAAAGTAATTTGCCTAGATCCGAATCATAAACTAAATCTATAATGGAAATTACTGACCTGCATAACAAACCTGCAGAATCCAAATCTTCGTATACTATTTCGGGACAGAACCAAAATATTGTGACTGTTGCATTTCCATGTGATGTCTTAACCGTGCACTCTATGCCCAGCGCATTTGGGAACTTGCATTTCTTCCATTTCTTCATGGTCTTTGCTGCATTTGTAGCGCTGTACTGCAACATCCTTTGGCTTACTTCTTTTTGTGAAACACTTGGAGAATATAATAGCACATATGCATCTCTATTACCTAATATGCCACTATTTGTAATTAACATGCCGGCTGGTAGTCCTGTGATTTGTACAAGTCGCTTTTCTCCTTTACTGCAATAAACTTTGACAAATTCAACTGTAGGAAACGCTACTACAGTAAGATTATCTTTGAAAATTGACTTCGGTTCAATTTCCAAAGAGTCAAATGGCATTGATGCAAGATCCATATTCTGAAAGACTTTCCCTATCGTGTTTTTTATTTTACCCAGTTCCCCCTTTATTCCTTCATAATCTTCCCGGCGATTCCTATCTTTGATTTTAGTAGAGAACACAACAATTTCATCAAGCTCCGGCAGTGTCGCATTAATGAAATGTTCGAAGGAATCTATATATTTGTCAACAACAATTAGTTGGTCTGTTCCAAGTTCCTTTTTTATGTCGCCATATCGACCCCCGAATTCCTGTTTAAAAACACTATCAAAATTCATTGTTTTTCCCCTCTTGCTACAAAATAGCAGA
Source organism: Thermotoga sp. (assembly GCA_020722015.1). GTDB lineage: Bacteria > Thermotogota > Thermotogae > Mesoaciditogales > Mesoaciditogaceae > Athalassotoga. The sequence goes on along the minus strand of DYLQ01000116.1, from coordinate 755 downwards.
CTTAGAACAACTATACAAAAAAGAAAGATAATGATAAGTTTCTTTACCATTGCATTATACCTCCTTCCCCAATCAAGTTCGATTGAGCCTCACCATAAGCAGTCCATGTTGGAACACCAGTTTGTTTTGCATAAGCTTCGCCAACTGGCTCCATATGGCATCCCCAGATGATTGTTGTTATTGGCGTAGGAAATTTCTGTAGCATTTCTACAAATTTGCTTGCAGGGATATCTTGATTTGCATTTAATTGAACGCGCCCTTCTTTTGACCCATGATAAACAGATATAAGCACACCAGTTGGTCCCCAAAGAGTATTAACAGCCATTTGAAGGGCTTGTTCTGTCCCGACCGGAATTTCAGTGATTTGATTTTCAGAATAACCTTTTTGTCTTGCCGCTTGATGAAAGGCCTCAACGGATTTCAAAATAGCATTTTTTGTATCTACTTCTCCACCGTAAATGATAGTCACATTAATACCTTCTTCTGGCTTCTGGTGGCGGTATTTTATTGCCAACATTTCCTTGTTGAAGGTTAGCGGGAGCCTTTCCAATTACAACCATCGTGTCATCTTCCGAGGCCAAGGCTCCTTCTGCTGGCGGCCTATCATTATAGATAACACCCCTCAATCCGCCCATTCCACTTTCATCTACAGGCATTCCGCTTGCAAGCGCTTCCCAGATTGTTCCCTGTGGCGGTCCAAGACGAGGTATTTTTCCTCCCCAATGCCCCGTCGGATCGTTAAAATTGACAGGGTT
>DYLQ01000115.1 GCA_020722015.1 Thermotoga sp. | reverse complement strand
AGAAATTTTTTATTATTTCCCAAAATGAGAATCTTTTCATCTTCATAAAGTTTCTCAAATTTAAAACCTCTTCCAAAAAGCAAACCTAACTCAAAAAGCCTCGTTTCAATCTGAGAAGAAAATGCCTTCTCGCAAACGACAAAATCGGAAACGGAAATATTACGGTCATCACGATAAAAAACTTTTGCCGGATAAATATGATACGCCAACTCATACGCCGCACATTCATTGGCAATTTCCTTCTCCAGAAACGGCGGCGCCCAAAGATAAAGCGCTGCGTCTTCCGGAATCTTCTTCATCAAAGGCAATATCAAATCATACCGAATATCTTCCCCAAACCTCGACGGCAAATTTTTATCCCTGTTAAAAAAAACATCTTCCAAACTGCGTTCAAAATTCCCGTAAAAATAAAATACATTTAGCGAAACAAAAAAAATCCCGGCAAAAGGAAAGATGAAAAGAAAAAAATTATATAAAATTTTCAGCGTTTTTCGCAACATTATTTTTATCCTTTATTCTTGGTCAAATATTATATCGAGTATTCCACAAAACAAGTAACACCGTTGGCATCACAAGCGCACCCGCCGCCGAAGACATCTGAAAATGGAGGGACGCGCTTGCCGCGTCCGCTATTCCTGCAGTCGCGATCCGCGACAAGCGGTGGACAAGTCGCATCAAATTTATGAGCCGACAGGCTCTTTGGACTGCCTCGCCCGTGCTCCAGCCAGGGCGGTGGCTTGACACCGCTTTAAGATTTCTTAAGACAATCCAAAGCGAAGCAGGGGCTTCGCAGTCCAAAGTGGCTACGCCACAAATCCCGGTCCAAAGTTCCAAATGCCGAGCCGACGCTCGGCGTTCCCAGCCCACTTATTTCGATCCCGTTGGAGTTCACGACTTCAGTCGTGCGTTTTCCTTATTTTAGACTTTCCAGGTCGCGGTCCAACAAGCGGCGGACTCCCCTCCATTTTTCTTCTGTGGAGGGACGCGCTTGCCGCGTCCGCTATTCTTGCGGTCGCGGTCCCTTTATCTTTCGGTCGTGGCAAGCACGACCCTTCGTTGGCAAGCGTCGCTTCCCCAGCCAGGCTTTCGTGCGAAAAACGGGCTAACGCTGAACAGCATCCGCAGATTCTTTTCCCCAGAGGAGAATATTGCAGAGTTTTAAATCAGGGTTCCCCGATACTGTGAATCTGAACGGAGCAAGCAACGATCCGAATCTTCCGCAATTAACAGGCCTCATCGTCCCGTCTTCATCATTGAGATACACGATAACTTCGCCGTTCCTTGCGGAAAGAAAAATCTGCGTCTGCCGCCTGCGTTCTGTGGAAAAATTGGAAAGTTTCGACAAAAACTCTTTTTGAACACGGGAAAATTTCGTCAGACCGTTCCGCGTGAATGTGAGCCATTCTTCGCTATTCTTTTTATCGGCGAATCCCAGTGAAAAACTTTGAAACTTCTCTTCTTTGCTCAATCCCTCAAGTTCAAATGTTATCAGTGCGGAAAAATCCCCGCTGAAAAATCTTTTGCTTGCGATTTTCGCAGATTTCTTTTTATCTTCGCCCGCGAGAATAACGTAGCAATAATATCCGCCACCGTGCTTTATTTTCCCAACGTTTCTCAAATCCCAGTCTGAAAGAGAAAGCCCACACGGCACGTTATATCTAAAGTCAT
>DYLQ01000035.1:7256-11244 GCA_020722015.1 Thermotoga sp. | reverse complement strand
AGGATAATAGGATTAAAATTGGGAAGGTATATTATTTGCGCTGCACAAGCGCAAAAGTATACCAACAAGGAATTGCGAAAGGGAAAATTGGTCGAACGTTCTTTATTCGAGAACTTTCGATCAAAGAAGCAGAGGGTCTTGCTGATGAGATGAAAAAAGGGGATAGCGAAATACCCTTTTAAAGAAAAATAAGTTTTAAAGCAAGGGAGGGCTGAATAGCCCTTTCCTTGCATATTTTTTATTTAAGGAGGAGGTCTTATTATGGCAGATAATAAGACGCGTCGAAGTAATTATCGAAAGTTACGAAATGCAGGTTATACTCCCAAAGAGGCAAACGCCTTAAAAAATAATAGTCCTAAGCGTGTATCTGAGTTAATCCGGATGAAGAAAAATGAAATTCGGCGAGCTAATTACAAGAAACTTCGAGCGGTAGGTTATACGCCGAAGGAAGCGGATAGATTTAAAGGATCGAACCCAGCCAAGATAGAGCAGCTTGTACACGCCAAAAGGCTGGAAAATCGACGTACAACCTATAAGAGATTGAGGAAGGCTGGATATAGCAGGGAGGAAGCTCGAAGATGGGATGAAGCAAACCCTGCTAGGGTTGATGAACTGATCAAGGCCAAAAGAAGGATAGAAATTCTGAGGGATAAGTATGATCAGTTTATAGAAGATCATCCGGATCTAAAAGATTTTTACAATTGCATATATGAGGAGGATATGCGAGCGGCTGTAAAACATTATCTTGATGATGTTAAATCAGATGTAGACCATCCTGAGATATCTGTTTTGAATATTTTGATAGGATGGCTCGAGAAAAAGAAGATCTCAATGCGGGAAGAATGTACTAATTTTGATAAGCGATTTGATGATCTTCTTGATAGTTATGGTTACATAGCATAAGGAGGGATGCAAATGAAATCGATGAAGGTAGGAAAAAGGATTGAAAAAGAAGCGTTTGAAAACAAGCACTATTTTACAATAGATAGCGAAGGATATACCGATAAAAAAGGTATGTCTCACCTTACTCTTATCGCAGTTTATTCCAATGTTGGTGATCGTGAGTTTTATGAGATCTATACGGGAGAAATGAGTAGTCAGAAGATCCTGCGCTGGATCTCGAGAATGTATAAAAGGATGATAGAATTTTATCAGGTTAAAGAAATGGAGGGGATTATTTTTGGAGGCTCGTATGATTTTACTATGTGGTTGAAAGATTTATCCCATCAAGAAGTTCTGGCAGTGTTAGATGGGGTAAAAGTGGGGACAAAGGAGAAGGCAAATCGGGGATTAGTGTATGTGATGAATCATTTTTATGTAGGATTAGCTATGGGAAAATTCTTGAGATTCCGAGAATTTGGAGGAAAAGATATCTGGATCTCAGATATTTTAGGAGTTACGGACATGAATTTTGTAAATTCTCTGATAGCGCTCGGGATTAAAGTTCCACAAGCAGAACTCGATCGAATAGCTCGGGAAAAAACCCAACGCGGATCTTTTACGGAGAATTTAACTCCGGAGATCATCGAATATAACAAGCGTGAGTTACAATATCTCTATCAAATGATTGTTGTGATCCATGAAGGGCTTCAAGATCTTATGTGGTACCCCAAGCATATCTATGGAGTCGGAGCGGTAGCATCATATCTTTTAGCAAAAAATCACATCGAAGAACAAGATTTTTATGAGTCCATAAAAAATATGGAGCCCTCCTCCCAAAAAGAACTAATTTTTGAGATGGAAAAAACCTACTTCGGAGGTTTTATTTTCGGCTTTAAAGCTGGATCGATAAATCAACGAGTGTATCATTACGATCTGCACTCTGCCTATCCAGCACAAATGGTAAAATTGCCTGCGCTTAAGGGAGGATCATGGGAAAAGGTTGATAATCCAACTGTTGCAGAGGTTATGGAAGCCTCGAGTGTTAGTATTGTAAATATAGTAGCAAAGCAAAGAGGGCGAATGAAAGGACAAGCTACACTGCCTGTGAGATACCGTAATAAGGTATTTTATAGTGATTACGCAAAGTGGACTTACAATGTGGAATTTGTGAAGATTTTGTTGAAATATCCTAAAATGTATGATGTGGAACTGAAAACTTTGTGGAAATTTACCCCTAAAACGGATGAAAAGCCATTTAAATTTATTCAAGAAATTGCAGACATGAAAGAACTGACTGATAAGAAAGCCGAGCCAGTGCGATATAGGCTCGAGAAGATCGGAATGAATAGTTCGTATGGCAAACTCATACAAGTATTGGGAGGGGATGATGATCAATATCCTGCCTTTTATAACATCGCTTATGCTTCCGCAATCACGGGAGGTACCCGTGCAGTTCTTCTGGATGCAATTATCCGCTCTGGAATAGAAAATGCTGTACTTGCAATGACTGACAGTATATTTTCACTACGTCCATTGCCTGAGGATCTCATAGGATCCAAGCTTGGTCAATTTGGGGAGGAGGATAAGATCACATCGATGGTTGTAATTCAGACAGGACTTTATTATTACATAAAAGATGATGGAGAACTTGAATTTAAGCATCGAGGGGTAGATCTGCCTTTACGAGGTAATACTATGCAAGAGATAGAGGAAAATCAAGATAAAGATCACAGGAAATTGGCAGATTACATTAAAGATTGGCTTAGTTACAAGTATTTAAGCGAAGATCTTAAGCTGCCTCAGAAAAAGCATTTCCGGAAGTTAACCTTTGGACGAACTCCGAAAGCCTATAAATCTATAGGGCGTTGGGAACTTCTTGAGGATGTGATAAGTGGAGAGCTGAAAAAGATATCGCTTGTGGACTTTTTAGTGGCAGGGGGTCATAAAGAATTTCAGAATAAGGAATGGATAAAAGAGTTAAAGAAGGACAAAAGATATGATCTATCAAAAACTTATGTGAAATTAGGAACTCATCCATTATCTGCAGAATTCTATCTGCTTAACAAACAACAATATGGTCATGTTGCTCCTTGGCTTTCAAGTTTCATGGATAATGATTATGTGCAGGAACTTGAAGGGCAGGCTAAGGAGCAAGAGGAACGAATAATGGACGAAGATGTTAAAATTAGTCAAAAGGAGGGATTGTAAGATATGTTATTTAATACTGTTATGACACTGTTGAAGATAATTGCTATGTGGTATATGGTTGTATACATATATATACATCATAACATGCAGAGTACCATGATGATAATAGGAGCAATCTTAGATTTTATTGAAATAATATTAACTGGTTTTAGTTTTTACGCACCAGTTGTAGGATCTGGTTACACAACACATGCATCATGGATTGCGATGCTATTGGGTGATATATTTCATGTAAAAGATCTTATTTATTTTTCAATTGGGGATATAATAATGTTTATAGGTATATGGTTAAGTTTATGATATAATATATAGGAGGTGAATTGTATGGACAAGTATATTTTGAAGGCAGGGAATATATATAAGATACAAGTACAAACTTCTTTTCAGGCAAGGCCAAGTGTAAGTGTCACAGAATCACAGATGATGACAACATACGCGGGACAGATTGTGAATGAAACTCTAAAACAATTTCAGACAGAAATTGCACAAGAACAATTGACAAGTCCCGAGCTTTTAGGATGGGATGTCTATAATGTTGATATCCAGTCAAAGAGTGTTGTCTTTGCAACGTCGTTCTTTAACACAAATCCGATCTTAAAGCTCGTCATGAATGTCTTTATAGATGGTACTAAAGCTTTTAACGATCTGACAATAAATGTAAGCACAGATACTCCATGGTATCAAGAGGCAGTGCTCTCGATCAAACAATTTTTTATTGATTTTGCTTATAAATATGATCCTCTGATTTTGCTTGTGAACGATATCCATATCATAGCAGTGGATATAGTTGCAGGAACAAAAAAGATCCTGACAGATGTTGAAAATGCTTGGAAGGCATTCGATGCGTGGTGGTATAAGTGGTGGATTGTTTTTGCGGGTGTAGGCATTTTCTTTATAT
>DYLQ01000035.1:2243-7156 GCA_020722015.1 Thermotoga sp. | reverse complement strand
GATGAAATAGAAAAGAAAGTAAAAGAATTATCTGAGAAGATTGACATGCTCCTTGAATATGAAAAGAGTGAGGTGAAATGTCTTGAAGAATTACTTAAAATATGTAGGGATAAAAAGCCGGTATGATCTCCAGAGATTTTTCAAAAATCATCGTGGGTATAAGATTGTTGTGAACAAATATGAGAAGATCGATAAAGAGAACTCTTTTGTCGATATCACATTTGGGTTAAAAAGAAAAGAGAGGTGAAATGATATGGAAGATAAAGTTGTTGAACAGAAAGAAGTTAAGGAGGAAAAAGAAGAAGTTAAGCCAGAAAAGGAAGAAGTAAAAGAAGAAGTTAAGCCAGAAAAAGAAGTAAAAGAGGTAAAAGAAGTAAAAGAAGAAGTTAAGGAAAAGAAACATCGGAAGCCTCGCAGTAAAAAAACCAAAAGCTCGATAGACGTTGCAAAGGAGGTTGTAGAGGAGATCGAGACAACTAAAGATCCGCTTGAAAATCAACCACGAAAGGAAGAAACCCAAGAGGGTGAAGAACCTGTAGAACAGAAATCTTCGGGGTTAAAAAACATTGGGATGATCGTGTTAGGAGTGGGAGTTTTGGCAGTTGTCGCACTACTTTTATTCTCCATGAAACGAAGTCCTGTAGTTAAAGTGGTTGATAATGTGGATAAGATCTCAGAACCACAACCAGAGACTTCGAACAATAATGTCATATTTCAATAAGGGAGGACACATATGATAGACGAAAATGAGTTTATCGGAGAAGAAGAACCGATAAATGATGATACAACTGAAAGGGAAAAAGAAGAAAATGCTCAATCCTATAATTTTCTATCTGCTAAGGAGATTGTAGGGCTTGAAGGAATAGCGATTGGCAAGATCACTAAGTTAGATCAAGCCGAGCTTGACAAATTTATGACGACTTGGTATCCCGAGTCTGTTAGAATGGTAGAATCCATGCACCTTGACGATGCATTATCTCGGGTTATTAAAATTGAGAATCCCTATGTAGCAATAGTGCTTGGATTCGGACTTATAGGACTAACCGGTATTATGGCGGCTAAAGGGATAAAAGCAGAGTCTGCCAAAGAATCAGAGAAGAAGGAAGAAGCAGAAACTGACAGGAAATTTTCAGATATAATACGTCAGGGGTGATGGTATGAATATGCTTGTTGTTGGAAAAACTGGATCCGGAAAAACAATATTTGTGAAGAATCTTATAAAAAATATTGTGAAGCCACAAGATAGGTTGATATGGATCTCGAATGATCGGCGAGATATCAACGTTCCAGACGTGCTCTCTGTGGATCGCACTGACATATTATATAGGCTACTGTTTGAAAAATATCCCCACGTTGGGATCGAGATGGGGTTTTTGTCAAACGATGAAGTACAAGCACAAATGGATCGCATTGCGTACGATATATGGCATCTTGACAATCCGGCTAATACGTTTTTTGTTATTGACGAGGCATCTGAGTTTTATGCACGTGCTTCTCATTCTGTGCAATTGGAGCGGTTAATTCGTGCAGGTCGAAAACGTGGAATAAGTGTTATAATGGCAACGCAGATGATTATCGATCTCGATTTGACGTTTTTAAAACAATGCTCATATCTGGTAGTTTTTGCGTTGTCCGAAACCAACGATCGAGAGAAAGTGGCTAAAAACCTCAGTCTGACGATGGAATCATTAGAGCCTTTATCTGTAACAAATCATAGATATCTGATCAAAAATATGAGAACGGGCGAGATCTCATATGGATTAGAAAAAGTCTGAAAAGTTTCCCCTTCGTACATCCTCCCTTCCAGAACATTCACCGGCTTGATAGGCCGGTGTTTTTTATGCTATATGACTTGACATGATCAAAAAAATAGTATATAATATAATAGTATCTAAGTATATATCAAAAGGAGATGGAAAGATGTTTGAATTGTTTGGTAAATTGTTGAAGATCATGACAAATCTTTCAACGTTCATAGCGACTGTCCATATTGCTGTTCAGACGGCAGAACAGTCTGATGCTTCAGGTACACAGAAAAGAGATGCAGTTGTAAAAGCAGTTATCACGAGCATGAAAACGGACTTTGGAATTGATCTAACAGGGTTTGAACCTGCGATCCAGACGGTGGTAAATCTGATCGTAGGAGTTCTAAACAATCTCGGGATTTTTAAGCATTCAACTTCAACGAAAGAGGTGAAATAAATGAAAATGAGATCTTCTGTTTTAGTACCAACTCTCACTGTTACAGCCGGAGCAGTAATTGGTGCGTACGGTGGCGATTATTTGAATAGTCATACAGCGTCTTTTATCCCCGTTGCAAATAGTGGGCATCTCGTTATAGGAGCTATAGGACTTTTAGCACTTATGTTTCTCCCAGCGAAAAACGACCTAATTGACAATTTGCTTATTGGTGTTACAGCCGGTGGGCTCGCGGCCTTTGCTATGCAATATCTTCCAGCCGTTCCGACGTCAACTTCGTCTTCAGCATCTAAATAAAGGAGGGTGAGAATATGTACTCATTATACAATGGCTCACCTGAACAATTTTTCTCGAATACTCAAACAATAGCGGGAGTTGTCGTGCCAATTTTTGGATGGCAAGTTCCGGCACAAACTACCATTTCTTTCCCGTCCATTGTTCAGGTCGTTCTGCAGCTTGTAACTTCTACAGGTGCACAGTTATCAGATAATGCTATAATATCGTTATCTGCTAAGGTTCCATCGGGAGTCAATGCAAAGCCGATCTCCGTTGAAAAAACTATAGCTTCGTGGAATGCACTTAATCTGGCTCAACAAAACGATAGATCATATGATACCGGTCTTGAAATGGATGCGGCATATATGTTTCTACCATTCACTGAGATTTATTTGAACATTAAGGATACTGTTTCAGAGACATTGGGAAACTGCCATGTGATTTTTAAAGGCTTGGTTAAGGCAAACTATAACGGTTAATCACCGTAGAGAAGGTGATGAAATGTTTAAAAAGATCACGAATGTAGAAGATTTCACGGTTTTTCCGAACACAGAAGGTCAAACCACACTTGTTGCACAGTTACAAATACCTCAAAATACAATATGGTTGACCTGCCCCGCACTGCCTATGAAAGTGAAAGTGGGTGTAACTCAACAATTCACGTCGGTTGCAGCTAACGCCGCTTTTTCACTGACCCCAACCGAGCCAATTTCACCTCTTATCAATAACAGCTCGGGAGAGCCTTACTATACACTTATTGCACATGCGTACGATATCACTGCTAATAAAGATCTTGGTAGTCCTACCTCCATAAACTATTCAACAAACGCAATGACATTCGCAGGCAATTCGGGAGCAGGAACAGCGGACACCATACAATTATTCTATCTTACGAGCCAAGGAAATGTGGCAATATATCGAGAAGCAGGCGGCGCAAATACGCAAAGATATCTCATGTTTTCAGGATCTCTCGCTCAGATAAATGTTTCAAATCCGTACGATCTGAACGTTGCAGATTTCTGGGAAACACAATATCCTCTCTTACCACTTGACAAACTGCTTGTATATGTTAACACGCCTGCACAAGTAGCAATAACATCCGATGCAGCTCTCGGATCGACAATTGCAACGACTGCCGGTAACGTGTCAGTCACAAAACTCGACATGCCATTCCAAGTATATCAAGGCGAAAATGATATAATAAGACTTGCAATAGCCGCTGGTGTCATAAGGGGATGATGTCATGAACATATTGGGTGACATCACGAATGCTATCGGAGATGCATTTAACTGGGCGGTTGGGACATTTGAAAACGGTCTGAATTCCTCATGCTCAGCGGACGAAGTTTATAATTCACAAACAAAGAAATGTGTGAGTGTAAACTCGATCTCGCAACCTGCAGTTGCAGCCGCGGAGAAAAGGATGGCGGCACAGGAAGCCTCTACAATAGCTTCTCTGAAAGCTCAAGAATCCGCGGCAATAGCTTCTCTGACAGCTCAAGCAAAGTCACAAATAGGAGCGGCTCAATCTCAATCTAAGATATGGTTATACGTAGCTCTCGGAGTAGGTATTCTTGCAGTTATACTGTTGATGAAAAAGTAAGAGGTGATTGACAATGTCAATGGCGATTTGTCAATCTGGTTACCACATGAACTCAAGCGGTGTATGCGTTCCGAACACAACAACGGACGTGTCGACACCACCGTCCGTTACTCTTACCCAAGAAGCAATTGCAGCGCTCCAGTCTAACACTGCATGGGCGAATAATTTGTATAATTCGCTAAAATATGATTATGCACAAAATAGCCCAGCATTATCTTACATACCATCAGCACTGACTGCCAGTTCATCGTCTATAGGATCTGCGCCTGATTATACGTGGCTTATAATTGGGGGGATTATAATAGTAGCGATCCTATTAGCAAAAAAGAGGTAATGACATGGAAGTTTTCGGTCAATACAGCGGACATACATCCATTCAAGCCTCCGAAGAAGCCGCAGCCGCACGAGCCGCCTCTCAAGCCGCAGAAGAAGCAGCACAACAAGCCATTCAGGCACACATGACTGAAATAGCAATTCAAAATGCTCGAGCAGTTGCCGCCGCAAAGGCAATTGCAGCTCAAGAAAAACTAATAGCTCAACAAAATGCAGAGAGAGCTGCTCTGCTCGCACGTGAAAAAGAAATATATGCAGCTTCCATGAAAGGAAAAGCTGATACTGTTGCAAACAAACAAGCCGCGGATCGAGCTATCGAGGCTTTTCAACAAAAAAACGTCATACTCTACCAAAATGCTATCGGAGCAACTGAGGCAAATATGCAACTTCAAGAAGCCATTGCCGCCGCTAAAGCTGCAGCTGCACGAGCCGCAGCCGCCCGGGCATCAACTATGAAAAGGACTACCTCATCAGTCTCGAATTCAACCACGACAACGACAAC
>DYLQ01000035.1:0-2143 GCA_020722015.1 Thermotoga sp. | reverse complement strand
CATCAACGCCTGCAGCCTCAACAAGTTCAATCCCAATAATTGGGAAAACTGGGATCGATACAACTATAATAGTTATTGCGGCTCTTACCCTAATAGGGATGATGATAATCAGATGACAATAAACGAATGGATATTTCTAATCACAAACTTTGGAGTTTCAACTACAGTACTTTTTATATTACTAACATATTTTTACAGAGTGCTTGACCAATTGTCCAAAAATGTCAATGAACTTGAGAAAGTTGTGGATCTACTCAACGAGAACGTCAAGCAGACTAATGTAATCTTAATATCTAAAAAAGAGAGGTGAAAATATGCTTATACATCCTATCTTCACGCAATCAGGGACTACCCTCGAAAATGGCAATGAAATTCCAGTATGGATCTCTACAATTGATATTGCAGGATCAGGGATCACCGTGGTGTCCATGATGAATGGCGAAATTTCCTTCGACGACTCATCTTTCACCCTCCCTCTGTTTGCCATGGATCGATATTATAGATCCTTTCAAAAGTGCAAAATCATCATAAAGTCAACCACGGAGCCAACAGTGTACGTATATATTGCAACCCAAAGAGGAGAGCCTCTACCGGATATTACTGCAGTTAACACAGCACTGATTCTATACCAAAATCCTCAGCAATTTTACACGCAATCGACTACATTTTCCTCATCAAATCCTGTAACTCTTACCTGTCAACCATTTTCCGTTGGGCAGCATAACTTTTACTATCAGGTCTATACATCAAATCCGAACGCATGCACTCTTACTCTAAAGGGTACCTTTTCGCCCTACTTAGGCGTATACATACCGTTGACATTATCCGTTACTGACATCCCAACAAGCGGAATTATTACAAATATGGTGAACTTTGCCGGAATTGTGTCGATGGAGTATATCCTCACTGACACCTCGACAAATACAACAGGTTATGATGCTACGATAATATCTCAAGTCACGGCGATCTAAAATGCCCTTAATAACAAGTGCCAGCCTGCAAAATCTAATCAACGCCCATACCTTGACAGATTCGCAACTCTCGGACAGCCAAGCAGGTGAAAATGTTAAGTATTATCTCAATATTAGCAATGGCATCCAGCTCAACACAGTCTCAAGCCATATCAGATATCGAAGCCCAGTTATTGCAGACTTTGGCAATACGCAATATTTTCAGTCAGCAGGCTTAACATGGTACTTTCGAGAGGGCACTTGTATCGATATATCAAGGCTTGTATATTTCACGGGCAAAGCGCTCGGATTGACCCCAACCCAGCTAATCGTGTTTAACGGCGGATACACAATAGGCCATGCAGTCACTATCTTGCAATCGTCACAGGCGACTTATGTTATCGACTACACAAACACTTTAATTCTACCAGCCGGAAGTTATGCTACATACATAGACGAGATCGGAGCATTCATCCAAAACGATGAAAATTTCACGCCAGTCATAGGATTTCCGGTGACTTATTCAAAAGAGTTCGCAACGGTAGGATCTCCACTCTCAATTTCACCGTCTCAAGTTGTGTACCCAATAAAGACATACAATCCTATCGTATCGTTTCTGAGCCTTGAAAACTCACAAAATGTATTATATGGATTTTTACTTTTACTTGCGATAGTATTATTAACTTAGAAAGGAGAGAGAAAATGAGAAGAAGAAAAGCTACAAGACATGCAAAAAGGGGACACATCCTTAAAGTTGCTACGTGCAGGATCGTTGTTGGTGATAAAAGATCCAAAGCAAAGAGATCCAAGCGTAGAAGACATAAGAGGTAAGTATGAAAAGGTTTACCGATCGAAAATGGACTAAGCCGTCGGAGAAAAGGCGTAAATCTATGTCTCCTCGATGTTTCCTTGATGAGCGAAACAAGAAGTACCCCGTTAAATACTCTCCGACGGGGGCTTACTATGTTCATGCAATCGTTAGCGCGGCTCGTTTTTCTGAAATGTACGGCGAGAAAACTGTACACCAAAAAGCAGAAAAACTCTTAAGGGAGTACGCAAGATCTAAAAAGAGGTGAGTAAATGTACATCCTTTTAAATAACTTTGACAATCCAACGGTCGATGGTACTATGATCTACGATACCACTCGACAAATAACCCGAGTACTCATGGGGGGCGTGCTTGAAGGCACAAA
>DYLQ01000010.1 GCA_020722015.1 Thermotoga sp. | reverse complement strand
TGAGTTTTTATCGTACCTATAAGGAATGGAAACGTCGGGGATCGTGTTTGGTAAATTGAAAAAGATTTGGTGCATAATCAATGTGGGTTGAGTAACTCAACCCACATTGAGTTACTCAAGGGACAAGAATTTGTACTTTTCAATCGAGCCGAAAAGGTCGAGAGAAAATTTGTACGATCGCGAAGAAGAACTTGAAAAATCAAAGTAATTCCTTTTGACTTTTGGACATGCTTTGGTATAAAAGGCTTACTTCCCATTTTATTGACTTTATCGGATGAGATTCTTGATCAGATCGAGAATAATTCATAGTTCACAACTTCGTGATATAATCTTTTAATGAGGTGAACTATGAAAGATGTTGTACTCATAACGGGTGCATCCGGCGGGATAGGGAAGGAATTGGCAAAATTATTTGCAAAGGACGGTCATGATCTTGTGCTTGTTGCAAGAGATGAAAAAACGCTTGAAATCGTTTCTGACGAATTGTCAAACGAATTCGGCATCTCAACGATGATCATACCCAAAGATCTTTCTTCCCCTTCAGCGCCCGATGAAATATTTGACGAATTAAAGAAGAATTCCATCGTTATTGATGCGCTTGTCAACAATGCCGGCTTTGGTAGTTATGGGGCTTTCATAAAAACGGACTTAAAAACCTCGCTTGAGATGATTCAAGTCAATGTCACAGCGCTCACACATTTAACGCGTCTTTTTGCGCCGGAAATGGTCAAAAACGGTAAAGGCAAAATTCTTAACATCGCATCTTTAGCGGCTTTTCCGCCGGGCCCTTACATGAACGTTTACTATTCGACGAAGGCATATGTTCTGTCCTTTTCAGTAGCGCTAAATGAGGAGTTGAAAGGTACGGGTGTTTCAGTGACAACTTTATGCCCTGGACCAACCGATACGAACTTTCAAAAAAGGATCGGCCTTACAAGCGCAGAAACTTTCAGTATAAAAAGCATGAGTGCTCAAAAAGTCGCACTTATAGGTTATAAAGGTTTAAAAAAGGGCAAATTAATCATCCTGCCGGGTTTTGTAAACAAACTCACGGCCTTCGCACTCAGATTTATTCCGAAAAGTACGGCTGCGCATTTTGTTGCGATTGGGCAGATTTCAAGAAAATAAAGGTTTTTTGGGATCTACTTTTTTCCCCTTCACACCATTTTTCCCATCTTTATATCCGCTAAAGATGTAAGGTTTAGCCTCTGGAGAAACGTATGACCATATGTATCTATCAATTGAAAGGTAAATTTTAACGCCTAAATTGACTATCTTTGAATTTTTAGTTGCAAGAATTGGGTTTCTGAAAAGATAGTAAGTTTTCCACGGAGGAACATTTGGTTTCGAAAATGGAAAACGAAAGACGCGTTTTTGCCTTATCCAATCTTTGTGTTCTATCAAACTTGAATATACTCTCAGTATCTTAAAGCCAGCCCTTTGTATTCTCATGGAATAATCGTAATCATCGGCATAGATGAAGAAATCTGCATCTGGAAGACCGACTTTTTCAACGACCTCTTTTTTTACGGTAAAACCAACAAAAGTGCCCGTCGGAGCCCTTGATATTTTATTTGTCGATTTTGAATTATCCTTGTTTGCCAATTTGCTGAGAAAAACGCCCACATTTGATTTTTGATTTTCTAAGATAGCACGTTCAAGTTCTTCAAGGGCATTTTTATAAGGAAGTGCATCATCGTCCATCATCCAAACCCAATCTGCTCCATCGTCAATTGCACATTCTAAGCCATAAGCAAATCCTCCGGCTCCTCCAATATTTTCGTTAAGTCTTTTGAATTTAATACCATCTAAATTCTTCAGAAATTCATATGTGTCATCGGTGCTTGCGTTGTCAACGACTATTATCTCATCGGGGCGCCTTGTTTGAGATAAAAGTGCGTCGATGTTTTTCTTTAGCCAATTTAATCTGTTGTATGTTACAACGACAGTTATGATTTTCATCTTTTCTTGAAGAAAGAATAGTTTGATATGTCACCCTTTGGTACAAAAAAAGTGAAATCAAACGGTTCAAGATCGATAAAAATGGAGCCAGAATTGATTTTCACAATACGATTTGAGATCACATCCCTCATCTCCAATCCATCAAACGCATATGAATATGGTATTATAACATTTGCAACGTTTGTCATGCCAGTAGGGTTAGCGACAAAAAGCACAAATCTCTCCCATTCATCGTATCTTAGGATAGACAGGATATCTCCATTTATCCATATTTTAGTTTTTCCCTTGGAAAGTACATCGAACTCTTTTCTTAAATTGTTCATCTTTTGGTAAAATTCGCACCGTTCGCTTTTTTGCTCCCAATTCATTGGTGCTCTGTTAAAAGGATCCGGCCCTCCGTTCATGCCTACTTCTTCACCGTAATAAATCATGGGAATTCCAGGAAAGGCATGTTGAATGGCAATTGCCAAACGAATTTTCTTTTCATTTTGAAGCACATTGGAAAGTCTCGGGGTATCGTGAGAAGAAAGTATCGTCCACGAGTTCAGCAATTTTTCTTGAGGATATTCATTTATCATCCAATTCAAGTAAGTAACGTAATCATCTGGCGTAATTTCACTATTCAGCGTCAAAAGCGTTGATTGCCTGAAAAAGTAATTCATCACACCATCCATGTGATACAACCAGTCTTTTGCGTATGTCATAACTTCACCTACCATCTGACCGCCGAATTCATGAATTTTGCTCATGATCTCATCGAGATGGCTCATTCCCACATCATTGGCACAGTCGATTCTGAATCCGTCTATGTCTTTTTTCATCCAATATTCCACGACATTTAAAATGAATTTCATCACATCAGGTCTGTCTAAGTCTAATTCTGTGAGTTCACCGAAGCCTCTCCATTTTCTCTTCGTTCCCATATTCGAAACCATTTTGGATTCAGAACTTACATGGTTGAAGACCCCATCGAGAAAGATCTTTATTTTCCTTGAATGAAAAGCTTTTATCAAATTCTCGAGATCTCTTTCATCTCCAACCATGGGACTTATCTGGAAATAATCAAGTATATCATATCTGTGATACGTTTTTGACTCGAAAATTGGCGTTATGTAGATGGCATCTGCACCCAAACTGGATATATGATCGATTTTGGAAATTATACCTTTGAGGTTTCCGCCATAAAACTCATTTGCCGCACCTTCAACTGGCAAGTCCCACGGTTTGACGTTGCACTTTTGATCTAAACTTGCGAATCTATCGACGAATATCTGGTAAATCATTTCACACCTCACAATTTGCTTATATCGTTAAATCCCTCCCCAAAGGCCTTGTCTATGTCTTCGACTACGACAAAGGCTTTCGGATCTATCTGCTTTATAGCGCTTAAAAGTTCCGCTATTTCTCTTCTTTTGATGACGACCATTATCATTTTGTACGCCTCATTTGTGTACGCACCTATCGTCGGAACGTAAGTGACACCACGACTCATTTTTTTACCTATGTAATCTGCTATTTCATCGTTTTTGGTTGAAATTATGAAAAGTTGTTTGTTCATTTCCATACCGCGCATAAGAAAATCTATTGAAAGTCCATTCAAAACTATGGCAAGAATTGCGTACATTCCTATGTTTATGCCGTATTGAAAGCCGGAAATTATGCCTATGACAATATCTGCGATCAAAACTCCCTGACCGAGTGGAATGGCGAAAAATCTGTTGAAAAGTTTTGCGACTATGTCTGTTCCTCCGGTACTTCCATTCTGCGAAAAAGCCAGTGCCATTCCGAAAGCCGTTATTATCGAGCCGAAGATCGTTGCAAGCATAAGATCTCCGCCGTTGTAAACAGGTATTGGAAATATGTTGTTAAAAAGATCTACAAAGAAGGAAAGCACGAATGTCGAGTATATCGTTTTGAAACTGAAATCTATGCCTAAGATCAAAATGGCCATGAGTATCAGAAGGCCATTTATTATGTACATCCATACGCCAATCTGGATCAAAGGCAAAAGGCCATGAAGAATGATGGCAAGTCCACTTGCGCCTCCTGCCGCTATATTATATGGCACAAGAAACGATACCACCCCAACTGCGGTTATGAGATCCCCTGTTGTTATAAGCAAATACTCTTTTGTAAACGACAAAGATTTAGATCTTTTCAAACTTATCACCGATGGAATTTTAACATAAGATTGTTCTATACCGAAAATTCACCCGTAATCGCATGTGCTAAATGGCATTCAGAAATACATTCTAAATCGTTTTCATCTTTGCTCTATATTGAAATAAAATGATTTTAGTGGTATTATATTATTTGCCTATCAAGGCGATTTTACTTTAAATTCATATTTTGAAGGGAGGAATTCAGATGAAACGTTTGGTGGTTCTTTCAATCGTCATTCTTGCACTTCTGACGATGAGCGTGTTTGCCGCTACTCCTGGACAGTTACTTATCTGGGCAGATTCAACAAGAGCACCTATTTTAAAACAACTTGGTAACGAATTTCAGGCCGTTTACGGTATACCTGTTAAGGTTGTGGAAATGAACTTCGGTGATATCAGGACCAAATTCATCACCGCAGCTGCTGCAAATGAAGGGCCGGATATCATAGTTGGTGCAAACGACTGGGTTGGGGAATTCGCAGCGGATGGGCTTTTGACTCCTATCACTTTTCTTTCTTCCAGTCAATTAAAACAATTCGCTCCTTCGTCTCTTGCGGCATTCTCCTATGGAGGTAAGCTTTACGGTCTTCCATACGGTATAGACGTGCTTGCTTTGTTCTACAACAAAGATTACGTTACCAATCCTCCTACAACTCCGGATCAACTTTTCACAATGGCCAAGCAGATGACTGCTGGTGGATTCTACGGCCTCGCCTATGCCGTTTACGGTGATCCATATTTTTCTGCTCCATTTGTTCAGGGGTTTGGTGGATATGTCTTTGGGACAACAAAGGACGGCGCTCTTAATCCGAATGACATAGGCCTTGATAATGCCGGCGCAGTAGCAGGTCTTAACTACATAGTTAAGTTGTTTACCTCGGGAATTATTCCGCAAGGCGAAGATTACAACACAGCTGCTAACCTCTTCACGTCCGGTAAAGCCGCCATGATGATAAACGGCGAATGGGAAGTACCCGCTGTTCAACAGGCCGGAATCAACTTTGGAGTTGCGCCGATACCCGGCGGTAAACCATTTGTCGGAGTCCAGGGTTTCATGATAAATTCAAAATCTCCAAACCAAATACAGGCAATGGAATTCATGTCAGATTACATAAACACACCTGATACGATGTACAAGATATGGCAAGCCGATCCAAGAATTCCGGCAAGATATGATGTTGCCGCAAAGGCCGAGGCAGTTGCGCCATGGCTTAAAGGATTCGTTGAGGCTCTGAGCAATACAACTCCTATGCCAAATATTCCTCAAATGGCCTCCGTATGGAACGCGTGGACAAATGCCATTAACCTTGCTGTCAGCGGAAAGGAATCTTCGCAGGCAGCTTTAACGACGGCTGTTCAACAGATAAAACAGGCGATATCTAAGTAAGATACCAAGTAAGACGGGATCTCCCCGTCTTACTTTTTGTTTTACACTGTATGGTATGGAGGGAACTAAGTGTTTAAAAAAATGATTTTGTGGACTTCTACCGCCATAATAGATGCAATTCTTGCGTGGTCTATAATGGTATTGATGGTTAACGGTTCGTATGGTCTGGGTGTAATAGTGATACTTCTTCTCGTCTTTATAGATTATGCTCTCATAAATCCGAAAGGATATCCTTTCAAATACATGATACCTGCCCTTATCTTCATGATGATATTAACCGTTTATCCCATATATTTCACCGTTCAACTTGCATTTCAGAATTACGAAACGGGATACATGTGGACGCGTGATCAGGCAGTTAACATAATGTTGGACACCATAGTCATAAGTCCTAACCCAAAATTTTTTGATTATTCTATTTACACACTTTACAAAGATTACAAACCAACTGACAATTTCGTGATGCTTTTGAAAGATGCAAGCGGTAATTTGTACGTGGCAAGTTCTCCTGTTAAAACCGGAAATAACAAATACATCGGCAATTTTGAGATGATAACAAATGGTTCAGTTTCCATAAATGGAATTGACTATTCACTTGTGAGATCTTTAAAGGATCCGTCACAGATAATAGCGATCTCAGTCAATGGCCAAAATTACAATTATTTTTACAGTCCTTCAGATCAAACGACCTTTCCGAATTTGAAATTTTTCAACGTCAATTACGGACCTGAATTGAGCAACACAGAATTCATAAACCCTCAATTTGGCACCCTGTTTTTCACGACAACTTATGGCTTTAACAAATTGGTTACGGCCAAATACGAATACACACTCTCGACTATTCCCGTCATTGAAAATGGTCATAACGTTGAAAAAACCGTGCTTGTCAACACGCTGACGCAACAACCCGTTGTCGAACACGATCATGCTTTTTGGAACGTAGATCCAACTACCGGGAAACAAACCATGATAATAGGTTATTACGGTAATGCGGGTCTTTCGAATTTTTCCTCCCTTTTGACGAATAAGCAGATAACCTCTCCATTTTTGACAGTTTTCATCTGGACATTCGAGTGGGCAGCCTTAAGTGTTTTCTTCACTTTTTCCGTTGGGTTGATTCTTGCAATAGTTTTGAATAACAGAAATATGAGATTAAGATCGATTTACAGGACTCTTCTTATAATTCCATGGGCTATCCCAGGCTTTATATCGATAATAATCTTCAGAGTTGGCTTCTTTAACGTGAGCTTTGGAATAATAAACAGGATATTTTTGGGAGAATGGCTGCACCTTGCACCTATAAACTGGTTTGGTGATGCTTTTTGGGCAAAGGTCGCTTTGTTTTTGGTCAACACATGGCTTGGATTTCCCTACATGATGGTGATAGCTTTAGGAGCTCTGCAATCTATCCCCGACGATCTCTACGAAGCAGCTTCAATAGACGGTTCTTCAAGGTGGCATTCTTTCTGGACGATAACCTTCCCACTTTTGATGACGCCTCTTGCACCTTTACTTATAGCCTCATTCGCTTACAACTTTAACAACTTCAACGTCATATATCTCTTGACGGGAGGAAATCCTCCAATTCCCAATTCGATCACGCCTGCCGGACAAACGGATATACTTTTAAGCTACACGTACAACCTTGCATTCGGTGGTGTGGCCGGGCGCGATTACAGTCTCGCAGCGGCGATATCCATACTCATATTCGTCATAATAGCGGCTATAAGTGCCGTGAACTTCAAATTATCTGGCTCCTTCAAAGAGGTGAATAAATGATGTTCAAAGTCCATCCCTTAAGACACATCATGATGATAATCGTAATAGTAATTGTGTTATTTCCTGTTCTTTGGATCTTTACCACATCGATAAGAAGGGATAATTCATCTATAAGTCCGAATTTATTCTCGGGCCAAACAACGTGGCAAAATTACGTGGATCTAATCTTTGAAGGGAAAAATGTACCTGCGATTTACAACGAAATAGCAAACATATACAGTCTTGGAAGTCCTTACAACAAGATGAACAAAGATCAAATTTTGAATAGACTGAACGATGATTTTAAGGCATTTGAAGGTTATTTCAAAGATACTTCTAAGATGAACAATTCGATAACCTCTAACGCATCGTGGATATCCGTCAATTTCATTCCAAAGGCAAAATCAATGGCAGTTGAAAATGTCAAATCGAATGTCAACTTGGATATGACGTATCTCTCAACGATTTCTGCGTATCTTTCAAACAAATTCGATGCTCTTGATCAAAATTACAAGTTGGCCGGTCTTTACGATACGCTTAAGGGCATTGAAGCCTCCCCAACTCAACAGGCAATACAGATCGCTGGTCAATATTTTCCAGAGATTCCAACATCTAAGGCAACATTCGTTAACGTCATGAATTCGGTTGCTTCATCGCTTTCCAATGTTCCAAGCGAGGTTTCACAGATCCTTTTGGAAAGTAATGTCGATAACAAAATGGCAAAGGATCTCGTCGAGGCTTATCAGGAAACAGTCGATTCTCTTAAAGATGGATCTTTTAACTATGGTCAATGGTTTGCCCCTGTTTACTTAAGACGGATAAACATGGACACGATAAACCTTTCGAGTGCCCTTGGAACAAAAGGCCAACAACTTCAAGATATAAAAGTTTCTGTTTTTTCTTCAATTCAAAAGGTTAATACAGCTCAATCAATTTACGATAAAAGTGTAAACGATGCGATTTCAAAAGTTCAAAGTATAAGAAGTGATCTTACGGGTACAATTCAAGCCTCGCTGACTAATCTTAACAACACCTATTCGGCACTTCAAACCAAATTGAGTACGATGATGGCAAGTTCTACGGCATTGCTTAGTTCAATGTCTTACGATGCGTCTCAAATTTCCATATTCTCAAATAACATAGTACCAACAGCCATGGCAATTGACAGCATGGTCTCTGTCGTGAAAGATGTGTTGAATGAGAAAACCGTTTCATCGACGCAAAGTGGTATCTTTTACGATGTTTCGTCCTATATTTCTCAGGTCAAAAATTGGCTTGACATTTCCTCAAAATACCACGTTTTTGATCCTATAACTGCACAGGTCAATAAGATTCTTGATGATCTTGAATATATTCAAAATAACCAATCTCTGCTGTACGCGAACAGGAATTCAAACGCAATTTCAAATGTTAAATCTGCACTTCCAATAGCACTTTTGAAATTACAATCCGGTCTTTCCATGTCCAGTTCTGTACTTCAGAATTACGCTCTTTCATCTCAAAGATACAATGCGATAGCATCTGAAATACCTCAGATCAACAAAAATATTTCAGAGATCTCGTCGAAAATTTCGCTCATACAGCAGAAACTAAACAATATAAATTCGAGGATGGTTTTATCTGCTTTGTATTTTAAAACTATGTTGGTGATCCCTGTCATAAAGGCTGATGAAACGAAAATAGGTCCCTTTGAGGATGCTGCTGCTTTTTTAAACGCGCTCAATTCATATTACGGTACACTTGCAAATTCTTCGATTTACAAAGATATTCAACCTATTCCTTCTTCGTCAAGATATGATCAATTTTTTAACACACAAAAGCTTATAGATACAATTGGACTTACTCTCCAGACGACTAAGCAATTTAATATTTTCAACGAACAGTACGGTAATTATGTGACCAATCTCAAGGATAGAAGTAATGCATACATAGGCATAAGTCTGCTTGGCTTTCCTTTCAGCGTCAATGAGTTAAACGCCATGAACAATCTCTATCAAAATCAATATGTCTCCACGATAGCACCGGCACTTGGGATGATCTCAAGAAGAACGAATGAACTTGCGATGTTGCCTTATTTCAAAGATATAAGTGGAAGATTGGGTTCAATAAACAACACATCCTATTACTTAACTCAAGACTGGCAGGTAAAATACGTGCCTCCATTCCTACTTTGGCTTTTGAACAGCATAATCGTTGCAGGAAGTGCTGCCGTTATAACCGTTTTCTTATCTGCCTTGATGGCATATCCATTTTCAAGGCTCAAATTTCCTGGAAGGAAGTACGGGCTGATAAGTATATTACTTGTACAGATGTTTCCGACGATGATGGCGATGGTCGCACTTTACCTTCTGCTTAGTTACATAGGTCATTTCGTTCCGTTCTTGGGGCTTAACTCCCTTGGTGGACTTGCCTTCCTTTACATAGGTGGTGGTATCGCTTTCAATTCATGGCTTATAAAAGGATTTTTCGATACAATTCCAACAGAACTCGAAGAAGCGGCAATGGTCGACGGTGCAACGAGATTTCAAACATTTTGGAGGATAGTACTTCCGCTTTCGGCGCCAGTGCTTGCGGTAACGACGATATTGAGCTTTATAGGTAATTACGGAGATTACATACTTGCATCCATAGTGATGTCCGGTATAAACCATTACACCTTTGCAGTCGGACTTCAATCATTTTCCACCAGCCAATACTCTGCTAATTGGAGCCTTATAACGGCAGCCGCCTTAATCGGAATGATCCCTATATTGGTGCTCTTCCTCAGTTTACAAAGATTTATAGTCGGAGGGTTAACGCAAGGATCGGTGAAAGGATGAAAGTAGATTACGAAAAATCCATCCTTGGTTTGATAAATTCCATCATCTCAAAATTTGGCGTCGTACCTTTGCACAAGCCTTTGCCAAAAGCGTACCTTGGGGAAAAATTTGAAGATGCAAAGAAAGTCGTCATGATTTTGGTAGATGCATTGGGATACGATGCCGCTTTGAATGTATTTCAGCGTTCAAAATTCAAATACATCGGAGAGCCGAAAAAAATATCGTCCATTTTCCCTTCAACAACGGTTAACGTGCTTACGACACTTGCAACAGCAGCTTCTCCTGTCGAGCATGGCATGTTGGGGTATATACTTTACCTTAAAGAATTCGGTACTATTGCAAATATGATAGATTTTTCACCGATAGGCATGTCTCGCGATAGTTTGATATCGAGAGGCGCAAATCCTTCAAATTTTCTCAATGTCAATACGATTTACGAACCTTTAAGGAATTACGGTGCAAGTCCCCTTATAATAATACCTTCTTCTTTCAAAGAAAGCGGTCTTTCAAAGATTCACAATCACGGATCTGCGGTTCAGGGTTACTTTGATATAATTGACATGATGATTAAAATCAGAAGCAGCCTTGAATCTGAAAAATTTTCTTACATCTACGCTTATTGGCCAATGGTTGATGCAATGGGACATATTTACGGACCGACCTCTGAAGAATACATCGAAGAATCGACATTTGTGCTCAAAACTTTTGAAGATATTGTTTACGAAAGGTTGCCAGATAAATTAAAAAATGATACGGTTTTCATCATAACGGCAGATCATGGACAGATCCATACACCATGGCAACATGAATTTCATATAAAATCGGAAGATGAATTCGTCTCGACTTTACAAATTTTGCCTACAGGCGAGCCGAGAATAATGTATCTTTACACCAAAGATCCCCAAAAGACCATCGAGGAGGGAGAGCGAATATTCGGATCGAATGTTGATTTTTATCCTTCAGAAACGCTTCTTAATGAAGGGTTATTCGGCCCTGGTAATCCCAACCTAAAATATATAACGCGCATAGGAGATCTGATAGCCATTCCAAGAGGCGATTATTCTTTTGTGGTAAAATATACGGGAAATGAACACCAGATGAAAGGAAAACATGGAGGGCTATCTCAAGAAGAAATGGACATCCCGCTTTTCGTGATTTAAATGGATAAAATGGAAGAATACCATGAGCAAGACATTAAAAATTCGGTTAATTACATTTGGATAATTCTTGCGATCTTTGTCCCTTTTGTCATTTATTATGTGATGTACAAAATTTCAAGATCGGTCGACGATCATGTGAAGCACAAGAAAGCGCTGTACAAATCTTACACGGAAAAAATTCCTGCCGATCTTAAAAAGGATTTAGACGATTTTCCAACTACGACGATAAGTTATTACTGGCTGTTTTTGCTTTCCGGTTTTTTTGAGTTTTTAATGGGTTCGATATATCCGATAAATCTCCAAAATCTTTCTATACCGATGCCGATTGTATTGGTCGTTCTGATCAACTTTTTCTTCCTTGTCATCCTTGTTGACGTTATATCGAGGAGATTCTACGTTCATCAGCTGATCGAAAATGATTTAAACCACGATATAAACGCTTCTTCTTCAACCGTTTCGTCCTTCAAAAAAAGGAATAGTTTTGTTTTTTTGATTCTTTCGATTTTGACTTTGACTATATACATTTACGTTTATCTTGCCATGATAACAAGGGAATACGTTTCACACCTCGATCTTGATTACACGGTTATGGAGCATTTGAAATGATAAAAGGTATAGGAATTGATATCCTCGAAATTTCCAGAGTTGACGAAAAGCTTGCTCAAAGGATATTTTCCGAAGAAGAGATGAAAATATGGCAAAAACGAAAAAACCAATCATTTTTGGCCGGGAGATTTGCACTAAAAGAAGCTTTCTTTAAGGCACTGGGAACGGGGATAAGAGATGTTGAATTGTCTTCCATTTCTTTCATTCCAGATGATTTGGGATCTTTGCATCTTTTCGAAAATGAAGAGGTTAATTCTTTGAAGAAAAAATACGGTTTTGACTTCGTTCACTCATCGCTTTCTCATGACAACGGCATGGTGGTTGCCGTTGTCATTATCGAAGATGGAAAAACAGAAGGTAGGTGAAAAAATGATATCCTTCATCTCCGATTGGGGATACAAATCGTATTACGTCGGAATAGCCAAAAGCGTTATATACTCAATTTCTCCGAATTCAAAAGTTGTAGACATAACGCATGACATATCTCCGTTCGACATACAGGAAGCAGCACACGTGATCGAAAGGGTTTTCGACGATCTTCCGAAGCCTTCCGTTTTACTTTGCGTTGTCGATCCGGGAGTTGGATCTGAAAGACAGGCCATCATCGCCAACATAGACGGAAAATATTGCGTCGCACCGGATAACGGTGTACTTACAAGGCTGATAGAGTTGAAAGGCGTAAAATCGGCTTATGCGATAGAAAACCCGAAATACATGTACAAATATCCGCCATCGTCCACTTTCCACGGAAGAGATATTTTCGCACCGGCCGCTGCTTACATAGACATAGGAGTAGAACCGAGCGAATTCGGTAAAATCGTTGGAGATCTTAAAACCATAGAAATTGAAGAGATTTCTGTTGAAGAAGGTAAGATAGAAAGTACGGTAGCGTACATCGATGGCTTTGGAAATATAGAAACAACCATACCGTTGAAAGCACTTCAAATGGCTGGCTTATCCGGAAATTACATACTTGTAAATGGGAAAAGGGCAATTCTGACGAATAATTATTCTGAAGGAAAGCATGAATTGATTCTTGCACACATCGACAGTTCAAATTACATTGAAATATCGTCAAATGCCGGTAGGGCATGTGAAATTTTAGGATTGAAAAAAAGAGACAAGATAGTGATAGAAAAGTTGCAGTGAAGGCCAAATGCGATCGTTCCCGACCTGATCGGGAATCCCATACGATAAAGTCAAATGACCGCATTTTAAAGTTGATCAGGTACTATTGTCTTTTTGGATATCTTATGGTATACTTTTTTCAACACGGGGCGTAGCGCAGAGGTAGCGCACCTGTCTTGGGCACAGGGGGTCGCTGGTTCAAATCCAGTCGCCCCGACCATAACGAAATCCAGCGTTCATCTGATCAAGATGAGTTGATGCTGGATTTTAATTTTGATAGGGAGGTAGGAGTATGAAAAAAGCTTTTGTTGTTTTCACGATCTTGCTTTTGATCGTGTCCATTATGGCGATGTCAGCTCATCTCGTCATTCTCGAAATCAACGACACACACGGTCATGCATGGCCTTACGGAAATTACGGTGGATTTGCCGCAATGGCAACGATCGTAAACCAGATAAGATCAGAAGCACAGGCAAATGGGTGGGATTTCCTCTTTCTTAACGCAGGTGATGTCAACACAGGCGTTCCCGAATCTGACATGCTTTACGCGAGACCCGATATCCTTGCTCTTGACATGATGGGTCTTAACGCTATGACAATAGGCAACCACGAATTCGATCATCCGTGGTCGGTACTTTCAAGACAAATGGCATGGGCTGATTTTCCGTTTCTTTCTGCCAATATCGTTTACAAAGGCACGGATAAAACTGTCGGTGTCCCTTACGTGATCGAGAGTTTTCCGGACCTGAAGGTCGCCATTCTCGGTTTAACGACAAAGACGACAGAGTACATAGGTAATCCCGAATACGTCAAAGGTTATGATTTTCTCTCTCCAGATGCAGTTGCACAGCAGTACGTTCCAAAGCTTCACGAGATGGTAGGGCCTGATGGCATAGTCATAGCCTTAACGCATCTTGGAATCTTCGGATACAGCGAGCAAAGTGTTGCCGGTAGTCCTTCTGTCGTTTCAAAAATTGAAAAACTTGATCCTCCCGATAATCCTTACGGCGGAAGTGTGTCTCTTGCCCAGAGTGTTTCAGGTTTGGCTGTCATCCTCGACGGTCATAGCCATACGGCTGTAACTTCTCCTCTTGATGTCAACGGTGCATTGATAATTCAAGCAGGCTCTTATTCAAAATACATAGCGAGACTTGATTTAACAATCGAGAATGGCAAGGTGGCGAGTTACACTTACAAATTGATAACGGTTTCTAAGGATATAAAGCCGGATGTGGCCATAGCAGATCTTTTAACGGCTTACCAACTTGTCGGTGCTAAAAAATTGAACGAACCAATAGGATTTTCAAAGGTTGATTTTGCCAATGCGAATGATAGCCCAAGGAAATCAGATACTCTTATAGGCCACTTCATAACGGATGCCGTGGCATGGAAATTTGGAAGCATGGGAGTTCAAGCAGTTTTCATGAATGGCGGAGGGATTCGTGCACCTATTCCAGCAGGTACGATAACCTATAAGACTGTTTTATCCGTGCTTCCATTCGGTAATACTGTTGTCATATTGAAGATAAAAGGATCCGATCTTTTAAAGGCAATTCAATGGGGAGCCGTGGCACACCCTGAAGATACCGGTGCGAGGTTGAACGAATGGGGATTAACTTACACGGTAACGCCAAATGGCGTTGAAAATATCCTTTTGCAGGGTAAACCGATAGACCCCGATACGATCTACATGATAGCCACGAATGATTACATGGCAAACGGCGGGGATAACTATTCTATGCTCAAAAATGCTCAAGCTTACAACACGGGTTATGTGCTTGCCGATGTGGTTAAGGAATACATACAAAGTATAAGTCCGATAAATTCATATCCATTCACACCAAGGTGGACCGAAGTCAAGTAAAGTCATATGATCAAAGGCCGCCAGTCAGGCGGCCTTTGTTAACGAACTCTTAATCGATAAAAATTGTTAACGAATTATTTTGTCTGTATAATTAATCAGGAATGGAAGGACCCTCTATTTCTAATGAAGAGATGAGAATTACGTGCATGTGCATGTAGAATGATTTGCATTTGTTCTAATTTGTTTGAGGGTAGTTCACAAAAAGGAAAGGAAAAAAGTATGAGTAAATTTTCAGATTTGAACCTGTCGGGAAAGACTTTGAAGGCATTGGAGAAAATGGGATTTGAAGAGGCAACTCCCATACAATCTATGGCAATTCCTGTTATTCTCGAGGGGAAAGATATTATAGGACAAGCACAAACGGGAACAGGGAAGACCTTAGCTTACGCTTTGCCGGCGATTGAAAATCTTAAAGGAGAAAATCTTCAAGTTCTTGTTTTGTGTCCAACGCGGGAATTGACAATTCAGGTTGCCGATGAATTCAGAAAAATTGTGGATTCTCAAAAAGTTGTGGCAATTTACGGTGGACAAGAAATAGTTTACCAAATAAAGGCTTTGAAAAGGGGAGCGGAAATAGTCGTCGGAACACCGGGAAGAATTCTTGATCACATAAGAAGAAAAACGCTTAAATTAGGTAGTGTTAAGATCGTTGTGATAGATGAAGCCGATGACATGCTTGACATGGGATTTATAGAAGATATAGAGGCAATTTTGAATGAGACATCCGCTGAAAGGCAGACGGTTTTGTTTTCAGCAACGATGCCAAAACCAATAATGGATTTGACAAAGAAATTTCAGAGATCTCCGATATTCATAAAAGTGCCTTCAAAAGAACTGACAGTTGAAAATATCGATCAACATTACTTTTTGGTAAAAGAAAGTGATAAGAGCGAACTACTTTTCAGACTTTTCGACATTTACGATCCCCAAAGTGCCATGATCTTTTGCAACACCAAAAAAGGTGTGGATGACCTTGTCACAATTCTCAAAGAAAATCATTACTCTGCTGATGCAATTCACGGTGATATAAGGCAAAGTCAGAGAGACAGGGTTATGAGCACTTTCAGGTCAAGAAACACAAAAATACTTGTTGCAACCGATGTGGCGGCAAGAGGACTTGATATTAAAAATGTTGAGATGGTTATAAATTATGACCTTCCGAATTACAATGAATATTATATTCACAGAATAGGACGCACGGGTAGAATGGGGAAACCGGGTCTTTCTTTTACATTCGTAACAGGCAGGGAAATTTACAAACTGCATGAGATAGAAAGATATGCCAAAACAAAGGTGGAAAAACTTGAAATACCTTCAATAGAAGAGATCGAAAGTAAAAGTCAATCTGTGCTTGTCAATCGCATCAAAGTCGAACTTACGGACGAAAATTACAAGATATATCTCAATAAAGCTAAGGGATTGGTTGAAAAATTTCCTGAAGTTGATGTGATTGCGGCACTTTTGAAGATCAGCGAAAAGAATTTCAGAAAAAGAGAGTTCAAAGCAATAGAAAAAGTTCGTGAATATTCAAATGAGTCTCGTCAGAATAACTCAAAGAAATACTCGAAATTTGGTAAAACAAGGGACTCTTATAGGAAAACGGTGCGCAAGTCATAAAGAGAAGCCATCTGCAAAGCATTTGAAAAAGATTTAGTACAAAACAGGTGCTTGACTGAGTGTGCACTTATGTTGTAGAATACTTGAGTGTTAACAAATTTCGAATTTGAAGGAGGCAAAGAGTCATCAAATGCCTACTATTAATCAGTTAATTAGAAAAGGAAGAGAAAGATTAAAAACCAAAAGCAAGTCTCCGGCGCTCGGTGGTAACCCTCAGAAAAGAGGGGTTTGTATTCGTGTCTCTACCATGACGCCAAAAAAACCTAATTCCGCTTTGAGAAAGATAGCGAGGGTAAGGTTAACTAACGGTGCTGAAGTTACCTCTTATATTCCCGGCGAAGGACACAACCTTCAGGAACACTCAGTTGTACTTGTCAGAGGTGGAAGGGTAAAGGATCTGCCAGGAATAAGATACAAGATAATAAGGGGTACATTGGATGCTCAGGGTGTTGAAAACAGGAAAAAGGCAAGAAGCCGTTACGGTGTTAAACGCCCAAAAAAGTAAACGGCTTGATCTTTGGAGGTATTTAAATGAGAAGGAGAAGGGCTGAAGTAAGAAAAGTTTCACCTGATCCCGTTTATCATGATGAATTGGTCACAAGATTCATAAATAAGATAATGTGGGATGGGAAAAGAAGTGTCGCCCAAAAAGATTTTTACACCGCTCTTGATATAATAAAAGAGAAGAGTGGCAAAGAACCGCTTGAGGTTTTGAAAAAAGCTTTTGAAAATGTTGCCCCGATTATTGAAGTCAGACCAAGAAGAGTTGGAGGAGCAACTTATCAAGTGCCAATAGAAGTTCAGGATCCAAGAAAGACTTCTTTGGGTGTAAGATGGATAGTCGATGCAGCAAGGGCCAGGAAAGGAAAGCCTATAAGTGAAAAATTGGCTGAGGAAATCCTCAATGCTTACTCTAACACGGGAACAGCCGTTAAGAAGCGCGAAGATGTTCAAAAGATGGCAGAAGCAAACAGAGCTTTTGCCCATTACAGATGGTGATGAACGTAAAAATGCCTGAAAAAGTTCTTCAACTTGAGAAGTTGAGAAATATAGGAATAATGGCACATATAGATGCCGGTAAAACAACGACTACGGAAAGAATTCTTTTCTATGCCGGTAAAAAACACGCGATGGGTAATGTTGACGATGGCAATACCACGACGGACTGGATGATTCAGGAAAGAGAACGTGGTATAACCATAACTTCGGCATCTATATCTTTTGACTGGAGAGGTCATCGTTTTAACCTTATCGATACGCCCGGACACGTGGACTTCACAATTGAGGTAGAACGTTCACTTAGAGTACTTGACGGGGCAATCGCGGTCTTTGATGCTTCTGCGGGAGTTGAACCTCAATCCGAAACCGTCTGGCATCAGGCTTCGAAATACAGAGTTCCAAGGATTGCTTTTATGAACAAGATGGACAAAATGGGAGCCGATTTCGATATGTCTGTCAAATCGATGATAGACAAGCTCGGTGCTAAACCTCTTGTCATCCAATATCCAATAGGAGCAGAAAGTGCATTTGAAGGTGTTGTCGACATAATAAACATGAAAGCCATAAGATGGACCGATGAACTTGGTACACAGATGGAATACTCAGACGTACCTTCAAACCTCTCCGAAAAAGTTGAAGAATTGAGAGACGAACTTATGACACAACTTGCCGACATCGATGATGAAATACTTCAGCTGTATCTCGATGGTGAAAATGTGCCCATAGAAAAGATAAAATCCGTCATAAGGCGGGGAACCATAGAGTCGAGGTTCTTCCCCGTACTTTGTGGATCTTCTTTCAGAAATAAAGGGGTACAGCCTCTTATCGATGCTGCCGTTGACTATCTGCCTTCCCCTTTGGATCTTCCTCCTGTTTTTGGAAAGGACCCAGACGGTAAGGACATCATCAGAACGCCATCGGCAGACGAATCGTTTTCGGCTTTGGCTTTCAAGATATTTTCTGATCCATACGTTGGGAAATTGACTTATTTGAGAGTATATTCAGGGATTCTTGAAAAGGGAAGTTACGTTTACAATTCGACGAAAAGGACAAAGGAAAGAGTATCCCGCCTGCTTTTGATGTTTGCAGATAAAAGAGAAGATATAGATTACGTCGGCCCGGGTGATATAGTTGCCTGCATAGGTTTGAAAAATACAAGGACTGGAGATACACTTTGCGATGAAGATAATCCCATCATCCTTGAATCTCTCGAAGTGCCGGACCCCGTCATATCGATAGCTGTCGAGCCTCAAAGCAAAGACGACGAGCAAAAGCTGAAAGACGCACTTGTGAGATTGATGGATGAGGATCCCACTTTTAGGGTTTTGATCGATCCGGAAAGCGGTGAGACAATTCTTGCTGGCATGGGGGAACTGCATCTTGAGATAATCATAGATAGGTTGTTACGTGAATTCAACGTTAAAACTCAGGTCGGTAAACCTCAGGTTGCTTACAGGGAAACCATTTCCGTACCAGTTGATGCTGAAGGTAAGTATATAAGGCAAAGCGGCGGAAGAGGACAATATGGGCATGTAAGGGTTAAATTTGAACCTTTAGAAAGAGGAAGCGGATTTACCTTTGAAAACAAAATAATCGGTGGTACAATTCCGAAGGAATATATTCCTGCAGTGGAAGATGGGATAAAAGAAGCTCTTTCTTCAGGCAGCCTTGGTGGTTATCCTGTTGTTGATATTAAAGCCACGCTTTACGATGGATCGTATCATGAAGTCGACTCTTCGGAAATAGCCTTTAAGATAGCAGGTTCTCTTGCCACAAAAGAGGCTTTGACTAAAGGAAAGCCAAAGATGATGGAGCCTATTATGGAACTTGAGATAACCACACCGACTGAATACATGGGAGATGTCGTTGCAGATCTGAATTCCAAGAGAGCGCAGATAACCAGTTTTGACAATCGTGGCAATGCAAGAATAATAAAGGCATTGGTGCCGTTGGGAGAACTTTTTGGTTATGCAACGATCTTAAGGTCTTTGAGTCAGGGAAGGGCAGTTTACACGATGAAATTTTCACATTACTCTGAAGTTCCACAGAGTTTTGCCGATAAAATTATAAAAGTTAAATAATTGTTCAAGGAGGTAGAATTAAATGGCAAAGGAAAAATTTGTAAGAAACAAGCCGCATCTTAACATTGGGACGATAGGACATATAGATCATGGTAAGACTACACTTACAGCCGCGATAACCAAGATCCTTTCTATGAAAGGAGAATCCGAATATGTCCCGTTTGATCAGATCGATAAGGCTCCGGAAGAAAAGGCAAGAGGTATAACGATAAACGTTTCCCACGTTGAATATGAAACGGATAAAAGACACTATGCTCATATAGACTGCCCTGGACATGCCGACTACATAAAGAACATGATAACGGGAGCGGCCCAGATGGATGGAGCCATTCTCGTCGTTTCTGCCGTCGATGGGCCTATGCCGCAAACAAGAGAACATATATTGCTCGCACGTCAAGTCAATGTTCCAGCGATGATAGTGTTTTTAAATAAAGTTGATGCCGTTGACGACCCTGAACTCGTGGATCTTGTTGAAATGGAAGTAAGAGAATTGCTCACAAAGTACCAGTATCCGGGTGACGAAGTTCCCGTCATTCGTGGTAGCGCCTTGAAAGCACTTGATGCGACAAGTCTTGATGATAAATGGGCGAAGGGCATCATTGATTTGATGAATGCCGCTGATACTTACATACCCGAACCAAAAAGGGAGACCGAAAAGCCTTTCCTGATGCCAGTTGAGGATATCTTCACGATAACAGGTCGCGGAACAGTCGTAACCGGCAGAGTTGAACGTGGTAAAATTCACATCAACGATGAAGTTGAACTTGTTGGCTTGAGGCCGACCCAGAAAACAGTCGTTACCGGTATAGAAATGTTTAGAAAATTGCTTGATGAAGGTATGGCCGGTGACAACATAGGTTGCCTTTTAAGAGGCATTAAAAAGGAAGAAGTCGAAAGAGGGCAGGTGCTTGCTAAACCTGGCACGATAACGCCTCATACGAAATTCGAAGCCAACGTCTACGTTTTGAAAAAAGAAGAAGGTGGACGCCATACGGCATTCATTCCAGGATACAGACCTCAATTTTTCATAAGGACGGCAGATGTTACCGGTACGATAGCCAAACTTCCGGATGGCGTTGAAATGGTCATGCCCGGTGATAATACGGTCATGACAGTTGAACTCATCAAGCCTGTTGCCCTTGAGGAAAGTATGAGGTTTGCCATTCGTGAAGGTGGAAAAACAGTTGGAGCCGGTGTTGTTTCTAAGATACTTGAATGATTGTGAGAGGGGATGAATTCCTCTCTGGCTTAAGGAGGTTTTTCGAATGGCGAAATCCAGAATAAGAATAAAATTGAAGGCTTACGATTACGAATTGTTGGATCAATCAGCCAGGAAGATCGTTGAAACTGTTAAAAAGACCAACGCAAAGGTTTCAGGACCGATACCACTTCCAAGTGAGAGAACAGTTTATTGTGTTTTGAGATCTCCTCATATTGATAAAGATTCAAGAGAACATTTCGAAAAAATAGTTCACAAGAGGTTGATCGATATAATAGAAGTTCAACCCCAAACGGTCGAATCTTTGATGAAAATGGATCTTCCGGCTGGTGTTGAAGTAGAGTTGAAACTTTGAAACGGCTGGAGGTGTGTTGATGAAAGCGTTACTTGGCAAAAAAATTGGCATGACGATGATATTCAAAGATGGCCGTGCAGTGCCTGTTACCGTGCTTAAAGCCGGACCGTGTGTGGTTGTTCAGAAAAAGACAGTCGAAAGTGATGGGTATAATTCCATTCAGATAGGATTTGAGCCTGTTAAAGAAAAACATGTCACTAAGCCGATGCTTGGTCATTTCAAAAAGGCAAATGTTTCCCCTCTAAGACATCTTAAAGAAGTGAGAACTGACGATGTTGCGAATTATCAAATAGGCCAGAATTTAGATGTATCTGTTTTCAACGAAGGAGACCATGTTGATATTTCGGGAAAAACAAAGGGAAAAGGTTTCCAGGGAGCAGTTAAGAGATGGAATTTTGGCGGCCATGATAAAACCCATGGTACAAAATTTCCAAGACATGGATCAACAGGCATGCACACAGAACCAGCTAAGGTGCTGAAGGGAATGCATATGGCTGGTCATATGGGAGATGTTAACAGAACCATGTCAAATCTCAAAATAGTGAGAATTGACAAAGATAATTCTCTTATCGCCGTCAAAGGTGCGGTTCCCGGCGCTCGTGGGTCTTTGATTTACATAAGTTCTGCCAAAAACTGGAAGGTGAAATGATCATGGCAGAGTTAAAAGTTTTAGACATCGAAGGAAAAGAAGTCGGAACCATTTCTTTAAATTCGTCCATTTTTGAATTGGAACCCAATAAAGACTTGCTTTTCAGATACATTCATAAGCAACTCTCCGATAAAAGGGCGGGAACAGCCTCTACGAAAATCAGAGGAGAGGTTTCCGGTGGTGGAAGAAAACCATGGGCTCAAAAGCACACAGGACGTGCGAGGGCTGGATCTATAAGATCTCCTTTGTGGCGCCACGGTGCAGTTGTTTTTGGGCCAAGACCGAGAGATTGGTCTGAAGGATTGAACAAAAAGATGAAAGTCGGTGCGATTAAATCTGCGCTTTCTGCAAAGTTGAAAGATGGCAAGATATTGGTCGTTGATAAATTCGAGATGGAAGCGCCTAAATCGAAGGAATTTGTTAATATTTTAAAGAAAATCGTTCCGTCTGACAACGCTTTTGTCGTACTTGATACAAAAAATGACAAACAAATGAATGTCAAACTTTCTTCTCGAAATTTAAAATCGGCAAAGGTCATAATAGCGGACAATCCCGGCAAAGGTAAAATCAACGTCGACGGACTGAATGTCTACGATCTGATCAAATTTGACTGGGTTGTTCTCACGAAGCACACGATAGAGAAGATAACGGAGGTGTATGGTAATGCCAAATGAGACGACACCTCATGACATTTTGGTGAGGCCTTTAATAACAGAGAAAGCTCTTTCCAATGTAAAAAATGCAACTTATATGTTTGAGGTGGATGTAAGGTCAAACAAGCATATCATCAGAAATACCGTTGAAAGGCTTTACAACGTTCAGGTTTCGGATGTAAGGATAATAAACGTCAAAGGAAAGCCTAAAAGATATGGCAGATCTGAAGGATATTCGAGATCTTTCAAGAAGGCCATCGTTCAGTTGAAAACGGGATTCAAGATCCAGGAACTTGAAGGTTTAATTTGATTTTGGCGGATCGAAAGGAGTAATTTTATGGGACTTAAAAGTTTTAAACCAACCTCTCCTGGAGTTCGACACATGATAAGATCCGATTTTTCGGAAATAACAAAAGACAAACCCGAAAAATCTCTTACCTTAGGCACAAAATCTAAGGCCGGCAGGAATTCCGATGGAAGAATAACCGTAAGACATCGCGGTAGCGGCCATAAGGATAAGTACAGAATCATTGACTTCAGAAGAGATAAAACTGGGATACCGGCGAAAGTTTTTTCGATAGAGTACGATCCGAATCGTAGTGCGAGAATAGCGCTTTTGTATTACGTTGATGGTGAAAAAAGATATATAATAGCCCCGCAAGGCTTAAATGTTGGAGACATGGTTGTATCCGGACCTGATGCCGATATAAAGCCAGGGAACGCTTTACCTTTAACGAAAATACCGATTGGAACTTTTGTTCATAACATAGAATTCATGCCAGGAACCGGTGGTAAAATAGCCAGAAGCGCAGGCAATTCCGCACAGTTGATGGCGCGGGAATCAGGATACGCGCTTTTGAAGATGCCTTCTGGTGAATTAAGAAGGGTCAGAGAAAATTGCATGGCAACAATTGGTGTGGTCGGTAACGAACAACATATGAACGAATCATTCGGTAAGGCCGGAAGAAGCAGATGGTTAGGCATAAGGCCTGCCGTGAGAGGAATGACGATGAACGCTGTCGACCATCCGATGGGTGGTGGAGAAGGAAAAACAAAAGGTGGAAATGTTCCTCAAAGTCCATGGGGTACACCTGCAAAGGGTTACAAAACACGCCGTGGAAGAAGAAGATCTGATAGGTTTATAGTCAGAAGAAAAAATGACAGCAGAGGAAATCAATGATGAAAGCCACGGGAAAAGGAGGAAGATAGCGTGAGTCGCTCAACCAAAAAAGGTCCTTTTGTGGATGCTAAATTGATCAAAAAAATACAGAGTTTAAATGAAATGGGTCAGAAACGTGTTGTGAAAACATGGTCAAGGGCGTCGATGATACTGCCTGATATGATAGGGCATACCATAGCCGTTCATAATGGAAGAAAACACATACCGGTATACATAACGGAAGCAATGGTTGGTCATAGACTTGGAGAATTCTCTCCCACAAGACGTTTTGGAGGTCACACGGAGAAAAAAGCTATAAAGGGAGAGATCAAGAAATGACAGAGGTGAAATCGATGGCTGAAAATAAGAGGCCAAAAAGATCCGTTTTTCATAGAGAAAGGAAAGCATCTGCTCTCCAACCGATTGAAGCCACTGCTCGTGGGATGTACCTTAGAATAAGTCCTTACAAAGTCAGATCTGTACTCAACACCATACGGGGTAAAGATGTCAGTCATGCTTTGCAAACACTTGAATTCACAAACAAAAAAAGTGCGCGTCTTGTTCAAAAGATACTCAACAGTGCTGTGGCCAATGCACAGAATAACTTTAAACTCAATGTGGATTCTCTTTACGTTTCCCGATGTATGGCTGACGATGCTCCGAGGTTGAAAAGGCTTAATCCCATGGCTCGCGGGCGTGCTTCGATGATGTTCAAAAGGCTTTCCCACATAACGATCGTTGTAAGAGACAGATCCAAGGAAGAACCACTCAATACAACGGCAAAACCGGTAGAAGGTCAGGAAATTCAACCTTCCAACGAGAGCGAGGTGCAGTAATGGGTCAGAAGACGCATCCAATTGGTTTCAGACTTGGTGTTTCTCGGGATTGGCAATCAAAGTGGTTTAACGAAAAACATTATTCTGAATACCTTTTAGAAGACGAAAAGATAAGGAATGTGATAAAAAAAGAATATTTTCACGCAGGAATATCCAAAGTGAAAATAGAGAGATCCGGGAATCGCATTAACGTCATAATAGTTACTGGGAGACCCGGCATATTGATAGGTAAAAAAGGTTCCGAAATAGTCAACATAAAGAATTTTGTCAAATCCGTCGTTTCTCCGGAAAGAGAAATCGTCATAAATATAGAAGAGGTTAGAACGCCCGAGTTGGATGCACAATTGACGGCAGAATTCATAGCCGGCAGGATTGAGAAAAGGGCTTCTTACAAACGTACTATGAAAAGAAGCATCCAATTTGCTCTGAAAAAAGGCGCACTTGGCGTTAAAACCATGGTTGGTGGGAGAATAAACGGTGCAGAAATAGCAAGATCCGAGTGGTACAGGGAAGGTAGAGTCCCTTTACAGACACTGCGTGCACGTGTTGATTATGGATTTGCGATTGCACACACCAAATATGGTGTGCTTGGTGTTAAAGTATGGATATTCATCAAAGAGAATTCGCTGGTGAAATCAGCCTGATTCGTTGATAAGGAGGTTTGCAAAGATGCTGATCCCTAAAAGGGTTAAGTATAGAAAACAACAGCGGGGAAGAATGAGAGGCCTTGCGAAAGGTGGCAGTGAGATAAATTTCGGTGATTGGGGTCTTAAAGCACTTGAACCGGCGTGGATAACGAACAAACAAATAGAGGCCTGCCGTGTTTCGATAATGAGAAGTCTCAAAAAATCCGGAATGCTGTGGATAAAGATTTTCCCGGATAAGCCGATTTCGATCCATCCGGCCGAGAGCAGAATGGGACGCGGTAAGGGGAATCCCGAAAAATGGGTGTGTGTTGTTAAACCTGGTAAGATTATGTTTGAAATCGGTGGTGTAAACAGGGAAGTGGCAGAAGAAGCGCTGAGATTAGCCTCTTCCAAATTGCCTATAAAGACGAAATTCGTTGAAAGAACCTCTTTTGGAGGTGAATCACTGTGAAGGCTAAAGATTTGAGAGAAATGACCATCGATGAACTAACGGCTCTTGTGAAAGATCAAAAAGAAAAACTTTACAAGTTAAGATTTCAACTTGAACTTTCTCAACTTCAGGATACATCTCAAATAATCCAAACAAAAAGGGATATAGCAAGGATAAAGACACTTATAAGAGAAAGAGAACTTGGTCTTGAGCCCGTTAATTCTGATAAGAAGGGGAATCGGAAATGAAAAAACATCTGGTAGGTGAAGTTGTAAGCAACAAGATGAAAAAGACCATAGTTGTGCTTGTAAAAGAAACAACAAGAGATCCAAATTTCGGAAAAATCATAACCAAAACTTCCAAATACAAGGCTCACGATGAAAATAACGAATCTAACATTGGGGACATCGTTGAGATAGAAGAATCAAGACCATTAAGTCGCGAAAAGAACTGGGTACTTGTCTCGATCGTGAAAAAGAACATCTTAAAGGTTGAGGAAACTCAGGTAAGTAAGGAAGAAGGTGCTCCTCAATGATCCAGCAGGAAAGTATACTTAACGTGGCAGACAACTCAGGGGCTCGTAGCATTCTTGTCATAAGGGTACTTGGTGGTTCAAACAGAAAAAGGGGAAGTATTGGTGATGTGGTCGTGGGGGCCGTAAAAGAGGCCGTACCGCATACAGATATCAAGAAAAGCGAAATAGTCAAGGCAGTGATAGTAAGAACGAGAAAAGAGATAAAAAGACCTGATGGTTCTTTCATAAGGTTTGATGATAACGCAGCAGTTCTCATAGATAAAGAGAATGAGCCGCGTGGAACAAGGATATTCGGTCCCGTTGCCAGAGAATTAAGAGAAAAAGGTTACATGAAGATCGTGTCCCTTGCTCCGGAAGTTTTGTGAGGTGTTGAAATGAAAAAGCATACTTTGAACATAAGAAAAGATGATACCGTTGTTGTCATAAGCGGTGAGGACAAAGGGAAAAAAGGGAAAGTCATAAAAGTACTTCCCGATGAAGGAAAGGTTATAGTTCAGGGGATTCACATGATCAAGAAGCATCAGAGACCTACTGCCTCTGTCAGAGAGGGAGGAATTGTCGAAAGGGAATCTCCGATTTACGAATCTAAGATCATGGTCATCTGTCCGAATTGTAATGCTCCCACGCGCGTGTCGCACAAAAGAACCGAAGATGGGATGAATATCAGAATTTGCAAAAAGTGCGGAGAAAGCATCGATAAACTATGATGCGAGAGGAGGTATGACATGTCCGTTACTTTAAAAGAGATGTATGAAAAAGAAATTGTACCCTTCTTCATCAAGGAACTTGGATACAAAAACAAGATGGCAGTTCCAAAAGTGAACAAGGTCATTTTGAATATGGGAGTTGGAGAAGGTTCAAGAAATCAGGCTATAATAGACAAGCATATTCAAGAACTCACGAACATAGCAGGACAGAAAGCAGTTATAACAAAGGCAAAGAAAAGCGTTTCTAACTTCAAGATAAGACAGGGCATGCCTGTCGGAATAAAGGTTACACTCAGAGGAGAGAGAATGTACAACTTTCTCTACAAATTTTTCAACATAGCAATGCCCAAAATACGTGATTTCAGGGGAATTAATCCCAATTCTTTTGATGGCAGAGGAAATTTTTCGATGGGCGTATCTGAGCAGTCAATTTTCCCTGAAATAACCGGAGAAATTTCAAGGGTTCAGGGAATGGACATCACCGTAGTGACAACTGCCAAAACTGATAGAGAAGCAAGATATCTTTTAGAGAAACTTGGAATGCCGTTTAGCAAGGATTATTGAGGAGAGTGATGAAATGGCCCGTAAAGCGCTTATAAATAAGACTAACGCAGTGGCAAAATACAAAACCCGCCAGTACACGCGGTGCAAGATTTGCGGAAGACCGCATGCCGTTTACAGAGAATTGGGAATTTGCAGACTTTGCTTCAGGAAATTAGCGTTAGAAGGAAAACTGCCTGGCATAAGAAAAGCCAGTTGGTAAGGATGTGATAAAATGTACACTGATACAATAGCCGATATGCTTACAAGAATAAGAAATGCAAATATGGTTTATAAAGAAGTTGTTGACGTACCGGCGTCAAACATAAAGAAAGCTATACTTGATATACTCAAAAGGGAAGGTTTCATAAAAGACTACAAATACATAGAAGACGGAAAACAGGGCGTGTTAAGAATTTTCATGAAATATGCCGGGCAGAAGAGGACTAAGATCAGAATCATAAACTCAATAGTGAGAGTTTCTCATTCTGGCAGAAGAATATACGTTTCCAAAGATAAGTTGCCTGTTGTCAACAGTGGACTTGGAATAGCGATTCTTTCCACTTCCAATCCTGAAAGACCAGTTATCACTGATAAAGAAGCACGTACACTCGGGGTTGGCGGGGAAGTCATCGCTTACGTATGGTAAGCGGAGGTATGACATGTCGAGATTGATAAAAAAGCCGATACAAATTCCAAAAGGCGTTGATGTTAAAGTAGAACCGAACATGATAACGGTTAAGGGACCGCTTGGTAAACTTACGATGAATTATCTTTTCGTAGATTTCAAACTTGATGGTGACAATTTGTGGATTTCTCAGAAAGAAAATCTCGATCTTCCGCCGAGGGTCATAAAGAAAAATAAATCCATGATAGGAACAAGGTGGGCTCTTATGAGAAACATGGTGGAAGGAGTTACCAAAGGATTTCAAAAAGCACTTGAAGTTGAGGGCGTTGGTTACAGGGCACAACTTCAAGGGAAATCTTTGATCCTTAACCTTGGTTACATTCAGCCTGTTAAGATAGATCCTCCTGATGGCATAACGATAGAAGTTCCAAAACCTAATCAGGTAATAGTCAAAGGCATAGACAAAGAACTTGTTGGTCAAGTTGCCGCTAAAATACGCAAAACACGTGAACCTATGGTATTTGCCAAGGGTAAAGGTGTGAGATATGCCGGAGAAGTCGTCAGACTCAAAGAAGTCAAGAAAGTTTAAGGAGGTAATCTGTCGTGATTCAGCCTTTTGATAAGAAAAACAAGAGAAATTTGAGACATCTTGCGATAAGAAGAAAAATGCACGGTACACATGGTGTTCCAAGACTTTCCGTTTTCATAAGTGATAAACATGCTTATGCCCAGATCATAGACGATGATAGCGCAACGACGCTTGTCAGTGCTTCTACTTTGCAGAAAAGTTTGAAAGAATCTCTGAAAAGTAAAACGTGGAACAAAGTTGCCGCACATCTTGTGGGAAAAGAGATAGGAACGCGTGCGATCGAGGCGGGCATAAAAGAAGTCGTTTTTGACAGAGGCGGTTTCCGTTACCATGGTAGAATAAAGGAAATTGCCGATGGTGCTCGGGAGAGCGGATTGAAATTTTAAGGAGGCAAAAGATGCCGCAAGATCTTCATAAAGAAGATGAAAATAAGGAATTCAAAAGAAGAGATAGAAATTTAGAAATCGTGGAACCCGAGACGGAATTTCAAGAAGAAGTCGTCGAGGTTAGACGTGTCGCAAAAGTTGTCAAGGGTGGTAAAAATTTGAGCTTTCGTGCAATAGTCGTTGTTGGAAATAAAAATGGCAAAGTTGGTCTCGGAGTGGCAAGCGGACGTGAAGTTGTCGATGCCATAAGGAAGGCTTCAAACCTTGCAAAAAGAAATATGGTTGATGTTAACGTCGTCAACGACACCATTCCACACGCCTTAGAAGTCAAATTCGATTCTTCAAAGTTGCTTTTAAAACCCGCTGCACCCGGTACTGGCATAATAGCGAGTAACACGGCAAGACCCGCTCTGGAACTTGCCGGCATAAAAAATGTGCTTTGTAAGTCACTCGGATCTAACACGCCTTTGGGCATTTTGAGGGCTGTTTTCAAGGCTTTTGACGAGATCAAGCCACCCGAATACTACGCTAAACTTCGTGGGATATCTTTAAGACAGCTGTTCCACGGCGAGGAGGTTACCAAGTCATGAAAGTTAAGATAGAACTCGTGAAAAGTCCGATAGGCTACAAATACGATCAGAGAGAAACTGCAAAAGCGCTTGGCTTGAAAAAAATGCATGACATGGTTGTTGTCGAACAGACGCCACAAATTCTCGGAATGATTCGAAAGATCTCGCATCTCGTGAGAGTTGAAGAAGCGCAATAAGGGAGGAATTCGTATGAAGCTTGAAGATATAACTCCGACGCCAGGATCGAGAAGAAAATCTAAGTTGCTTGGCAGGGGAAAGGCTACCGGTCATGGCAAGACATCTACCCGCGGTATGAACGGTCAGGGATCGAGAAAAAGCGGAAACGTAAGGACTGGCTTTGAAGGCGGACAGACACCGCTGTACAGAAGACTGCCAAAGGGTGGATTTAAAAACATCAATCATAAGTTTTACACGCCTGTCAACGTTGGAGATCTCAACATTTTTGAGGATAATTCAAATGTTACAGTTGCCATGCTGATTCAATCAGGTATAGTCAAGAAGATTCAAGACGGTGTTAAAATTCTTGGCAATGGGGAACTTAAAAAGCCTTTAAAGATAACGGCAAATGCTTTCAGTGCTTCTGCAAAGGAGAAGATAGAGTCTGCCGGTGGGCAGGTAGAGGTGATATAAGTGTGGGAAGCGATTAGGAACTCCTTCAAAATACCTGAATTAAGAAGCAGGATAATATTCACTTTTTTGATGCTTGCC
This sequence comes from Thermotoga sp., assembly GCA_020722015.1. Lineage (GTDB taxonomy): Bacteria > Thermotogota > Thermotogae > Mesoaciditogales > Mesoaciditogaceae > Athalassotoga. The sequence goes on along the minus strand of DYLQ01000010.1, from coordinate 19,961 downwards.
GTTTTTAGATTTGGCGTTTACATACCTGTGCCCGGTATAAGCCTTTCGAGTTGGGCAAGCTTTTTCAACGGTGTCTCTGCAGGAGCGGGCGGAGGATTCTTTACCTTGCTTAACGCTTTTGCCGGCGGGGCACTCAGCAACATGTCGATTTTTGCCATGAGCGTGACACCTTACATAAACGCATCTATCATACTTCAACTTTTGATGGCAGTCGTTCCAAGTTTGAAAGAACTCGCCAAAGAAGGAGAACAGGGAAGACAAAAGATCGAGAAATACACAAGACAGCTTACCCTTTTACTTGCAGCCGTAGAAGCGCTCGCACTTACAGTTGTTGTTGTCATGCCACATGCTACTCCGGGACTTAACAAAGTTGCTTTCATAATACTCTCTTCCGTTTCCCTTATGGCCGGAAGCATGTTTTTGCAGTGGATTGGTGAAATGATAACGGACAAAGGAATAGGAAACGGAATATCCGTAATCATCTTTGCCGGAGTTGTTGCCACGTATCCATTCTATTTGGGACAGATGATAATATCTAACCTGTCTGTGACATCTTGGGCTTTGTTCTTCCTCATCTTTGTGGTCACCATTTTTGGTTTGATATACATAATGCAAGGTGAAAGAAGGATAAACGTTCAATATGCAAAGAAGGTTGTCGGAAGAAAGATGTACGGCGGACAATCAAGTTACATACCCATGAAAGTCAATCAGGGTGGAGTATTGCCTATAATCTTTGCCGTTGCCATACTCATGATTCCATCCATGATAGCTCAATTCGCACATAACTACACGCTTCAGAGCATTTTTGGGTTTAATTCCGTCTTTTACATAGTGATTTATGCGTTGCTTGTCTTCTTCTTCACATATTTTTACAGTGCGATAACCTTTGATGTTCATGATGTTTCTGATAACATAAAAGAATACGGAGGATTTATTCCAGGTATAAGACCGGGAGCTTCAACTGAACAATATCTCGCAAAAGTTTTGAGTCGTATCACACTCTTAGGGGCCCTTGCACTTGTCATCATAGCACTTTTGCCAAATCTTTCTGCCGCAATAGTCGGGAGCAATTCCGGTCAGATTGTCGGCGGTGTTGGTATGATGATAGCCGTTGGAGTCGCCCTTGACGTTGTTCAACAGATGGAAGCCCATCTTATCATGCGCCATTACGAAGGGTTCATAAAACGCGGCAAACTCAAAGGGAGGATATGATGAACATCATCTTTGTCGGCCCTCCCGGAGCAGGAAAAGGGACACAAGCTCAGATTGTATCGAAAACTTTTAAGATACCGCATATCTCCACTGGAGACATGTTGCGTGCGGAAATGGATTCAGGAAGTAAACTCGGCAATCAGGTAAAAGATATCGTTACATCGGGAAAACTCGTCGATGATAATTTAATGAATCAGATTGTCAGAGAAAGGCTTTCAAAACCAGATGCGATTTCCGGATTCATACTTGATGGTTTTCCAAGAACTCTGAATCAGGCGAAGTCTTTAGATGAAATACTGAAATCCATGAGAAAGAAAATAGATCGTGTCATTTACGTCGATGTCCCTGAAAAAATCATAATTGAGAGATTGTCGGCAAGGCGAACGTGTCCAAAGTGTGGCCGTAATTACAACATGATAACGGATCCGCCAAAAGCAGATGAGATGTGCGATGATTGTCATGTGCATCTTATAACCCGAGAAGATGATAAGCCCGAAACTGTGAAAAAGCGATATGAAGTTTATCTTGAGCTTACGGCACCTGTCATAGAATATTACAAACAAAAAGGTACACTTTTCGCGATAGATGGAACTATGAAAATGAAAGATATTGAAAAACATTTGATTGAAATGATCGAAGGACGTAAATAATGGTAAAATTGAAATCAGAAGCAGATATCGATGCCATGAGATATCCAAACAAAATAGTAGGAGAAGCCCTTGAATACATAAAGGACTACGTTAAAGATGGCGTAACAACTTACGATCTTGACAGGATAATAGAAGAGTATTTCACAAAAAAAGGTGTTATTCCGGCCTTTAAAAATTATGAAGGTTATCCTGCTGCTTCTTGCATAAGTCCGAATGAAGTTGTAGTTCATGGTATACCGTCTAAAAAAGTCGTTTTGAAAAATGGAGACATAGTTTCAATAGATATCGGAACAATTTACGATGGATGGTACGGCGATGGTGCGAGAACTTACGCTGTGGGTGAAATAGATGAAAACAAACGTAAACTCATAGAAGTGACTCGGGGGTCTTTTTTTGCCGGCATATCAAAATTTAAAGTGGGAAATAGACTTGGCGATATATCCAATGCGATTCAAACTTTTGTCGAGTCTAACGGTTTTTCTGTCGTAAGAGATTACGTTGGCCATGGCATAGGAAGGGCTCTTCATGAAGACCCGCAAGTACCGAACTTTGGGAAAACTGGCAGGGGGATTCCGCTCATGGAAGGGCTTGTAATTGCGATAGAGCCAATGGTAAATATGGGAGATTGGAAAGTAGAACTTCTTGATGATAATTGGGGCGTTGTGACTTTGGATGGATTGCCCAGCGCCCATTACGAAAACACCGTTGTGTTTCACAAAAAGGAGGTCGAAATATTGACGATTCCGGAGGGAATGAATGTCTGAAGAAAAAGACATGATAAGAATAGAAGGTCGTGTTGTTGATTCACTTCCAAACACCACGTTTAAAGTTGTTTTAGACAACGATCTTGAAATACTCGCCCATATCTCTGGAAAGATGAGGCAAAATTTCATAAAGATCGTCCCAGGGGACAAAGTTGTAGTTGAATTGTCGCCTTACGATTTAAAAAAGGGAAGAATAGTTTACAGAAAGAAATAGATTAAAAGGAGGTTTGGATCATGAAAGTTCAAGCTTCGGTCAAGAAGCGCTGTGATTCATGTAGAATTGTCAAAAGAAATGGTGTGATTAGGGTCATTTGCTCCAAAAACCCAAAGCACAATCAGAGACAGGGATAAGGAGGGGTTGAAGGATAAATGGCTCGTATTCTTGGTGTTGATCTACCAAATGAAAAGCACGCATTTATAGGCCTTACGTACCTTTATGGTGTAGGCAGAACGAGGGCTATTGAAATTTTGGACGCAACGGGTATCTCCCTTAACAAGAAGATCAAAGATCTAAGCGATGATGAGATCAGAAAAATCACTCAATACATAAATGAGCACTACAAAGTTGAAGGTGATCTCAAAATGGAAATACAGAGAAACATAAAGCGCTTGATCGAAACAGGCTCTTACAGGGGAACAAGACATAGACTCGGATTGCCCGTAAGGGGACAGAGGACACGCACAAATGCGAGAACAAGAAAAGGTCCATCGCATGGTGTCGGTGCTAAAAAATAGTAAAAGGAGAGAACTATCGAATGGCTGAAAAGAAGAAAAAAACGTCTTCAAAAAAAAGAGTGCATTTTGATTACGGTGTTGCACATATCCTGTCAAGTTTTAACAACACCATAATAACGATATCCGATAAGGATGGAAATGTCGTAACGTGGTCAAGCGGTGGGGACGTTGGGTTTTCAGGATCGAGGAAATCAACTCCTTTTGCCGCTCAGATGGCTGCCGATAAAGTTGCAAAAGAATCTATCAACTTTGGAGTAAGAAAAGTTGATGTGTTTGTCAACGGACCTGGTCCAGGTCGTGAATCGGCCGTTAGAGGTCTTCAGGCTGCGGGATTAGAGGTTCAAAGCATAAAAGATATAACACCAATCCCCCATAACGGATGTCGTCCTAAAAAGAAGAGGAGAATGTAAGGAGGTTTTGATAAATGGCAAGGTACATAGATCCTGTCTGTAAATTGTGCAGACGGGAGGGTAAGAAGCTCTTCCTGAAGGGGGAGAAATGTTACACACCGAAATGTCCTGTTGAAAAAAGGCCATACGCGCCGGGCCAACATGGTAAAGATCGTCTCAAGATGACCCAGTATGCAAGACAATTGAGATCGAAACAGACTATGAAAAGGACATATGGTGTGCTTGAGCGCCAATTTAGAAGATATTTTGATGAAGCCATCAAAACAAAAGGTGTTACAGGTACCATGCTGATAAGAGAAGCCGAGGCGAGACTCGACAACGTGGTTTTCAAACTTGGCTTTGCGATATCGCGTTCTCATGCTCGTCAACTCGTCAATCATGGACATATCGTGGTGAATGGCAGGAGAATTGATATACCTTCTTACGAATTGAAGCCGGGAGACGAGATAGAACTTAAAGAGAAAATAAGAAGCAACGTTGACGTCAAAAAAGCGATAGAGACTCGATCTACCCACACGGTTTCACCATGGCTTGAGGTAAACTACGATCTTTTCAGAGGGAAATTCGTCAGGATGCCCGATAGAGAAGAAATAGAACTTCCACTCGATGTTCAAGACATCGTCGAGTTGTATTCCAAGTGAGAATTCACGTGAGGTGGTTTAATGCTTAATTACGTTAAACCTGAAAGGTTTATACTTGAGGAGGAAAAAGAAGACAGAGGATATCTTTACGCAAGGTATTCCGTTCAACCACTCGAGCGCGGTTATGGTGTGATGATTGGAAATGCCCTCAGAAGAATACTTTTATCTTCCATTCCGTCATTGGCGGTAACTCGCGTTAAGATAAAAGACGTTTATCATGAATACGATGCGGTAAAAGGCGTTAAAGAAGATATACTCCAAATTCTCCTTAACGTTAAACAGATTCAGGTCAAAGAAAATGTCCAGATCAAAGAAGAACCGGTCGTCATGACCGTCCAGAAAAAAGGTGCCGGCATAGTCAGAGCAAGAGACATAAAATGTCCTCTTGAAATTAAAATAGCAAATCCTGAATTGAAAATAGCGACGCTTAACGAAGATGCCGATTTTTACATGGAGTTTTTCGTCGAAAAAGGAAAAGGGTATCTTCCCGTATCTGAAATGGACGTAAGCAATGACGTTCAAATGCTGCCCGTTGATGGAATTTTCACTCCCGTTGTGCGTGTTAACTTTCGCACGGAAGATTTCAGAGTGGGAAAGAAAATAGACTATGACAGGCTCATACTTGAGATATGGACAAAAAGATCTGTAGATCCTATTTCTGCTCTCAAAACTGCCCTTGACATTCTCATAGAGCACTTTGAATTTCTGCTGAACAACCTTCAGGGTCAGAAAGAAAATCAGGTTGTCGTTGAAAATGACAAAAAAGAGGAAAAAGAAACATCTACTCTCGAAGAGCCAATGCCTTCAGATTCATTTGCGATTTACGATAAAATGAGAATTGAAGACCTTGAGCTTTCCGTAAGATCACTTAACTCTTTGAAACGTGGTAAAATAGAAACGGTAGGAGAACTTCTTCAGAAAGACGAAAAATCACTTCTCAAGATAAAAAATTTTGGAACGAAATCTTTGGAAGAAATAAATGAAAAGCTTGGTAAACTTGGACTTAAACTCAAGGCTGAATAACGGAGGATTGAAATGAGACATAGAGTGAAATTGCATGCGCTTTCGAGACCAAGTGACGAGAGAAAAGCGTTGATGCGAAGTTTAGTGCGTGAATTGTTTATTCATGGAACAATAATCACAACCACGGAAAAGGCTAAAGCCGCCTCCATATTTGCCGAAAGGATGATAACTCATGCCATCGCAAAAGACCTTTCGGCGAGAAGGTACGTAAACACATTTCTCAACGACGAGAAATTGACCAACAAAGTTGTAGATGAGATAGCCCCGAAGTATGCCGGAAGAAAAGGCGGTTACACCAGGATCATAAAGATGAAGAAAAGGCAGGGCGATGATGCCGAAATGGCAATTTTCCAACTTGTCAAAGAGTCATGATGAGACTACCCGTCTTGGGTAGTCTTTTTGCGTTATGTGGCAAACAATAACCTTCTTCGTTGTTGTAAACATCATCTCTTCTTTTATGACATGGTCTAAAAGTAAAGAGGATGCTTCTTTAAAAGTTAGCAAATTCAATCAGATACTTTACACGTTCTTTGGAGGAGTTTTTGGTATTCTTCTGCTTTCGGTTTTAACAAAAAAATGGGATTACAAATTGTACTTTATCGTACTTGCCATATTCGAAAATATAGGCGTTTACATCGTACTTTACGAACTTGCAATCCACGTTGCAGATTGAAAAAGAGGTGATTTATGAAAATATTCATTGATACCGCCAACATTGATGAGATAAAAACAGCGGCGGCGTGGGGTATCTTGGATGGCGTTACGACAAATCCGACGCTTGTATCAAAAGAAGGGAAAATAGATTTCAAAACGAGAATCGCGGAAATATGCGATATCGTCAAAGGCCCCGTAAGTGCTGAAGTCGTTTCGACAGATTACAATGGGATGGTAAAAGAAGCAAAAGACCTTTCAAAAATAGCGGATAACGTGACGATAAAAATACCCATGACGGAAGATGGTATGAAGGCCGTGCGCACTCTCTCTCAAATGGGCATAAAGACGAATGTTACACTCGTATTCAGCGCAAACCAAGCCTTACTTGCGGCAAAAGCGGGAGCAAACTTCGTGAGTCCGTTCATCGGACGCTTGGACGATATAGGAAACAACGGCATGAATGTTCTAAGCGATATACTCAGTGTTTACTCCAATTACGGCTATAAAACGGAAGTTATAGCGGCGAGTATAAGAAGTCCTGAACATGTTAGAATCGCAGCTTTAATTGGCGCTCACATCGCAACTATTCCATTTGAAGTGATAAAGCAGATGTTCAGGCACACGTTAACAGATGTAGGACTTCAAAGGTTTTTGAATGATTGGAAGAAATACCAAGAAAATTTAAAGTGATGGGAAAGGAGTTCTTTGTGGTCGAGGATCAAGAAAAAGCCAAAAAGTTTGACGTTACGGATTTAGACATAAAAAAACTTCAAGAGATGAAGATCAAAGAGCTTTACGAAATAGCAAAGAGTCTTGGAATTCAAAGAGTTGCCCAGTACAGAAAAGACGACCTCATCTCGGAAATACTCAAAATTCAGACGGAATCAAAGGGATATAAATTCAAAGAAGGGGTACTCAAAATTCACGAAGGCGGGTACGGACTTTTAAGAGTCGATAATTACTTGCCCAGTCCAAATGACATATACGTCTCACCGTCCCAAATAAAAAAGTTTGGACTCTTGGACGGAGACACGGTCTCCGGACAGACGAGGTCTCCGAAAGAAGGAGAAAAATACTTTGCGCTTTTGAAAATCGAGGCTATAAATTACAAAGACATAAGTTTCTCGAATGAAAGGGTGAATTTCGAAGATCTCACGGCACTCTATCCAAATGAACGATTCGTACTTGAAACAGAGCCTCAATACTTTGATACCCGCTTGATAGACATCTTCTCTCCGATAGGCAAAGGTCAAAGGGGCCTCATCGTCTCTCCTCCTAAAGCCGGAAAGACAACCATACTCAAGCACATAGCCAACGGCATAGCCGCGAATCATCCCAACACGGAAAGAATGGTACTTCTCATAGACGAGAGGCCTGAAGAGGTAACGGACATGCAAAGATCCGTCAAGGCCGAAGTAATAGCCGCTCCATTCGATATGCCTTCCGAAAAGCAAATCGAAATAGCCGAACTCGCACTTGAAAAAGCCAAAAGACTCGTTGAATACCACTACGATGTCGTGATCTTGCTTGACAGCATAACAAGGCTCGCACGCGCTTACAACCTTTACCTGCCCCCATCCGGCAAATTGCTCTCGGGAGGAGTTGATGCATCAGCACTGTATAAACCTAAGCACTTCTTTGGCGCTGCCAGAAACATAGAAGAAGGCGGAAGTCTTACCATAATAGCAACGGCGCTTGTTGAAACTGGATCGAAGATGGACGATGTCATATTCGAGGAATTCAAAGGTACCGGCAACATGGAACTCGTTTTATCAAGGCAACTCGCAAACAAAAGAATCTTCCCCGCGATGGATCTCAATCTCTCGGGAACAAGAAAAGAAGAATTGCTTTTCGACGAAAAGACACTCAAAAATGTTTGGTTGTTGAGGAGATTTATAAGTTCTATGAACTCCGAAGAGGCAATAACGCTTATGATGTCAAAGCTCAAAGAAACCAAAAGCAACGAGGATTTCTTTGATTTACTAAGAAATGAAAAAGACGCTGTAAGATAACTTGACATTCTTGAATTTACATAGTATAATTTTCAATAATCCATCCTCTGTCTCGCCCGCAGGGGGAGTTGGTTTTTGAAGAAATAAAATTTTTGTAAAGGAGGTGTCTCCTGGTGCTCAACGAGTAACCAGGATTGCCCATGAGTAAAAAGGGGAAACTGGGTCTGCTCTTGATGTCGGTGATAGTTTTAGCGTTGGTGTTATCGAGTTGTATTTTGCCTCAACCGAAAACGCCTCCGTCGCTTATCAGCATCTCACCGACTACTATAACAGCTTATTCCGGACAGCCGTTTAATTTGGCGGTGACTGCCGGAGGTGGCGGTGGAATATCGAAAATAGTTGCAACATTTGAAGGATCGACCGTCACAAAGACATCAAATCCTGCAACCTTTACCTTCACGGCACCCACCGTTATAGCGGAAAGTCTATATCCATTGGGTATAACCGTGTACGGTAAAAATGGCTTAACTGCATCTGCGACTGAAACAGTTGATGTTGCTCCTTTGACGTCAGTTGGTTCTATAACCTACGCTGTTAGACTTAACAATCCATATCCTTACGTTTACACCTATCCAGCGCAAAACAACAACCAATCCGTTATATTCACGGTGAATGTGGGTAATGGTGCCAATGCGGTTGGAGGAGTTTCAGTTTACGTTGATAATCAGCCAATACCTGCATCTCCAACAACCTTATCATCTGTGCTCAAAGCCACCATTGCTGGAACATCATTCGTAGTTCAGAAGAGTTTTGTTGCCCTTTACAGCATCTCTGCCAATCATGTCGGACCTCACACTTTCTGGGTTAATTTCTACGGAAACGCAGGCCAACTTATCGGCTCTTCCGAACCGGGAAACTTCTACATAACATATCCGGCAGTACAGAAAGTAACACTCAGTGCCGCAACGCCGCTTTATAATACCAATTACATAAACGGTTTGAGTGGCGTTTCATTCACTGCGGGTGCGACGGATTACACCTCTCAGTATGAGGGCTTCCTCATAAACGGTACTCCGTTTGCGACTTACGTGAACGTTGCAACGGCCGTTTCAGTTCTCAACAAATCCTATTCGATATCCGTGCCTGCAAGTGCGCTTACATCTCCCGGATCGACGACATTTATGTTCAAGGATAAATCCATAGATGGAAGTGTGGCTTCAGAGTCAAGGACTTATGTTGTTGTAAAAGCCACGCCTGTTTTGAGGGCATCCTACAAAGGCATTCAATCAAGTGGAAATACGCTCTACGTTGGAGTCAATCCGACAACCTTCCAGGTTTACGCGTACGATCCATACTGGATGACATCATCGGCCACGCTTGGAACACAGCCATTCTCTCTTACACAAAATGGCACTGTAACGGCGGATGTTTCTGGTCTTTCGAATGGAGCAACCGAATCGTTCACGGCAAAGGTTGTCAATTACGCAAATCTTTCTTCGACTCTTAATCTTACGATTGTAAGGGTAGCTATACCTCCAGTCATCCATTACGCTAACCTGATCGGACTTTCAAGTTCACCGGTTTCCTATGCTGCCTCCGGAACCATAACGGTTGTGGCAAGCGTGACAAGTCCATATCTTAGCAGTGTAACTCTCAATCTTCAAACGGATGGCGCTACAACTAATATGTACTCTCTTACACAAAATTCGACTGGATTGTGGACGACAACTGTTAACACGGCAAATCTATTGCCAGGCACCTATAAGTCATGGATAAGTGCAGAAGATCTTGCTCTCAACGTTGCAACTGCTTTGACATCTCCTGCAACGGTCAACGTGTACAGACCTATTCAGGATGTCTTTACAACCTCTCTTGAGACAACTCCATCTGCTCCCGTGAATGGGTACGTTAAATCTGCGACGATAACGGCAAATGTTAATCCGAATTGGATATATGCGATGAATAAAGTTTACCTTTACAACGGAACGACCGTTTCTGCATCTCAAACCGGTAATTACACATCTACTTATGCCTTCACAATATCTGCATCCGGGACGTACAAGGTTGTAATTCTTACCAATGCAGATCAAAGGGCAACGCAGATTGAAGCTCCGTACGTTGTGAAGATAGATAACTCAACGCCAACGGTAAAACTTCCGTCTACGCATTTAACCGCAGATGCATCTTCGATAACCATACTCGGAACTGCGACGGATGTGTATTCTGGAATTTCGCAATTGACCCTTTCCTATCAGACACTTGGTGCTACCGGTGCTGACAACGGAGCATGGGTTACGATCGGATCAACCTCTGCGAACAACGCAACGAGCGTGTCTTATGATTTCTTGTGGAAAAACCTTAATACCTTGCCGGATGGCAAGTACAACATAAAGCTTGTGGCAACGAGCGGAGTCGGAAATACCGGCAGTAAGACGGGCTACGTCGTAAATAACAACGCTGGCGCACCGAATGTTGCATTTACACCGTCCTCAACGCTTGTATTTACCAATAAAGCGACACAGACTGTCAGCTTTACGGTCAACAACGAGTCCGATGTTGCCGCAACGTTGACATTTAGCAAGCCATCATCTACTGTGGTATCCTCAGCAACCTTTGTCTCTAACAGTTACACGGCTTATCCGTATACGAAGTCTTGGACATATGCGCTGCCAGCAACTAATGCCACTTATACATATACGGCAACTGTAACCGATATGGCGTATCAAGCAGCCACACATTCAACGGTCTTCGTTTACGATACCACTGCTCCGACGGCAACATTGACTGCTGCTACCGGAACGATATACAGCTACGGAAAATACGTTGCGGCTGCAGGAACACCTGTAACCTTCACAATTGAAGCGACGGACAATCTCAGCGGAATTAAGTCCGTAGTTGTGAATGGTACTCAAGCGACTTTGAAGACTGTTTCTGCAACAGACTTATACGGTCAGACACTTAGTGGAACTTACACCGTTACTTTGGATGCTCCTACCAGCAGCGGAACATGGACCGTGACGGCAACGGTAACCGATAACGCCGGAAATCAAAAGGCTACGGCATTACAAATCTGGGTTGACGCTGTAAAACCAACGATAAGTGTGAGCTTCTACAAAGATACTTCAAAACTTACACCTTTAAACGGTTACGTTTATTCGGGTGCAACTCCAACTGTCGTTGCTACTGTCTATGGGTATGAATTAACGGTTAAAGCCACGTATGCTACTGGCACAAGTTCTGGTACACCACTTACTCCGTCACCAGTTACTTCTACGCCGGCATCTTACGTGACATTTAAAGCGACGCATACTAACACTAAATACACATTGACAGTTTTGGCAACAGATGGTCTTAACAAACTGTCCAACTCTAACACGACAGCTGCGACAGTTGTAATTGGTACAGCGAGCCCAACTGTTACCGTTACGCTTCAGACGAATCCAGCAACGATACCGTACAATCATATGAATCATTTCATAAACCTTGAATATGGTACGCCGACTTACATCGCGACCATTGTTGTAAAAGATCCTAACAGTATTCCGATACAAACAGCCACATTCTACGTTAATGGCAATCCGTATCAATTCATATCCGGCGGATCCTTTGTATCGCAACCAGGACTTAACGTGGTAAGCAGCGCACTTGTGAATGGTGGTATAACGGCAGCAACTTTGACACTCAACCTGAATAACACGCCTTACGTTTCAACGACAGGGTTGTACAGCCTGACAGCTTCGGCTACGGACTATGCTCTGAACGGCGGAACAACAAGCTCAGCGACATCGTTCTACTACGATGTCACGAAACCTGTGCTCCAGCCTAACAACACGCTGTATAAATCAGGTAACTTTTACTACTTCGATCTCGGATTCAGCGAACGTATGGCAACGTTAACCAACAAGAGTGTGGCTGCAAGCATCGTCACCTTCCAGTTGAGCAATGGCTTAACCTACACGTCCAATCCGGCATCTCAGGAATTCGTTCCTGTCACATCTTATAATACCGGTTTGCTCCATATCTGGGGTCTTAAGACGACATCCGGATCGCCGGTTAATGTGTTACCGCTTGCTGGAAACACGGTTACGATCACGGTAGGTGCATCGTACATAAGCGCTGGTGGTAATCCGGTTGCAGGTCCTGTGACTGTGACCTTCACAAATGTTTCCGCACCAAAACCAGTCAATCCGTAACAATAAGCATACATAAACACAGTGCCCGATTTGGGCACTGTGTTTTTTTATATGTTAGGATGATTGACTTAGCTTTTTTTATGATATAATAAATCAAAATTCATTTGCACTTCTGTATATTCTTGGGAATATGGCTCAAGAGTTTCTACCAGATGACCTTAAATTGTCTGACTACAAGAAGTGATCTTTGTTTATCAGATCACGATTGTACGTGATCTTTTTTCTTTTATCTTATCTTAATTAAGGAGGTTTTTTATGAGTGAAGAAGATCTGTCCAAAGTTTACACGTTGGGCTGGAATCCGGGCAAAATAACCACAACGAAGTACGTGCTTTATGCCGTACAGATTGCCGTTGTTATCCTACTTTCGTGGCTTGGCGCCGTTGCCACGCCTGTTGTCGGACCTGGCATAGGGTTTCTTTACTGGGCATACCCATTTTTCGTTGTTTTCACGCTTTGGTGGGGTATATGGGGCATACTTGGTGCGTGGGTTGGAAGTGTTGTCGGAGCCGGCCTGTTGACAGGCTTGCCCATCATTCCGTCTTTGTTCTTCAGCGTAGGCGATCTTGTTCCGGCACTTTTGATTTTCCTCCTTTACAGGGGATACCTTGCAAAACATGGCGTTGATCCGTTTGGACGCGATATATTTTCCAAAAGCGGCGCAACTATTTGGTTTGTGGTATGGGTTATGGGCATCACGAACATATTCGGCGGAATGTGGGGCGTATGGGTGCTGACGGAACTCGGTTTTGTACCTATTAAAGCGTACTGGCTCGGTGCAGCGTTGTGGATAATCGGTGATGCGATAGTTTTGATTTTAATGCCTTTCCTGAGCAGATATTTGACTCCGATAGTTGAAAGATACGGTCTTTTGAACAAAGGATGGATTTCATAATGGCCGAAGATGTTCAAGCGGCAAGGATAAACAGAAGCGGCGAAAAAAAATATATAAAGACTTTGCTTTTTTCCGCGAAACGCGGTTCCGTTTTCACGAAATTAAATGCGATTATAAAATTTGCCATACTTGTGATCGTTTCTCTTGCCGTGATAAGGTTTATGACAGAATCAACGCCGGATTTATTTTCGGCGTTGATAATTCTCGGTATTGTGCTTTTGTTCATGGAAAATGCCGACGTTTTGAGGTTTCTTGTGAGAACATATCTTCTCATACTTCCAATCGCATTGCTCGTGATGCTTGCATGGTGGCTCATATTCAATCAGGTGGGAAATAACGTACTTTTTTCACTGATACCGTACGGAATCCCATTCAAAATAACCACACTTTCTTTGGAAGTGGGCGTAACAAAAATAGTAGGGTATGCCTCGATGGCATTTCTTACGTTGCTCGTGATAATGACCACAAGAGATTCGGACATAATAGAATCACTGAGCGCGGTTAAGTCTCCTTTCAAGATAGCCTTCTTTATCTCGGTGATATTGAGAAGTTTCCATGTGATGCAAAGTGATTTCGATTCCATACGTCACGCTCAATTTGCAAGAGGAGCAAGTATAAATTCTGGTAAAAGCATAGTCAAAAACGCTAAAAATTTCATATCGCTTTCAATACCGCTGACAGCCGCTATGATAAAAAGATCCGTCGATATGGCATCGGCACTTGAAGCTCGAGGCTTTAGCAAAGCCGGCCACGTAACATCTGTGAAAGCAAGCGATACTCTCCATTCAAGAGATTTAGTTTTGCTTGCATTTTCCGTCTTAGTCTTGATAATATCTTACCTTATCAATTTGATGATCATATCGGGAATTATGAGGTGATTGATATGGATGCGGTCACGATTAAGAACTTTTATTGGAAATATCCTAATTTTGCCGGTGTGGCAAGTGATTTTGCTCTTAAAAATATAAATCTTACCATCAAAGACGGTGAGTTTTTCGGAATAACAGGCCCGAGCGGGGCCGGAAAAACTTCGCTTTGTTTTTCGATTGCCGGTCTTATACCTCATCAGATGCAACTTAACGAAAGAGATCCTCGTCAGCATATAAGTGGAACAGTTCAAGTTTTTGGCGAGACTGTTACCGCCGTCAAAGAAACGGATGGGAAGCATGAGATAATCGGAAAAGGTGTGATGGCACCTGAGGTAGGGCTCGTAATGCAAGATCCTGAAAGCCAGTTTTTGACAATGAGTGTTAAACAAGAATTGTCGTTGGGACTTCAATTTTTAAGTTTTAGCATGGCGGAAATAGAATCAAGGATAAAAGAGGCCCTTGATCGTGTCGGGATGGTCGATATATACGATATTGCAGATAAAATTCATCCTTCAGAGCTCTCCGGCGGTCAAAAACAGAGACTTATAATAGCCGCTTTTATAGCAATGCGCCCTAAAATACTCATTCTTGATGAGCCGACTTCCGATCTCGATCCTGCCGGAAAGTTAGAGATCATAGAGGCCATAAGAAAATTAAAAGAAGCCGGAGATTTAACGGTTATACTTGTTGAGCATAATCCCGAACTCATGCAGGATTTTGCAGATAGAATGATAGTTTTAAATGAAGGAACAATAGTGGCCACGGGAAAGCCCGATGAAATATATTCGAATATCAATCTTGTGGAGAAATACAACATCTATGCTCCGGAAATTGCCGAACTTAAATGTGGTGATGATTCCAAAAGATGCACCACTATAAAATCTTTCATCGAAAGCATTCCCGAAGGCGTGAATTTCAAAAGTACTGAGAATAAAGTTTTTGACGAAGAAAGTCCTGTTTTGATAGAAGTCAAAGATCTTAAATTTGCTTATGAAGACGGAACACAGGCTCTGAAAGGGCTTTCGTTCGAAGTCAGGCAAAACGAACTTTTGGCGCTTATAGGTCAAAACGGTTCCGGCAAGAGCACTCTTTCAAAGATATTATCAGGCATAGAAGGCAATTTTCACGGTGTTGTGAATATCGCCGGTCTTGACCTTCATGACGTAAAAAACAGAAGGAATATGCCACGCCATGTGGGGTATGTCTTTCAAAATCCGGATCATCAAATATTCAACAGATCTGTGTACGATGAGGTTGCTTACGGACTTAAAAACATGAGAGTTTCACAGCCTGTGATAAAAGAAAGAGTTAACACCGTTTTGAAAAGCGTTAATTTAATCGACAAAATAAAAGAGGATCCGCTTTTTCTCGGAAGAGGCCAAAAAAGGAGGCTTGGAGTTGCGAGCGTACTTGCGATGCATCCTGAGATAATAATAGTGGATGAACCGACAACGGGTCAAGATTACAAGATGTCAAAAGAGATAATGGAATTGTTAAAGAAACTCAATGAAGACGGTACGACGATAATAGTCATTACACATGATATGCGCCTTGTCGCGGAATTCTGCCCAAGATCTGTTGTCATGAGCCAAGGAAAGATCGTCTACGACGGAAGTACATTCGATCTTTTCAAAAACGATGAAGTGCTTGAAAAAGCTTCTTTGAGAGCACCTCAGATAGTGAGATTGTCCAAAGAGATGATGAAATTGGGAATTTCTGAAGATATCATACTGACGGCAGAAGAAGTTAATAAAACTTTGACGCATGAGCAGAGCCTTTAAAGAAGTCATTTGACTTCATCGGATAGGGTGGATTCCCGATCAGGCGTAAGGTGGTTGAATGTCATTCTCAAACCCGTCGGGGATCACCCCACGTCATCCCCGAGTTCATCGGGGATCGCATTGGTTTAGTTGATGTCAAAATATCATCTCTTAAATTAACATCTACATCCATGCTTGCCTCTTGATCTATTTGCTAAGATATCTTCAATGTTTTCAAGTATTTAATTGCATCCGTTGCGCTTTTGGCGTAAAAATCGGCACCAAGTGCTTTTGCAAGCGATTCGTTAAGCGAGGCGCCTCCGACGATTACGGGAATTTGGAGATGCCTTTTTTTCATTTCGTCAGTTACGTCTTTTATTCTCGGGGCGGTTGTCGTCATCATGGCCGAAAGACCTATCATCATGGGCTTTTCCCTTTCGGCGATATCGACTATCTTTTCAGATGGAACGTCCCGCCCGAGATCGAGTACTTTGTATCCGGCACTTTTTACTATCGTTGCCACTATGTTTTTACCTATGTCGTGAACATCTCCCTTGACCGTTGCTATGACGAATATTCCGTAATTTCCACCGGCAGGGATCAGCTTTTGAACCTTCTCGAAAGATTTTTGTGCCGTCTGAGCTGCAAGTATCAGTTGAGGTAAGAATATCTTTCCGTCGCCGTAAAGATCCCCAACTTTGTCCATGACAGGCTTAAGATGGTTTTCTATGACAGAAACTGGCTCTTGAGTTTTCAAAAGCTCATCAACTTTGCTCAACAACCGCTCTTCGGCTCCTGTCAGCACTAAGTTCAAAAGTTCATCCGTGCCTTGTACTTTTTCAACTTCGATCTGAGATCTTTTCGTAAGTAACAACGAAGCCTTTAAATTTCCCATGACAATTTCATCGAGAGGGTTCATTATCGCAGAACTCAATCCATTTAAAATCGCCATCGTCAGGAAAGCCCCGTTTATGTAAGACCTATCCGGCATTCCAAATGAGACATTTGAAAGTCCAAATGAACTTTTAAGTCCTAAAGATTCGAGGTATGAAATTGTCTTTATCGTCTCTCGTGCATCGGCACCTGCACCGATTGCGAGCACGATCGGATCGAAGATGATGCGATCTTTTGGCAATCCAACTGATTCTGCCATATCCAAAATGTGGCTTATCGACTTTTTTCTGTCTTCAAAATTTTCCGGTACCCGCTCTCCCATCGAAAGTGCGAGTAAAATTCCTCCATATTTCTTCATTAAATCGGCACGTTTTAAAAATTCGTCCTCAACGGCTCGTGCCGAATTCACAAGAGGTCTGCCCGGGTATCTTTTCATCACAAACTCCAGTAATTCAGGCGTTTGAATGTCCAACGAAAGCGGAGAGCCGGTCTTATAAGTTATTGAGGCCACTGACTTTGACATGAAATTCTTGGATATCGTCTGTTCAACGCCGAAGTTCACATCAAGCGCATGGGCTCCTTTTTCTACCTGTTCTCTTGCCTGATCTACAACGTAATCCACATTTTCCGTGCGCATGGCTTCTGTAAGTTTTTTCTTTCCCGCAGGGTTAAGCCTTTCGCCTATGATGATGAATTTATCGAAATTCACGACATTTGATGGGCTTGAAATGGCAAATAGATGTTTTTCATCTCTTTCGACCGGACTTCTTTTTCCTATGACGGTGGATATTTTGGATGTATGCGCCGGATTGGATCCGCAACAAGCACCTATGATATTTGCTCCAGATTCCCAATATGAGTCCATATGGATTGCAAACTCATCGGGTTTTATCGGATATTCGACGACGTCTCCCTTGAGAATCGGCTTTCCGGCGTCCGGCTCAACGGTTAAGAATTTATGCGTGTATTTGGACAGTTCTTCAAAAATTGGAAGCATCTCTTCAGGCCCTAAAGAACAATTCATTCCTATGGCATCGACGTCTAAATCGTCAAAGGTGATCGCAAAATTCACAGGATCCGTTCCCGTGAGGGTTCGACTGTTTTCATCGAAGGTAAGATGCGCTATCAAAAAGATGTCTTTTGAAAGATCGCGCACGGCAAAGTATGCTGCCTTTAATTCTAAGATATCGGTAAAAGTTTCAAGAATTATCGCGTCAACATCTTCCTCAAGAAGTATCTTAGCTGTCTTTTGAAAGTTTTCGTAATATTCATCGAATGTGCGTTCTCCTATCGGGTATGGCAGATCTCCGGTCGGCCCTATGTCTCCGAAGATAAGGGCACCTTTTGAAACGCTCTTCGCAATTCTTACTGCATTTCTGACTATTTCATCGTGATGAGATTCAAGCCCTATTTTTGAAAGTTTTATAGGATTTGCACCGAATGTCGACGTCAGCAACGCATTGGCTCCGAATTTAACGTATTCTTCGTGAAGTTTTTTTATCGCTTCCGGATGTTCGATTAAAATCTCTTCCGGACTTTTTTTAAAGCCCCTTCTCATGAATTCAGTGCCATAGGCTCCGTCTAAGATCAAAACTCTTTCTTTTAAAATATCGGCGAATGCTTTTCTTTTCAATTCGACCACCCTATGAATGCAGATATGGTTTTTCTTGGTAAAAATGTGAAAGACTGAGGATCTGATCTAACGTAAATCGCTTCTCCGAATTTGGATGCAAACCATGCGTTGAGATTTATCGGAAGATCGACATATCCCGGCGCAATTCTTGCACTGCCTTTAAGTGACGTTTTGGATCTTAAATTCTCATCCACATGTCTTGCCGCGTATTCCACAAGTTCGGATCCTATGGCATCAAGCATGAATGATTCCAATTCTTCTCCCGCCTCGTGCAATTCCGTTATCTTATCATCGATAGCACTTCCGAGTGTAACGAGCATGGCCGTTATCTCAACGCTCTTTCCAAGCTGTGATCTTGCAAGAGTGCCCTTTATTTCAATCGTGTCCATTGCCAACGTACCATTTGAAAGATATGGAACGAAATTTTCAATTGCAACGACTGGCTTGGCTAAATTCATCGAAATTGACATGGCTTTTTCATATTGTTTTCTGAACTCCGAAGGTATACTTCCAAGCCCTTTAAATCCCATTCTTGCTGCAATTGCCCTCTCCGGAAGTGCAACTTCGTTCGGAACAATTTGAATTATTTCCATGCTTTCAGCCGACCTTAACCTTCTTTGACTCTTTTGCGGATTTGTACCATGCATCGATGACTTGCATGTCTTTTAAAGCATCCCATCCGTCGGTTGCCGGCTTGGTATGGTTTTTGATCGCTTTCTCCATATCTTCTATCTCAAGCACGTATGGTTTCTTGTCTATTGAATCTCTCAATTCAAAGGAACCATTTTTGGCCACGATAACTCTGCCCTTGTAGTCTTGATAAAGCGTGTCCATGACGTACATCATACCTTTATCTCCGCGGAATTCAAAGGATACACTTGGATAAGTATCAAAACTGCTATCGACAAGTGCAAGCGTGCCATTTGCGAATTTCATTATGGCAGTGGCATTTTGATCGACTTGGTATCCCAAATTTTCATTTATGGCAGTTACCTCCTTAACTTCCGTCCCAAGCATAAATCTCAGAGAGTTTATGATGTGAACGCCTATATCCATTATCGCTCCGCCACCGCTTAAAAACGGATCGTATCTCCATTTATCTCTTTCGGTGTTAACAAAAGAAAAACTTGCCTTGACGATACCAATCCTACCAAGTTCATTCGATTTTAAAATGTCCTTTGCAAGTACGTTGTAACTGTTAAACCTTCCCATATGTGCCACACCAAAGGTTATGCCAGATTTATCGCAAAATTCAGCCATTTGTCTTGCTTCATCTGCGTTCATACCAACGGGCTTTTCGCAAAAAACGTTTATACCACGTTTGGCACATTCAATGGTCTGTGCTTTATGAAGTGAGTTAGGCGTAGCGATATAAACCACATCTACATCTTCAAGATCATCGATTTTATTCGTGATCCTAACATTTTTCCCGACCTCATGCCTTACCCTTTCGGGATTCCCCGTAACAACGGCGGTTAAAATACCGCCGGCTTCATTCAAGGCAGGTAGAAATCTGTTTTTGGAAATACTTCCGAAACCAATTATTGCCCATCTCATGAAATCACTTCCTTTTAAGATCAATTATATACCAAAATTATTTAAATTGTCGGCTTTTGCAAGCAGAAAATGCTTGATTGATTTCGATCTACTCTATGAATTGTTAATCGTGATTAACTC
>DYLQ01000114.1 GCA_020722015.1 Thermotoga sp. | reverse complement strand
CTTTCAAAGATAAAGTGAAAATAAAATTCAAGTATCCGGAATCAAAGCCGGATGCGATGAACATTAATCGAGAAACGATAAGCGTTACGCAAAAAAATGAAAAGATGAGCATTTTGGACATTTTTTCTAAACGAGTTCACAAAAAAGTCAACGACATAAGAATAACATCGGAAGAAGGCAATATTCGGATCTGGCTCAAGGACGGCTCTCAACAGAGAGACAAGACCAAGGATTATGTGGAAAAAGACAAAGTATATTCCCTTGAAGACTTGAAATTGTCTCTTAACAAACCAAATAAGCTTTATCTTGAAGGGATCAATGCGAGCAAAAAGTGGAGCGATGTTCCGCTTGAGGTCCAAGTATCGGTTGACGGGGCAAATTGGTTTTCCGGAGATAAAATCAGGCTGACTTCAATAAAAAGTAATTTTATTGTTTACAATTTAAACAGATGGTTTTATGCTTCCGATAACTCGAAAATGCTTTTTGTTCCCGATTATCAGAGCCCGTCAAGCGCCTTGGAACCCTTTTTTAAAGAAACAATTAAAATTGTGAAAAAAGTTAATGAAACCAGACGATATGATCCATGGTGGCATGAATTGTCTGCCACTCTTGGGCATGGATTCGTCGCAGTTCAATATGAAGGACCGGATTACAAAGATACAATGTCGAAATTGTGCCGTAAGAGCGACTACAATTCCAAATATTATTTTGGAAAAACGGGAGACGGTTTGTTTTGGATCACCAAAAAGAAAAGCGGCGATAGAAATGAACAGTCCGAACTCGCTTGGTGGGATGTCTCGATACAAGACGCCGACTATAAACTTGAAAACGATCCTTTAGTTGTGAAAAAAGCGTGGTCTGTTCCTCCCGAAAGACTCTCTAAAATATTTAAGGCATTTGATAAAGATAAAAATTATCTGAAATATGCCCTGCATATTGTTCCCGGCGAAGGCCAGTGGGGGTGTCTGTCGAATGTCGGCCTGATGATGGAAGCGACAGGCGGGTTCGGGATTCAGAGGGATTGGTATGTCAACAAGGTCGCCCCCTCCACATACAATGAGTCGGTGGACAGCCTTGTCTTTGATATCAAAGAACAAATTGGAATCTTCAATTCAACTGAAAAAATACAGCAAATCGAAGATGTTTGGAAGATAGTCATTGAACAAACAAACGGCGTAAATTGGGGACAGGAAGTGCAGACGACGGATCAAAGAAATAAAAAATCTCTTGTCTGGCAATTATTCAAAATTCTTGAAGGGGAAGAGTTATATGGGGATGTCGTTGATGAGCTAACCGATCTTAGATTAAATAAAAAACCCAGTCCGCTTGAGTTTTACGATCCCGGGCTTATCCCGGAATCTTTTAAAAATGCGCCTAATGATGTATTTGATATGAAAAACAATTAAAAAAACAGAGGTAAAACAAATGAACATAAAAAAGATCTTGGTATTATTTATTGTTGCGACTGGTGTTATTGCCGGCGTTCGAGCGCGGTGCGAGGAAAAAATTGACATGTTAAAACCGGAGTATTTCAAAAAAAGCAAACTGATAAAGAAAACTCTTGATGAAATTGCTGAATCAAATTTCGAATACGGCATAAAAATACACACCGAAAAAGTGAAAAGAGGACTGTTTTATTTTTATACACTTAACCTCCCGTCGAAAATAGAATCCAAATTCAAAATCCTGAA
>DYLQ01000113.1 GCA_020722015.1 Thermotoga sp. | reverse complement strand
TATTTGAAAGTTCAGAATGTCAAGTGTAAAATTGAAATTGTTAATATTTGAATTGGTGATTTTTAAGCGTGTATGATTCAGAAAGTCAGAGAAAGTAATGAAGAGCGTTCAAAAGTCTTAAGAATGTGCGAGGTGATGAAATGACGAATGTAACTGTATTCAAACCCGGCGCCGAAATTACCATTGACGATGCGGATTGCATAGGATGCAGAAAATGTGTCGAAGTATGTCCGGAAGACGTTTACACACTTGAAAGAAGACCTGGTGAAACAGACCCAAACAGGGAATTCAAATCGGTAGCTGTTGCTCCGGAAAAATGCATATTGTGCTTATCATGTCTTGAGATATGCGCAAAGGATGCAATATTCATATACGGGAAACAATAATAGAGGTGATTGATAATGGCAGGACCGCTTTTAAAAGAACAACTCATGCTACCAAGGCACGATTGGAAAGATATCACAGATAAATTTGTCAAAAAGCTTGAGCTGAAATACGAACCAATCGGAGTTTACCTCGTTCCATCTGAAAATTTTGAGAGATATGAAAAGTTTTTCGAATCGATTCCAAGGCCCAACGGCAAACTCACATATTGTCAAGCCGTTGAAACCGTGAGAGGTTCGACGAATTATTCCGGATTTAAACAATTCCCTGAGTCGCTGAAATTAATGGCTGAAGATTTCCTGTGCTCAGCCGGAGCCGCAAATCTTGGATTTTACGATTTACCCGAACCAATTAAAAATGGTGAAAGAGATTTCCTTTTAAGGAGATTTTATTCCATGGAATCTTCTCAGATGGTACGAAGCATGATACCGCATTTTGCCCCTTCAAGTGTTATGGAAGCTATAATATTCAAACTTTCCAAAGCCCCGGTTGAGCCACAGGTTATCCTTGTTTTAGGTCTACCTGCACAGATTTTGTCACTTGAAGGACCTTATGTGATGAGCAATGGTGAAAGAATTTACGCCGATTTGCTCGGGACATGTGGCGTATGCGCCGAAATGACGGTATCACCGATCATGAACAGGAAGATGAATCTATCGACGCTTTGCGGCGGAGCAAGGGCTCATGCTTTCAAGGATCCGACGGAGATGGGAGTAGGTATTCCGGCCGAGATTTTCCCGAATCTCGTTGATGATCTCCTTAACAGACAAAATATACCAAAAAGGCAAGATCTTCCAAAGTCTCTTCAATAAATTTCAAAGAGTACTGATTTGGGTAGGAAAAACTCGGAGGAAGGAGGTTTTGAATTGAAAAAATTACTCGTGGTAATTTCGACCGAAAACAAAGAGATGATTAAATTTACACTTAACTTCACATTAAATATGAAACAATCAGGTAATTATGAAGATGTTAAGCTTTTCTTCTTTGGTCCAAGCGAAAAGGTTATATCTCAAGATGGTGATTTGCAAAAATTTTTCGTGAAGGTTGTAAACGACGGTAAATTCATGCCGGTTGCATGTATAAATGTGGCAAATAATTACGGAATAAAGCAAGAATTGGAAAAGATAGGATTTAAGCTTACTCCGATAGGCGTTGACATCACAAAGTCTATCAACGATGATTATGTGACATTGACTTTTTAAACATCACGATCAAATCAAGCAGTGTAATTCCGACACAAAGTGAGTCGTAGGGATCAAAAATGATCTTGGAAAAGAGGCCGGAATAACGATGAACTTGTTGGGAATTCTTTATGGGTCACTTGTTGGTATCTCTCTT
>DYLQ01000034.1 GCA_020722015.1 Thermotoga sp. | reverse complement strand
CGAAAGGCAATTGCTGAAGTCAAATGACTTCGTTTTTTAAAGTTGGTTTAGTATAATTTCACTCACATGGCTTGAAAGTAATTCGGTTATGGTATAATTTAAATATCCAATTTTGAAGGGAGGAAACTTCTGGTTTTTCAGAGGATTAGCATGAGCGTTAAGGCCGGACAGATTGTTGAAGGAACCGTCACAGCTATAAAGAATTTCGGTGTATTTGTCAAAGTGGAAGGAGAAGGAGAAGGATTAGTCCACGTTTCCAAAATAGCCAATGGTTATGTGAAGGATCCGAATGAGTATTTGAATATCGGACAAAAGGTCAAAATCAAAGTGCTAAGTGTCGGAGAGAATGGGAAAATGGATCTTTCTATAAAAGATTCGGGCGAAGTCATAAAAAAGAAGGATGCTTCTCAACCCAAAGATAAAGAAGACAAGCAAAGCGATTTTGAGCAAAAAATGTCTAAATTCTTGAAAGAAAGCCAACAAAAATCAAGCGACTTGAAAAAAAGATCCGAGAGGTACGGTTAAAACCTAATCTAAGATCAATCGAGGGCGTGCTACAAAATGTACGTCCCCTTTTGTTTTGTAAAGATCAAATCCGAAAAATGCTGAACCGGACCCTGTCATCAATATGAATTCTTTACCAGTGAGTTTTTCTTTTGCCTGAGAGATTATTTCGGGATGGATTTGCGCCGTCAAAACTTGAAAGGTATTGTAAAGATTTGAAGAAACTTTTTTTCGATCCGCATTTTTTATTCCATCGTAAAGTTCGTAAGGATCTCCTTGCTTCCCGCAAAGGCCCATTTTGTCAACAAGCTCATACATCCTTTTCGTTGAAAATCCGATTTTCGGAATGTAAAGATCTATTTCAAGATCAAGAGGATCGAGTTTATGGATTTTCTCTCCGATCCCTTCGACAATCGCACAGCCTCCTTCTACAAAAAAAGGCACATCGCTTCCTATCAACTTTGCCATTTCGGCGATATCTGAAATTTTATATTTTTGGCACAAATACCATAATAAAGCTGCCGCATCGGCACTGCCACCGCCGAATCCCGAAGGAGACGGAATATGCTTTTCGAGTTTGATTCTTAACTTTTGTTTTATGCCCGTTAATTTTTCAAACACATCCATTGTTTTGAAAAGCGTGTTCGAACTATCCCAAGGTAAATTCACGTTGGAAGAAAATACCGTTTCATCACTTTCTTCCACTTCCAAAATATCGTAAATGGATATGTTGTGCATAAGCGAGATTATTTCATGAAAACCGTTATCTTTTTTTGAAAGCACGGAAAGATACAAATTAACCTTTGCGTAAGCTTTTATAATCACGCAAAGCCCCACCTTTCGGTGGGGCAAACTTTTATTTCCATCTTAAAATGAGTTGTTTTGCCGCTCTGACATCGTCAAGCCTTCTGACGGGTGTAATATGCGGTGCTTCTTGAAGAAGTTTGGGATTCTCTTTTGCCTCTTTGGCTATTTTTTCAACAATTTCAACAAATTTATCAAGAGTTTCCTTTGACTCGGTCTCAGTCGGTTCTATCATGATGTCTTCGTGAACTATCAGTGGAAAATACACCGTCGGCGGATGGACACCGTAATCGAGCATCCTTTTCACAAAGTCGAGTGCTTTTACCCCATGTTCAAGCAAAGGCTCCGTTGTGGCGACGAATTCGTGCATACATGGTCTTGTATTGTAAGGAACTTCAAGCGTCTCGGAAATTTTTGCTTTCAAATAGTTCGCATTTAAAACAGCCATCTCGCTTGCACGTTTCAGTCCGTCTCCTCCCATCGTCAAAATGTAAGCGTATGCCTTAACAAGCACTGAAAAGTTTCCATAAAAACTTCTGACGCGTCCTATCGTGTGCTTATGAGAATAATCGAAGAAATATTTCTCATTCTTTTTACCGATTGTTGGAACCGGCAAGAAAGGCTCCAAAAATTTCTTAACACCTATCGGTCCGGCGCCGGGTCCGCCCATTCCATGAGGAGTGGAGAAGGTTTTGTGTAAATTGAAATGGACGACATCAAATCCCATATCTCCGGGCCTTACTTTTCCCATTATGGCGTTGAAATTTGCGCCGTCGTAATAAAGCAAACCACCTACACCGTGTATTATTTCCGCTATTTTGAGAATATTTTCATCAAAGATCCCGAGAGTATTAGGGTTCGTAAGCATTATTCCCGCAGTATGAGGGCCTACTATCTTTTTAAGTTCTTCTATATCCACCATTCCGTTTTTATCGGACTTAATCTCAACTGCTTTATAACCGTTCATAGATGCCGTTGCCGGATTTGTACCGTGTGCGGAGTCGGGTATTATCATTTCGTCCTTCTCAAAATCTTTTTTATATTCATGATAGGCACGTATTACCGCTACTCCGGTATATTCTCCGTGAGCTCCGGCAGCGGGTTGAAGTGTCATAGCGTCCATCCCGCTTATCGATTTAAGATCTTCTTGAAGATTGAACATCAACTCGAGAGCACCTTGAACCGTACTCACATCTTGATACGGATGTATTTTTGAAAAGCCATCTAAAGAAGATGCATATTCGTTTAACTTGGGGTTGTATTTCATAGTGCATGATCCAAGCGGATAAAATCCGACATCCACTGCGTAGTTAAGTCTTGAAAGGTTTGTGTAATGACGTACGACATCGCCTTCGGTAGCTTCAGGAAGTCTTGGAGGTTCAGCTCTTTTGAATTCATCCGGCAGATCATAACTTTCAACGTCTAATTTCGGTGGTATGAATCCTCTTCTTCCATGCTCGGAGATTTCGAATATCAATTCCATTTCAGATCGCCTCCAAGACAGAGATTAATTTTTCTATTTCTTCTGCCGTATTCGATTCCGTTGCACAGAAAAGCAACTGATCTTTCATTTGTTCTTCTATTTTTGAAAGATCTAAAGGGCCAATGATTCCATTTTTGAAGAGCGCTTTATTCATCTTTGAAACGTTAAGGTCTGTTTTTACGACAAATTCGTTGAAAAATTCCGCAGAGAATGTGCGAACGAAGTGCCCAGTCTCTTCAAGGCGTTTGAGTAAATAATGAGATTTGGAAATGTTCAATTCTCCTATTTCTTTCAATCCCTTTGGCCCTACAAGAGAAAGGTATATCGATGCATAAAGTGTGCCGAGCGCATGGTTCGAACATATGTTAGATGTAGCCTTTTCGCGCCTTATGTGTTGCTCTCTTGCCTGAAGTGTCATGACGAAGCCGCGCTTACCGTCGACATCGACAGTCTCTCCGATTATTCTTCCCGGCATTGCCCTTACGAATTTCGGATCTTCACGGATCGCGAAAAATCCGAAAGAAGGGCCACCGAAATTCATCTGTATTCCAAGCGTTTGACCATCTCCAACGACGATATCTGCTCCAAATTTCCCAGGTGCCTCAAGAACTCCTAAACTTATCGGATTTGCAACGACTATGAAGATGATATCTTTAGAAATTTCCTTTATAGCCTTGAGATTTTCTATTATTCCGTAAAAATTCGGATATTGAACGACGACACAAGATGTTTTGTCATCGATTTTTGACTTCAGATCATTCAAAGAAACTTTCCCGTCTGAGTCATGAGAAATTTTTTCGATCTCTATCTTTGGCCCGGCAACATAAGTTTTAACCGTTTCAAGATATTCCGGATGAATTGTATCTGCGACAAGTGCTTTGTACTTTTGCGTGTACCTTGAAGCCATCAAAACAGCTTCGGCCAGTGATGACGCACCATCGTACATGGACGCATTTGCTATTCCCATACCCGTGATTTCACATATCATAGTTTGAAACTCAAAAAGCGATTGGAGAGTTCCTTGGGAGACTTCAGCCTGATAAGGCGTGTAAGCCGTGTAAAAATCACCTCTTGAGGCTATTTGGTTGACAGCTGAAGGTATTACATGGTTGTACACGCCGGCTCCCATGAAAAACGCATACCTGTCGGCACTTGCGTTCGTAAGTGCCATCTTTCTCAATTTTGACAAAACACCGAATTCATCTATTCCATCCGGAAGATCAATTGAGTTTATCCTTTTTTCCGAAGGTATTGTTGAAAACAAAGATTCAACGTTTTGAACACCTATTACATCCAACATCTCTTTCAAATCTTGATCTGTGTGAGGAATATACGGTTCCATCTGGTTTTCCTCCTTTTGAATCAAATATGATCAATTTGATTCTTCAATGAATTTATCGTACGCTGATTTATCAAGTAAAGAATTAAATTCATTCGGATTGGAAACTTCTATCTTTGCAATCCATCCATCACCTTCGGCCGATTTGTTTACCAGTTCTGGTGAAGCCTCAAGTGTCTTGTTAACTTCAACGACCTTTCCGCTTAAAGGGGCATAAACATCGCTTGCGGATTTAACGGATTCAACTGAACAAAGTATCTCTCCTGCTTTAACCTTTTTTCCAACATCCGGTAGATTGACGTAAACAACGTCTCCCAATTGATTCTGAGCATGATCGGATATGCCTACGGTGGCAATTTTCCCGTTTATCTCTGCCCATTCGTGTGTTTTCAAATACTTTTTCATCTTTGTTACCTCCTTGATTATTTGGATTTAACGCTTCCTCTATAAAAAGGCGTTTTTATAACAGTCGAATTTATTTTTTTGCCATGAATATCCACTGATAAGGTGTTTCCGATCTTGGCATGTTCGGTATCAACGTAACCAAGAGCAAGTGATCTGTTAAGTGTAGGCGATTTTGTGCCACTTGTAACACGACCTATCTTTCGATCTTCTGCAAAGATCTCATATCCATGCCTTGCGATACCGCCGTCTATTTCAAAACCTCTTAATCTTTTGCTTACACCTACTTCCCTTTGTTTTTCAAGTACATCTTTGCCGTTGAAAGACGGTTTTGTAAAATCAACGGTCCAACCTAAACCGGCTTCAAGTGGTGTTGTTGTGTCATCTATGTCATTACCGTAAAGCATATAACACGCCTCGAATCTCAGGGTATCTCTGGCACCGAGACCACACGGTTTGACATCACCGTTTCCTATTTCAATGAGTTTCCTCCACATGGCAATTGCCGCTGCCGGTTCAAAGTAGAATTCAAAGCCATCTTCTCCCGTGTATCCTGTCCTTGATACTATGCAATTTATGCCGTTAATTTGTCCCGTCGTGAAAGTGTAAAAGGATATTTTTGAAAGATCAACTCCTGCGACTTTTTTCAAAATTTTCTCTGCTATGCTTCCTTGAAAGGCTATCTGAGCGTAATCATTTGAAACGTTCTTTACGTCCACACGATAACCACGCTTTTGAGATTCGATCCATTCGAAATCTTTATCCGTATTTGAAGCATTTACGACGAGAAGTACCTTGTTTTCCGAGAACTTATAAGCAAGCAGATCGTCGACTATCGTTGCATTTTCGTAGCACATGGGACTGTAACATATCTCTCCGCTTTTAAGTTTTGATACCGAATTTGTTATAAGGTTATCGACAAACGGTATCGCATCTGCGCCTTCAACCAATATCTCTCCCATATGCGAGACATCAAAAATTCCTGCTTTCTCTCTGACCGATTTGTGTTCTTCGATTATCGATGTGTACTGAAGTGGCATTTCCCAGCCACCGAATTCAACCAACTTTGCTCCCATTCTTTTGTGTTCAGACCATAACGGTGTTTTTTTCAATTCCATGATCTTACCTCCCCACGCTTTATGAAAAAGCTCAAAACAATTTTCCAATCTCAAAATCGATCGCAAGTGCCCTCCTTCTCGCAAGGATGTATTCCCCATTTCGAATGGCAATCCATCCGTTTCCAGAGGGTTCTGTTGAAACTGAAAGCAAATTTCCACGTACATCGTAGAAAAGTGTATGGTAATCATCCTCAGCCTTTTTAACATATCTAAAGGCCATAACAGTCTCATCATTCACGATTATGGCATTTAAAGAAGTATAATGCTCTTCTGAAATCTTTGTCAAAGTCTTAATCGTCATTCTTACAGATTCAAGAGGGTCTTTATCTTTCAAATTTGAAATGAACGCTTTGACGTAAAATTGAGTATCTATGTCATGTTTTTCTTTGATTTTAGAAAGGTTGTATATGGTCCCATTGTGGGCAAAAGACCATATTTTACCTTTTTCGCCATATACAAAAGGATGTGAATACAAAACATCTGCTTTTCCAAAACTCGCTTTTCTTGCATGTAAAAGGGCAGATTTTGCGACTCCATCCATTTTTTCACTTTCCCATATCGGTTTTGCACTTTTCTTTATCGAAAATTCTCCATCGCTGTAACATACGCCACCCCAACCATCACCATGTGGCGCATCTTTACCATGCATTGCCTGTGCTTTTAAAAGTTCAAAGTAAGGTTCGATGGATTTATCTTCGATTGAGATAAAGGCTACCATCCTGCACATATTTATCCTCTGTCTTTTTTAACTTCATCGAGAAGCGATTTGGCCTCTTCTAAATCCTCAACTTTAACGAGTAATTCCTTTGGACCGCTTTCTCCAAATATGATCGATCCACCGTAAGGAACAGTTGAATCCCTAATTTTGGCATCAATTCCGTTTTCTTCAAGGAAACCTCTTGCTATTTCAGCCGAAGTACCATTTTCAAAGATATCCAGAACAGTCCATTCTACTTTTTTCACGATCTTTTCTCCTTCAAAATACACATATCAAAGAAATCATACCACAAAAAACAAAGAGGTCGAACACGACCTCTTAAAATGGGCGGTGGGAAACTCAGTTAATTCCCAAGTATGAACGTTTTACCTTAGCATCCATAAGCAAATCTTTACCATTTCCTTGAAGCACTACTTTGCCAGTTTCAAGTACGTATGCGTAATCGGCATCTGCAAGGGCCATTGATGCATTTTGCTCAACAAGCAAAATAGTCCGTCCTTCTGCTTTTATCTTGTTTATGACATCAAAAACCATTCTGACAAGTAACGGTGCAAGACCAAGAGACGGTTCATCCATTAAAAGCACTTCCGGATTGCCCATCAAAGCCCTTCCTATGGCCAACATTTGTTGTTCACCTCCAGAAAGGGTCCCTCCAGTTTGCTTTAACCTTTCTTTTATCCTTGGGAATAGCTCAAGAACGAAATCAAAATCACGTTTTATGTCATCAACATCTTTTCTTCCGAATGCACCTATCATGAGGTTCTCTCGAACCGTAAGATTTGGAAATATTTTTCTTCCTTCAGGAACAAGCGTTATACCATTTTTAACGATTTCATCTGTCCTATCTTTGGTTATATCTTTCCCTTTGTTGAAAATCTTCCCTTTTTTAGAAGTTACGATATTCATTATGGCATTCAAAGTTGAGCTTTTTCCGGCACCGTTGGGACCTATAAGCGTTACCAATTTTCCTTTTTCAACGCTTAAATCTATTCCCTTTATGGCATTTATTGCACCGTAATGAACTCTTAGATTCTCCAATTTAAGCATTTCATACATATATCTTATCTCCAAGGTAGGCTTCTATGACTTTTTTGTCGTTTTGGACTGCTTCAGGACTTCCACGAGATATGAGTTTACCGTAATCAAGCACGTATATTCGCTCGCAT
Source organism: Thermotoga sp. (assembly GCA_020722015.1). GTDB lineage: Bacteria > Thermotogota > Thermotogae > Mesoaciditogales > Mesoaciditogaceae > Athalassotoga. Next base: position 4,230 of record DYLQ01000034.1, on the reverse strand, counting down.
ATGTTCATGACGAATTTCATGTCATGTTCTATGAGTAAGATCGCCAGAGAAAAATCTTCCATTATTTTCCTTATTGATTCAAGTAGCTCTTGACTTTCTTGTGGATTCATACCAGCGGCCGGCTCATCGAGAAGCAGCAATGTCGGATTTGTGGCTAAAGCACGCGCTATTTCAAGTTTTCTTTGTTGTCCGTACGGCAATGCTGAGGCTTTAAGATCGGCGTATTTTTGAAGACCAACTTTTCCAAGTAAATCGAAGGCATTTTTTCTCATGATGCTTTCCATTTTCATGTAATCGGGAGTCTTAAAAATGGCACTGAAAAGCCATGGTTTCCATGAAGCTTTGGGATATTTTTTGGTATCTTGTTTATGAAGGAAGTTAAGTGCCTTTCGATTTGTAAGATAAGAGTGCTGACCAACCATTATGTTTTCAAGAACGGTCATGTCCGAAAAAAGCCTTATATTTTGAAAGGTCCTTGCGATTCCAATTTGATTTATCAAATGAGGCTTAAGCCCTGTTATGTCTATACCTTTGAAAAAGATCCTTCCAAAGGTTGGTTTGTATACACCAGTTATAACGTTAAAAATAGTTGTTTTACCAGCACCATTCGGACCTATCAGACCAACGAGTTCTCCTTTGTCTATAAACATCGAAAAATCATCAACGGCAGTAAGACCACCAAATTTCATCGTGACTTTATCCAAACTTAAGATGTTTTCAGACATTTTCATCACCAATCCCCTTTTTAAACAAAGCGTATATACTTTGCCAGCTTAACTCTGACTTTCCCATAAGTCCTTTTCTCCAGAAGATCATGACTACTATGAAGATCACCGAAAGTATAAGCATGCTCATGCCTGGCACGCCAGGTATCGCCAAGCCAAAAAAGTTCACATTTGACTCGAAGATCCTGAGCCATTGCGAGACAAAGGCGAAGAATATCGCACCGATTATAGCCCCAGATATACTTCCAAGCCCGCCTATGACGATCATTATGAGCACGTAAAAGGTAAGCATTACGCCAAGACTTGTAGGCCTTGGATCAAGGGTTGTTATCCAATGGGCATAAAGCGATCCAGAAACTCCTGCAAAAAATCCACTCACGATAAAGGCCATCATCTGATGCCAAAAGACGTTTATTCCCATAACCCTTGCCGCCACGGGATCTTCCGACATAGCCCTTAATGCCCTTCCATAACTGCTGAATTTCAAGCTTCCTATAACGAGGACCGTGACGAGTAACCATCCCCATGCCCACCATACAGTCGTGTATGAACTTATGCCCTTAAGGCCAAGCGTGCCATTCGTTATACCGTAAGCATTTTGAATGACAATTCTTATTATCTCGGCAAAGGCCAAAGTTGCTATGGCAAAATAATCCCCAGTCAACCTAAGCGATGGATACCCTATCAAGAATGCGAAAAAGGCTGAAACAACACCACCTATAATCGTTGCGGGCAAGAAACCCATCTGTATGCTGTTCAAAGGCCATATCAAAGGTTGAATGAAAAATGACATCTCCTTTTGTTGGATAGAAAGCGTCAAAAGTGCAGAAGTGTAAGCACCTATGGCTATAAACCCCGCTTGTCCAAGTGAGAAGATCCCCGTTATGCCATTTACAAGTGTATAACTCACAGCCATAATTCCGTAGATGGCTATCAGCGTTATGATTCTCGACCAATAATCTCCAAAGATATTTGAATTTGCGAGAAAAAAATAGATGCCGATCAAAAAAACAATTGTAAGTATAAGGTTAACTTTAAAAGATAATTTCTTCATATCAAATCAAACCTTCTGTTCTGAATAGATCTTGAATATACCCGTTGGCCTGAACATCAGAATTACCACGAGTGTGACGTACGCGAAAGCATCTCTGTAACCTGCCAGACTTGGAAGAAATCCAACAATCATGATCTCCAAAAATCCAAGTAAAAAGCCCCCCACGATGGCACCTTGGATGGAACCTATACCACCTATGACGGCCGCTATAAAGGCCTTCAGACCAGGTGTGAAGCCCATGTAAGGTTGGACCTGTGGATATTTCATTGCCCACAGTATCCCAGCCACAGCCGCAAAGGCGGATCCTACTATGAAGGTTACGCTTATCACCTTATTCACATTAGCGCCCATAAGACTTGTTGTCGGTATATCAACGGATATGGCTCGCATTGCAAGTCCTGTTTTTGTTTTGTAAAGTAACCACCACAAAAACAGAAAAAGCAAAGCTGTCACGATGATCGTTATGAATGTAAGTATGGGAATTCTCGTTTTGCCCATTATGATAACTTGAGAAAAGATCTTCGGATAAACGTTGAACGATTTTGGGATACCACCGAAAACGACAACGGCAAAACTTTCCAAAAAGAAAGACATGCCTATTGCCGTTATCAGGGACGAAATCCTCGGAGCGTTTCTCAAAGGTCTGTAAGCTATTTTTTCTATCGAGTAACCAAGCAAACCCGTTAGGCATATGGCACACAAAAAACCAAGCCACCACGGTAAAAATAGAAGTGTAATGGCGTAGAAGGCAAAGTAGGTTCCCATCATGAAAATATCACCATGGGCAAAATTTATAAGCCTTAATATGCCATAAACCATTGTATATCCCACGGCTATCAACGCGTAAAGTCCACCCAATGAAAGAGCGTTAAAAACATTTTGAATCAAGACGTTCATATCCAAGTTGACACTCAAAACCAATCACCTCAAAGAATCCATGAGAGGGTAGAACCCCCTCTTATGGATTTATAGTCGTGACGTATGTGAACTGTCCATTCACAACTTCATTTATAACCGCAGATTTAATTGCATTACCATCCTTGTCTATCGTTATATATCCGGTAGCACCCTCAAAATTCTTCGTGCTCCTTATCGCTTCATTTATTTTGACAGGGTCTGTGGAACCAGCCCGTTCTATGGCATTTAACATGACAAGATAATCATCAAATCCAAGTGCCGCGAGGGCAGATGGAGTTGTGTGGTAAATCGCTTCGTACTTTGCGACGAACTCCTGCCCCATTTTCGTCGCAGGATGATCGGCGTTAAAGTGAGAGGTATAGTAAAGTCCGTTTACGGCACTGCCACCTATTTTGATCAATTCAGGTGCTTCTGCGCCATCACCGGTCAAAAATGGTCCGGTATATCCAAGTTGCCTTGCCTGCTTTGCCATAAGGGCGATTTCAGGGTAATAACCAGAGATGTATATAACATCCGGATTATGACTTAGGGCATCTGTAAGTTGAGCGCTGAAATCCTGATCTCCCGATTGGTAATATTCTTTGTAAACTGTGCCACCGCCGGCAGTGAAATCCTTTACGAAGAAATTCGAAAGCCCCACGCTGTAATCTTGAGCAACGTCTGTGAAAACAGCGGCAGTTTTAGCCTTAAGATTTTTGAGTGCGAAAACAGCCGCAACGTGCCCTTGAAAAGGATCGGTGAAACAAACCCTCGAAACGAATTGTTTTCCCTGTGTCACAAGTGGATTTGTGGAAGCCGGTGACAACAACGGTACTCGTGCCTTCTCGGCAATAGCCCCGCCGGCAAGGGTATTTGAACTGGCAACCTCTCCCAAAATCCCCACAACGCCGTTAAGATTTATGAGTCTACTCACGACATTCGCCGCTTCAGTCTTATCCGATCTGTTATCGGCAAGGATTAGCTCGACCTTCATACCAAGCACGTCTGGAAACATCTTGTTTGCAAGTTCTATTCCCTGATAAACCATCTCTCCAAAAGAAGCGATATTACCGGTCATAGGTAGAGCAACACCGATCTTCACAACCCCCTCGGAGAAAGACAAAGTAGAAAAGACCACCAATGCCATCAACAAAATGAAGTACGCTTTTCTCATTCAAATACCTCCCTTTTAGAATATTTTGTATCAATTTTATACCATAAGAATCATATTGTCAATCTTTTGTATTAATTCTTATTTTAAAATTAACTTTAAAGAAATAAATAATGGTGAGATCGCCATGATTACGACAACACATGAGTGCAATAATTGTGATATAATTCACTTATAAGGCAAAGGAGGTTAAAAGATGTCAAATGATGTGAAAACTGTGATGGCAGTACTTATAGAGAACAGAAGGGAAACAACCGAACAGGTACAAAAAATTCTGACAGGCTGGGGATGCATAATAAAAACACGCCTCGGCATTCACCTCAAAATCAGTGCTGGAAGCTATGCCGTTTTAACGGCAGTAGAGGACAGCACCTCTTTTGTTG
>DYLQ01000112.1 GCA_020722015.1 Thermotoga sp. | reverse complement strand
CCTAAATTCTTTGCGTTGGCGATCACCGTCAATCATCGTTTATGGGGAAGGGTGGAATCTGCCTTTTGAAACGTCCTATAACTCAAACTTGCTCGTCATAAGGGGCATCTTGAGATTTATGAAGTGAGTTGAAAGTTCATTCATGCTCACCAGACTCAAGACCCTAAATTACCTCATCAAATTCATAGGACAGGCAGAGTGAACGATCTAAATAAAAGGGCCGGTTCACAAGGAACCCCCTAAGTGTCTGACCAGTTCACCCCACCTGCCAATTTAAAATCATTTAGGTTACTTTTTAAATGGGTACATTGGTTTTGAGCTTTTATGCTGCTTTCTTATGCTTCTTTTTGAATTGCACTTCAAGCTCGCGAATTTCTTGTACCAGTGGATCCGAAGCATCGAGCCCGATGTAGGCACGTCTTTCCTTCACCACCGAAAACATAACTCTGACAAAGAACGAAATAGATGATACTATTGCTTGGGTCGCTGGTCTATCTGTTAAGCGTTGTCTTAAATATTTACGTCTGGCAATATTATCATGTCTTACAAAACCAAGGGTTACTCTAAAAAGGATTAACCGGAGCTTCGGCCGTCCTCTTTTAGAAACTCTGCGAGAGCCTTTCTTGTTGCCAGAATCATTGTAAATTAAGTCTAAGCCAGCGTAGCTCATTATATCGGCTACAGAATGATATTTTAACAAATCTCCTGTTTGGCCCAATAGCATGGCAATGGATACATACCCTACGCCAGGCAAACTTAATAGATAGGGAGTATATTCGACCTTTTTTAAATACGTCCTTATTTGTATAAGAATCTGCTTTTGCTGTTTTTTACCAAGTTCATACTTTTCTAAATATTGATTTAATTTAAACCGTGCCGTGGCGATACCTTCCTCGATACCGACGCTTACTATTGCGACAGTTCTAAGCTCTGAAATTATTTGGCTGTCAATTATGGAACGGCTAATTCGTAGAGCTTCTTGATTTAACTGTTGCATGTCCTCTTGAAGTATGTCGACAGGAAACGGGCATTTTGATAATAAAAACCGTGCCGTAGCGCCGAGGAAATCAGAGAACAGCTTTAAGAATTCGGGAAAATATTTATCTAGAATGGCTCTCATCCTTAAGCGATGAGTGACCATCTCTTGTGAAATCTCAAGCCAAGCGTCACTTAAATTACGCAACTCAGCAAAAACACCTTGCGGTTGATTTTCTTGACTGTATTTGCCCCGTGCTGCTAATTCACCGATTATATGAGCATCTTTTGGATCATCTTGACGTGAAGTATGGTCTTCTATTTCCCGCGATCTTTTGACGAATAAACCAGGAACAAGGTAAAAGATATACCCACGCTTTTTAAAAAAGAAAAGCAAATTGAGCCAATAATGACTTGAAGGTTCAATGGCAAAAACCATCTCGATAGAAGGATAATCCTTCTTAACGCCTTGAAGTTTCCTTTCAAGCCTTTTGAAACCTTCTCCTGAGTTGAATATCGTAAACGACCGCATGATGGGTACGACGTCTGGAGATAGAATCTCAATTTGATGCTTTTTAGAACTAGGATCCACCGCAATGATGATCTTGTTTTTGATCTGTTCTCTTTTTTCTACCGCTCTCTTTTGGGTCTTGCTTAATTTCATTGGTCACCTCAATGATTTTCTGCGTTTGAAAATTACTCTTGTTTACCTATTAAAATCCGATTGAAGTGACCATATTCCCCAAATTACTGGTCGAACCCGACTTTTGCAATATAGTAATCTA
>DYLQ01000111.1 GCA_020722015.1 Thermotoga sp. | reverse complement strand
TTACGCGCATTGATATTGCCTTTGACGATTTTCCTATTTCTCCGGGGGAAATGGAGAAGCTTTATTTCGCTGGCCGGATCTCTTCTCTTTCCCGGATATTTCAATATCATTGGGAATCTGATGATTCTGGATTTCATCAGACTTTTGTCATCGGTCGCCGAGGGTCAAATCGTCTGATTCGGATTTATGATCGTCGCGGATTCAATCGGTGCGAGATTGAGTTGCGCCACGATGATGCTCAAGCATTTTTTCTTTCTTTTGCCGGCCTAAATCTTTCTCTTTCAGCTTCGGCTGAGCAGGGAAAGGCTCTAATTCGCCGGCATTTTTCTATTCTTCCTGATCCTTCTTGTCGCAATGCTCGATATCGTCTTGACGAGCGATACGAGCGCTGGCTTTCTCTTCCTTATATCCCTGATCATCTAATTCCGTCTGCCCCTAGGTCGACTCTTTCGAGCCTTGAGAATTGGCTTTTTCGTTCTGCTTCTGTTTCTATTGCTCTCCTTGAGCATTTTTCCCCTGGCTCTATTGGTCGAATTTTGGATTATGGCCGTCGCCGCATTGTTTCTGAGCGGGTTTCTGGTCGTTATAAACCAATTCTTTCATTTTCTCAGGAGTTTGAGCTGGATCTCTTGTCTATTCCCCGAGACCCTACTGAATTTGATTCTGTTTACGATTCTCTTTTCTGGACTCCTATTGTTGGTTTTTAAAAATGGGAATTGATGTGTTTTTCTCGGCCGCGCCGCGTTCGCGTGCGCGCGGCGCGGCCGAGCTTGCGTTTTTGTAAAGTTCCCTTTCTTTTTTGTAAAGTTTTTTTCTTCTTTTTTTTGTACAATTAGGACATCAAATTTTTTTGTCTGCCGGCGTGACCGGCAAAGGAGGATCCTTATGATTTCCATCGATTTCACTTCTTCATCAGCTCTCCTTCTGGATTCGGAGAAGGCTATCAGCTTTTTCTTCGAAATGAGGGAACGGGGTACCAATCCGTTCGAGTTCCGGATCGTTCGCAACGACAAGGTCTGGAGATTTATTGCTGTCCCCACTTCTGAACTTGAGCTATTCTTTGCTGAGGAAGAGATTTCTTTCCTCGGGGAACATCTATCTGTTTGTTGGGGCTTCCCCAATATTACCATTTCGCGTTCGCGCAATGGAGTCCGCGCGGCTGGAGATTCTTGTGTCTCCATTGTCCCTTACCGTTTTCGCCCCATTTATGGGGATATTTCCGAAAGCGTTTTGGTTTCGGAGTGGGATAATTGCTTATCCCTGATTCCGAAATTGAATACTTACAGACTTTCTATTCCTTCTCTTAAAGAAGAAGAAAAATAGGAGGATAACATGACTTCTGTTGAAGTTACTTCTAGTTCGACGTCCGTTCTTTCTTCTCCAGAAATCCTTGATTTTTTTTCGAGGGCGAAAGAGAAGCTCGCGAATTGCGGGTTTCTCTTCAATGTGTCAAGAAACGGGCGATCCTGGGCGTTTTTCGCAGCGCCCAAGTCAGCCCTTAACGAGTTTTTCTCTGGGGATGATGTTTACTTTCTTGGAGAAGCCCTATCTCCTACTTGGGGATATCCGGATGTTGTCATTTCTCGCGAAGCCGTTCAGGTGTCCGGGAATGACGAAGGGTACGATTCCTTTCCGTACCGCTTCCGGCCAGTCCCGGAGGCCGTTTCGGAAGACCTGCTTATCCCTGTTTGGCAAGATTGCATTTCTGCAATCCCTTTGCTGAATCGATTTACTGTCTCTACCCAGGTTGATTTTTGAAGATTGATTTTGGAAAATGAGCACAAGTGAAT
>DYLQ01000110.1 GCA_020722015.1 Thermotoga sp. | reverse complement strand
CAAAATATTTGATGATCGAATTGAATCCTTCACATTTTGTGATATTTTTTACGTAAGTATTGAAGAAGAATATGATAAACAAGGAGTTTTTGATATGAGCCTACAGTGGAGAATCATAATCTATCTAAAGCTTTGCGGCGTTATCTGGATGAAGGCGAATCCGCAGCAATATCACTTTCCCTTCAAGTTGGAGCATCGCTTGTCCTACTTGATGAGAAAGATGCCAGATCTGTTGCAAAAGATTTGGGCTTAAAAGTTACAGGAGTTTTAGGTGTATTGTGTCGTGCGAAGCAACAAGATAAGAAATTACCCTTGAAAGATACGATGGATGATCTAAGGAAAATATGCGGATTCAGAATAGATGATAAACTGTATACTGAAATTATCAGTAAATACGAAAAGTAAGAAGGACATGATTCCCATTAGTGTCTTCTTTGTTTTTTATATTTGAAAGAATATTTCATTTGAAGTTGATCCGCAACGCGAGGAACACTGGCAGTACCATACGCGAGATTGCAATTAACATGATAGCACATCGCAATTATGCTGATTCTGGGGATTCTAACGATAACAGCAACGAAGTTGCATATATAGATTTTACGAACGTAAAATATATATTTAATGACCAACAACCGCGTCCTTGTAACTGAAGACGGCAAGGAAGCGGTATTCTGCAGCCGCGCAGTCAAGTGGGATTGGTGGAATATTCAGAAAGAAATAAGATATGACAATTATATATAGGTTCAAAGAATAAACATGAATAAAGTAAAATGTAGGCTGTGCGGAAAGCAATCTAAGTTCCTGCATAAGGGTGTAAGGCATGCCTCTGAACTGGAGGTGTATTACTGTTCTTCCTGCGGTTTGGCTTTCCTGAACCCATTCCCCGCAGAAGATGAAATGAGGAAATATTATGAGGAAGAGGATGTCTATCACAAGGAGGACGGAGATCCGGATGTTGAGGAAAGATTCAAGATAGACTTGCCCGAAGCCAGAATAAGGGCTGAAAGGGTGGCAAGGGAACTTGGCAGAAAGTCGGAAATCCTGGAAATAGGTTCAGGGAGCGGGGCATTCCTCCACTGCATTCGGGCAAAGGTGAAAAAGGCCTATGGAGTGGAACTTAATGGGAAGTCAGTCGAGTGGATGAGGAGGAAAAAACCGGATTGTGTGGATGACATTAATAGATTTAAGGGTAAGAAATTCGACTCAATCATAATGCTCCATGTCTTGGAACATATTCATTCTCCGGTTGATTTCCTTATGTATCTCAAGAACTATCTCAGCAAGGGTGGCAGACTCTTCATTGAAGTTCCAAATCATGACGATGCCCTAAATAAGCTATACGAGCTCCCCGAATTCAAGGATTTCAACTACTGCAAGCCTCACCTTCTCTATTTTTCGGCTAAGGCTCTTAAGAAAACATTGCGCATGGCCGGATTCGATTCGAAAGTAAGAGGAATTCAAAGATATGACTTGAGCAAGCATATGAGATGGCTACAGACCAGGCGTCCTGGAGGACAGGGATATTATGGTAAGTTTTCAGAGAAATTGAAGGATTCCTATGCGAGATTTCTTGTTCAGTCGGGATATTCGGACACCTTGTGGGCTGTAACAGAATGAGGAAAATTTAAAAACAGGAGTGATATATGGAAGGCTCATGCTACAAGAAAGAAGGAATTTTCATCATCGCAGAGATTGGTATCAATCACAATGGTGATATTGAGATTGCCAAGAAGTTGATTGACATGGCGAAGGACTGCGGCTGCGACGCAGTCAAGTTTCAGAAAAGAACTATAGAACTTGTGTATCCAAAGGAAGTCCTTGATGCGCCGAGAGAAAGCCCGTGGGGCACGACAAACAGGGAACAGAAGATGCATCTCGAATTCGGGCAGATGGAATATGA
>DYLQ01000109.1 GCA_020722015.1 Thermotoga sp. | reverse complement strand
TTCACCACACCGTCAACAATCCACTTATCAAACCAGGAAAAGGCTTCTGATATTTTTATTAGTGGCTTTATTGCGATAAGGTGGTAAATCTCATCAACATAATATTTGTTTAAAAGAAGAGTGTAGAGTGGTTTGACTTTTTCTGCAACAATTTTTGGAGTCTCTTTTTCTTCCCTGTAAAGCTTCGCTGCAATAAACATTCCAATCAGCGCCACCACTATTGAAAGCACCATTGCTCCCCATTCAAGAGCGTGTGAAAAATGTCCCTCTTCAACCTCTTTGTAAAGGGTTGATCTAAGAAAGTTCTCCCACAAATTCACTTTCTCTCCAAACCACAGTTTTGGAAGACCAACATATCCTGCAACTATCGATCCTGCCGCAAGTATCCATAGTGGTGTGGTCATCACTTTCGGGCTTTCATGAAGGTGTTCTTTTGCATGTTCTTCCACCCTGTCTGAATTGAAAAATGTCAAGTAGAAAAGTCTGAACATATAAAATGCGGTCATCATAGCCGTTATTACTCCCAGAAAGAAGAGAAGTTGCGCATAAAACGGAGAAAATTTGCCAACTCCTTTATCCGAAACAAGAGCCTGCCAGAGAATCTCATCTTTCGAGAAAAAGCCAGCAAGGGGAGGAATTCCAGCAATCGTTATACACCCAATCATAAATGTCTTTGCGGTATGCGGAATCTTGTTGAACAACTGTCCCATCTTCCTTATATCCTGTTCTCCAGAAAGAGCGTGGATTACTGCTCCAGAACCCAAAAACAGAAGCGCTTTGAAAAATGCGTGTGTGTAAAGGTGGAAAATTCCAGCCGCATAAGCACCCACACCAACACCCAAAAACATATAGCCAAGTTGCGAAACCGTTGAGTAGGCAAGAACCTTCTTTATGTCGTTCTGGACAAGCCCTATTGAGGCAGCAAATAGCGCAGTAAGAGCCCCAACTCCCGCCACAACCCCGAGAGCGGTTGGACTCATAGAGTAAAGACCGTTTGACCTTGCAATAAGATATACTCCTGATGTTACCATCGTCGCTGCGTGAATCAACGCAGAAACTGGTGTGGGTCCAGCCATAGCGTCAGGAAGCCATACATATAGAGGTATCTGCGCACTCTTCCCCGTTGCCCCAACAAATAACAAAAGCCCCGCTGCTGTTATTATGTATGACGGTATGTTGTGGTCACCTGAAACCGCAATCTCATTAACCTTTGCTATATCGAGCGTCCCGAAATAGTAGAGTATAAGAATAAGCCCCGCTGCAAAACCCATATCTCCCACTCTGTTTGTCAAAAAAGCCTTTTTTCCGGCATCAGCACAGTAGTCCTTGCTGTAGTAAAAACCTATCAGAAGATATGAGCAAAGCCCCACTCCCTCCCAGCCAACAAACATCATCAGATAATTTCCACCAAGCACCAGCGTCAGCATCATCGCCATAAAAAGATTAAGATAGGAAAAATACCTGAAGTAGCCACTGTCGTGGGACATATATCCAACTGAATAAATATGAATTAAAAAACCAACAAATGCAACAACAAAAAGCATAACCGCAGAAAGAGGGTCAAGAACAAAAAGCCACGAAACATTGAATACACCATCGTTTCCAGATGGAGTCGTAAATGACCCCCCGTTTATCCACTCTCCAAGATTGTAACTTAAAGCGTGGTGTTCAGCATCAACCGAAATGGAAGGGGGAAGCTGAGGCGGATTCTCAAACGGAAATGTCATTAAATAGGAAATGTTCCATAGTGCAATAAGAAGCGAAAGAAAAGTCGATGAAAGGGCAATAAAGTTTATAACCTTCCTCTTGCTATGCTCTTCAAATCTGTACCCGATAACACCATTTAAAAACGCCCCTAAAAGAGGCAGAACAGGTATTAAAAAGATAAATGATAAAGGTGTCATA
>DYLQ01000108.1 GCA_020722015.1 Thermotoga sp. | reverse complement strand
CAGACACCGAAAGGTAATTGCTGAAGTCAAATGACTTCATTTTTAAAGTTGATTAAGTATAATGCAACATGATTATTTTAACATCTATGGAGCCGAAAAGAAGAATGATCCGATCAATCATCTTCTTTAACATCCAATTCTTCAGCGTTCAGTTGTAATGTTTCAGTTTTTTGTTTCTTGAAATACCTTCGAATTGGTTTCTCAAGGTGTATGTAGGCAACAAGTATTATCATTTGGAAAATGGGTAAAACTGCTGCCGGAATAGCAACTAAAGGATCGAATGCCATTGTGGCTATTGCAACTGCCGTACTGTTGTTTTTACTCGTGCTGAGGAAAGCTATACCCATGTGATCTTCGTAAGACAAGCCGGCCTTTTTATCGACGAAAGTTACCAACGGAAGCATTATTCCAAGGTACAAAAGTGTTACTAAGGATAGGCTTATAAGAATAGGCCATTTTTGAACAAGCAACTCACCTTTCATGAAAAATATAAGGCCTATAACTCCAAACATGAAAAGCATTGTGCTCGCGGAAAGAAGTGAGTTTATCTTTTTTAAGCCTTTTCTTCCCATGAATTTCACCACCACAAATCTTGTCAATATTCCCAAGATCATCGGAAGAATTATCAGCAGAAGAATACTTTGCAAGATAAGCATCATCGGAATGGCAACGTTTCTTGTCATGAAAGAAAGATAAAGCGGTGTTAAAGCCGGAATCAGTAGAAAACTTATGGTTTGTGCTATCGTCGCCGTTTCAACACTTCCCTTTACGATGCCCGTGTATCCAACGCTTGAAGAACCGACAGGCATAAGCATCACCAACATGAACCCTAACGAAAGCATAACATTATGCAAGAAAAGGTATGAAAGTACAAATGCTATAAGAGGAGTAAGAGCGTAATTGTATATCAAACTAAGACCAACTGCTTTTGGCTTTTTGATAACCTTTGGTATTTCTTTCAAATCAAGATTAACCATCATTGGATATATCATGAAGAAGACAAAAACAGTTACAAGATTTTTGAATAACGTTGTGTTGGCTTTAGCAGTTGGTGCATACATCACTCCCAATCCCCAACCTATTGCCAATGCTACGATCGAATATACGATAAGATATTTTTTTATGTGATTGGCAAATTTTTCAAACAACCGAATCATCCTCTTTCTCTAAATCATTTTCAATTCTTTCTATTTTTCCTACGATTTCAACGGAATCTTTCAGTGTATTGTAAGTTGTGCTGTATTTGGCCGTGTAATCAAAAAGTTTTTCAAGTTGTTCTTCAGATCCGTCAGTTTTCATTTTGAATATTTTCATTTTAGACCTCCCAACATTTTGAACCTATGCTCATAATACATTCTAAAATACTTTTATTTCTTAACGATTAAGGTACAAATAATATTTTTAAAATGCCACATGAAAATTGTCAACTTTAAAAACTCTATTCTGATATTGACAGAATTCATATATAGATTAGAAGAATAATTTTTGTTATGCGACACAATAGGGGTATAAAGTCAGAGAACTTCCTTAAAATTGACTGATATATGCTTATGGTGTTAAAATACTTATGGTCATATGCTTATTATTTTGATTCAATAAGGAGGAATCACAATATGAATTTTGAAAAACTTTTTTCCCCCATAAGAATTGGAAATTTAACGCTGAAAAACAGAATAATCTTCCCACCAATTTCGACAAACCTTGCAAGCGTAAGCGGAGAGGTAACGGATAGATTCGTATACCATTACGCGAGAAGAGCAAAAGGTGGGGCTGCCATCGTAACGATTGAGAATGCATGCATTGATTATCCAGCCACAATGGAAGGGGCAACTCAGCCAAGGCTTGACAATGAAACTTTTGTCCCAGGACTAAGTTATCTGACCGAAGAAATACACAAGTACGGTGGGTTGGCTTTTGCAGAAC
>DYLQ01000107.1 GCA_020722015.1 Thermotoga sp. | reverse complement strand
CCTTGGACATCATCGCTTCGATTGATTTCGCATCGCACGGTGTGAAGCTGACGATCGAGTCTGGAGTTACAGGCGATCCTTGTGAAATTCGCATGATGCTGGTGAATTTACAAATTGTTGAGGATACCAACATGAACAGGGACGAAGCGCAATTGGCAATGCGCAACATCGCTCACAGGCATGCCGAACATTCCTTGTTGCCACAACTTGTATGTATTGCAAAAAAAATAATGCGACAATAAATGCCCTTGGAATAAGAAGCAACAGATGGATTACAAGAGAAGAAGCTATGATTTGATTTTTGTCGTAAAAGCGGCAGTAGTATCATTGCTCGTCTTTCTCCCTGGATTTTTCCAGTTCTTTATTTATGGCAGATTTATTTGTCTCATTGTTTCACTCTTGTTGACGGTTGCGCTCCATTCTTTTATCGTTGTATTTGAGATGAAATTGAAGATATTTTTGCCGTTGGTGATAATAGCGACACTTATTATATTCGTCATGATTCTATTAGGCAGGATGCCTGGTGCATTTGATTATATTTCCTTAATAAACACAAATTTCAATGAAGTCTTCGCCTTTATTCTTGATAATATCATAGTTTTTGTGTTGTATATCGGTATTTTTACGGTAGTCATAGGATTAGTATTGTTTTTTTTCCATAAACTTTCAACAATCGAAGCAAAAAATCCTTCCATTGCCTTTAAGAAGAAATTTTTTGCGATACCCCTTTTCCTCTCTTTGCTTCCGTTTTTCATTGTTGATACTAGAGAGATATTGTCATCATACCCTTTTGCGCTTTTATCAGATACAATAGTCAATTGGAATTTTTTCAGGAAAGCACCAGCGTATCGAAATCTAAAATATATTTTTGATGGGGATATCTTAGATGGTAAAACAGATATTAATTTCATATTGATAATTGGAGAATCTGCAAGAAAATCATGTTTTGGATTTACTCAGAAGCATGACGAATCTTCTCATTCGACAAGTTTTTCTCCACGGATGGATGAAATCACAAAACTATTCCCGAATCGTTGTATCATTCAGAAAAACTATATCTCTAATTCACATTCGACTGTGCCCACTGTCTTGACAATGTTAAATCCGTCATGCTATTTGGGGATATTTAACTGTTTTGAGAAACCAAACCTGCTGTTGCTTTTGCGTTCCTCCGGTTTTCATGTGATTCTTTTGAGATCCCAAACGTGTGGCTACGTTGATGAATATATGGGGGTGGCAGATGAAATTCTCGACTTTCTGGGAAATAGAGATACTGACATGTTGCCGAAAATAGAAGGAATATTGGATTCTCCAGGAAGACTATTTATCGTGGTTCACACAAAAGGAAGCCATTTCTCTTCACTGAATGTCCAAGGAGGAAGTTATGAAGACAGCATACACTTGACCGATGATTTTTTGAGCGCGTTGTTCAATACGATCCAGCGATCGCCAAAGGCATCTTGCGCATGGTTTGTTTCAGACCATGGTGAAAACCTAAATTCCTTACATGGCAGTGGCAACATAACATATTGGGAGATAGAAGTTCCTTCTTTGATTTTCGCAAATGATGCTTTCATTAAATTCGCAGACAAACGATGGGAAAATGTCAAATCCACCAAAGAGACATTGATTTCACATTACAACCTTTCTCATACAATCATGGGATTGACTCAGGTTTTTCCAAAAAATTATTACCTTTCACAAAAAGATGCATCCTCTATAAATTACAGCGAGGATAAAGACCCCATTTTAATACCAAATAATATGATCCCAATAACCTATAGTGCCTGTAAATTTAAAGAAGAATAATCAACAGGCGATGAACTATTCCGTCATTACTGCGACGATGGACTCCGCCAGGACACTCAAGAGGACAATTGATTCGGTGCTGTCCCAGAGCCCCCCACCCTGCGAATACATATTCGTTG
>DYLQ01000106.1 GCA_020722015.1 Thermotoga sp. | reverse complement strand
AAAACACGCCTTCCGGATATATCACCATCAATGGCCCTAAACTGCAAGAAGACATACATCCGGTTTGAACTATTTCAACATCTGCTTTTAATTCGTGTTTTTCAATTTCATTTTCAAGTGCATCCTTGACGGAGATTTCTCCTGCCGATATGCACCCTCCGCCAGCACATATGTACATTGTATGTTTACGTTTTGCTTTACTTTGAATTGATCTCTTTATATTTTCGAGTGCTTCCTCATCATTTATCTTCACCGTATCACTTCCTTTCTGGTATGATCATATCATGAAGGAGGCATTATGAACTATAACGGAAAGATTTTGAAAATCGATCTTTCAGATGGAAAAATTACGGAATTAAAAGAAAAAGATACCGATATCATGAATTTCATAGGAGGAAAAGGTCTTGCCCTGAAATTGCTTTCGGATGACTTAAAAAGTGCTGATCCTTTTTCTTCGAAAAATGAGATCGTATTTTCTGCGGGACCTTTCGTGGGAGACAAAGACATTTCAAACGAAGGACGTTTTTCGATAGCAACTTTTGGCATAAACGGTGAAAAAGGTGTAAGCTCGGTTGGTGGGCTTTTTGGAATCGCCCTTAAACTCGTTGGTTACGATGCCATGATTGTAACCGGTCAAGCACGGAACAATTCTTACTTGCTTGTAAAAAATGATCGTTGCGAGATAGTCGATGCTTCTGAATTTTCAGGCTTGATGACATCCGAATGTGATGAATTTTACGATACAAGATCAAGTGTGGCATGCATAGGTCCTGCGGGTGAAAATCTTCTTTCATTTGCATCTGTTGTTTTCGATAAGCACATTTTGGCAAGTAAAAACGGTATTGGTGCTGTCATGGGATGGAAAAATCTTAAGGCTATAATTTTAAATTCGAATCAAAAAATAGATGATCCTTGTACCACTTGTCCCGTTAAATGCGGAAAGTACAACTTTTTTACGAATGCGCCCCACTGGGAAGAAGCAGGCCGTAGTTTCATCGAAGATTGTGGCATTACAGAAAAAGAAGAAGTTCAAGATTTAGTCGATCTTTGTGATGATCTCGGAATTGATTCTGTTTCTGCCGGCAAAGTGCCAAGATGCAATTTGGGATCAAGATCTTCTCTTGTAAACGACGTAAAAGTATTTTTAGAAGAAATATCTCATGGGAAGAAATTTGAGAATTGTAAAGAAGACAAAAAACAAAAGCGCATCGATGATCCGATCAAGACTATACTCGATTCTTTTGGAATGTGCGCTTTTGCCTATAAAAACCTTAAAATAGAAGATCTTGTAGGTATCATAAACGCAAAAACAAAAAGACAATTTACAAAAGAAAGCATTTTAGAAATGGCAAACAAAATCAATCAATTGGCAAATGACCAATGACGTATCGAAAAACCTTTTCTTTTATTTGTTTTGTTCTTGCACTGTTTTCCAGAAATGGCATGCAACAAAATGCCTTGGAGATACCTCTTCAAGCTTCGGCTCTTCTTGAGCACATATGGGCTGGGCAAGCCAACACCTTGTGTGAAATCTGCATCCTGTCGGTGGATTCGCAGGACTCGGAACATCCCCTTGAAGTATTATCCTGTCCTTCCTCTTTACCGTAGGATCTGGTATCGGATTGGCAGAAAGCAAAGCCCTTGTGTATGGGTGAAGAGGATCGGAAAATATCTCGTGCTTGTCGGCAATCTCAACAACCTTGCCAAGATACATCACAACGACTCTGTCGCTTACATGCCTTACCACGCTTAAATTGTGTGCTATGAACAAATACGTAAGATGAAACTCATGCTGTAAATCGTCAAGTAAGTTAAGCACCTGTGCCTGAACCGATGCATCTAAAGCTGACACCGCTTCGTCTGCTACTATAAGTTCAGGATTTAAAATGAGAGCACGCGCAATACCTATCCTTTGCCTTTGTCCTCCACTGAATTCGTGAGGAAATCTGTTCATGTAAGTGGGAGA
>DYLQ01000105.1 GCA_020722015.1 Thermotoga sp. | reverse complement strand
GAAGTGGAACGGTATGCTTTGGTAAATTTGTCAGACGGCAGAATAGGTCGTTACAGAAGGCAAGGAGTGTTTCATCTACGGTCTTCGCACAAGCGGATATTTTGATTTGCGTCTGTTAGATGGTACGAAGATACATGCTTCGGCAAATGCCAAGAAATTACGATTGTTAGAACGAGCAAAGAGTTTACTAATCGAAAGGAGGAAAGGCGATTTTCTCTCTTTGAAAAGAGGAGTATCCATTGCCTAATATTTCATGAAAATTGCGGTCCTTTCCGGAAAAGGCGGAACGGGAAAGACAACGGTGGCAACGAACCTGGCATATGCTTTGCATACTTCAGGGAAAACGATACAATTGCTTGACACGGATGCGGAAGAACCGAATTCGCACATCTTTTTCGACGTAAAGTACGATTATGAAGAAAGTGTGCAAATTCTTTTGCCTGTCGTAGACAGAAATCTCTGTACACATTGCCAAGAGTGCGCAAAAGCCTGTGAATTTTCCGCGATTACGGTTTCTTCAAAGTACATAATGATCTTCGATAATCTCTGCCATGGATGCGGTGTGTGTTCAATGGTTTGCCCGGTGAAGGCTATCTCAGAAAAGCCAAAGGATATAGGGACTATAAAACTGGGAATAACAGAAGAGGGAATCATTTTCGGCGAAGGCATCATGAACATAGGGGAACCATCGCCTGTCAGGATAATAAGGCAATTGAAAAAGCACATCGATCCGAATGTCGATATCGTCATACTTGATTCTCCTCCGGGCACTTCTTGTCCCGTCATAGAAACCATTAACGGCACAGATTTTGCTTTACTTGTAACGGAACCTACGCCATTCGGACTTCACGATCTGAAACTTGCCATAGATGCGACAAGAGAATTCGATATTCCGATCGGAGTTGTACTGAACAGATACGACGGAAGTTACAAAAAGATCGAAGAATATCTCGAAAAAGAGGACATACCACTTCTTATGACGATACCTTACGACATCAATATTGCTCGGGATTATTCAAACGGATTTTTAATTTCCAAAACGCAAAATTACGCCCAAAAATTTATAGATCTGTTTCAAAGGATCGAAGTGATAAAAAAATGTTAGTCTTCCAAATTGCCGTTGTAAGCGGAAAAGGCGGAACTGGGAAAACCACGTTGTCGGCTTCCTTTTCATATCTTACCCATCGAAGGGTCATGGCAGATTGTGATGTGGATGCTCCCAACCTTCACATAATATTGAAACCTGAGATAATCGAGAAACATGATTATTTTGGATCAAAAAAAGCCGTTTTAGATCAAGACAGATGCGTGATGTGCGGCGTATGCGCACAAGTTTGCAGATTCGATGCCATAAAATTCGAAAAAGATCGTTATTCCATATCAGAATATGCTTGCGAAGGGTGCGGTGCGTGTACCATAGCCTGTCCTGCGGGTACATTGCAACTTACCAACTCTTTGAGTGGCGAATACTACCTCTCTAAAACAGAAAATGGTCCTATGATTCATGCAATTTTGAGACCAAGCGAAGAAACAAGCGGAGATCTCGTGGCAGAGGTGAGAAAATTGGCACTCAAAGTTGCTTACGATGAACAAATACCTCTGGTGATAATAGATGGGGCTCCCGGAATTGGATGTCCGGCAACTTCTTCAATAACCTCGACGAACTACGTGATCTTAGTCGCAGAACCCACGATGAGTGGCCTTCGTGATCTCAGACGCATAGTTGAAACGGTAAGACACTTTAGGATCAAGATGGGAGTGGTGGTAAACAAATACGATATAAACACATCTAAAACTCAAGAAATAGAAGAATACTGCAAAGCAGAAGAAATTGAAATTCTCGGAAAAATACCTTACGATGAATGTGTCAAGAAAGCCACGGAAGATGCAAAACCTGTAATTTCTTATGATTGTGAAGCATCAAATGAAATAAAGCACGTGTGGGAAAAAGTTTCAAATATGGGAAGGTCATAGACCGCCATG
>DYLQ01000033.1 GCA_020722015.1 Thermotoga sp. | reverse complement strand
GCTGTTGCTGCACACCGCCAGTTCTTTGATACCTAAGTCAATACCGATTACTTCCATAGTTTCATTTCATCACCTCTATAACATTATAATATATGTTATAGACAATATCAACAATTAACACGTATTTACAGACTATTCTCAGCCTCCTTTGCATCAAGTCTCTCTGTATCAGACCACAAAGATTCTATGTCATAAAATTCTCTCGCACTTTTGGTAAAAATATGAACAACTATATCTCCCGCATCTACTATCATCCAATCATGATCGTCGCTTTTATCGTAAAAGATTATCTTGTGATTATGTGATTTAAAAACAGCGAGAACTCTGTCCCTTATAGATCTCATGTTAACACTTGAATTTGCCGTTACTATCATGAAGTAATCCGTTAAATAACTCAACCCTTTCATTTTTAAAATCACAAGATTCGGATCTTCTTCTTTTGAAATTTCAGCGCAAATTTCCCTTAATACTGACAAAAATCTTACCTCCTATTCGACTGTAACACTTTTAGCGAGATTTCTGGGCATGTCTATGTTAAGATTCCTGTTGTTGGCAACGTTGTAAGCAAAAAGTTGAAACGAAATGCCAACAAAAAAAGGATAAAGATAATTTTCAACATCCGGGACCCTTATAACGTCATTGACGATACTTGATACATCATGATCCGATGCGCTGGTAACCGCAACCACATGAGCATTTCTTGCCTTCGTTTCAAGTATGTTGGAAAGCATTTTGCCTTTTAAATCATCATCAACGGCAACAGCCATAACCGGAAATTTTTCATCTAACAACGCGATTGGTCCATGTTTAAGTTCACCTGCCTGATATCCAACCGCATTCGTGTAACTTATCTCTTTGAGTTTCAGTGCACCTTCAAGTACAGACGGATAATTCATGCCTCTTCCTATGTACATGAAATTTGAATATCCTACGTATCTATCGGCTACATCTTTTATCGTCTTTTCTTGCGTGAGAATGAATTGGTCAACAAGCTCTGGGAGTCTCGAAAGTGCTTTTACTTTTTCGGGATGCTCTTTTCCCATAACAGAATCAATGTAAAGTGCTAAAAGGTATAACACGGTCATCTGTCCTATGTAAGCTTTTGTCGAAGCGACACTTATTTCTGGACCGGCATTTATGTAAAGTGTTTTATCAGCCTCTCTTGTGAGGGTCGAACCTACAACGTTTGACAACGCCAGTACTCTACCACCTAAAGATTTCACGAGCCTAATGCTTTCAAGGGTGTCGGCAGTTTCTCCGGATTGACTTATGGCTACGTTGAGCATCCTATCATCTATAAGGACATTTCTGTATCTGAATTCGGAAGAGACTTCAACTTCAACGTCAAAAGGCCGGAGACTCTCAAAAAAGTATTTGAAGATTAGACCAGCATGGTAACTTGTTCCACATGCTATGATGTTTATCTTCCTTAGATTTTTTATGTGATCTTTCCAATCTTCCATTTCTTTCAGAAAGATCTTTTCTCCCTTCACACGACCCATCAAGGCATCGGAGATAACGCGAGGTTCTTCATGAATTTCTTTAAGCATGAAATGCTTATATCCACCTTTTTCAGCGGATTTTTCATCCCAATCGATATGGCAAAAACGCTTTTCAACTTGTTTTCCGGAAAGATCAAATATCTCAAAAGCGCCTTTTTTCAACCTTGCAATTTGGCTATCTTCCAAAAACACAACATCTCTGCTCAAGGATATCAAAGGAGTCACATCTGAAGCGCAATAACTACCATATTCGTTCTTTGTTATCACAAGAGGGCTTTTCCTTCTTGCAAAAATTATCTCATCTTTGACATCGGCATGTATTACACCTATCGCGTAAGTGCCATCAAGATCGAGTGTTGCAAGCCTAACGGCCTCAAGCAAGTCACCTTTGAAATATTTTTCAATCAGATGCGCTATAACTTCCGTATCGGTCTGAGAAATGAATTTATGCCCTTCTGATATGAGTTTTTCCCTGAGTGCGGCGAAGTTTTCAATGATACCGTTATGGACGACGGCTATCTTCTTTTCACAATCCATTTGGGGATGCGCATTGATATCGTTTGGCATTCCATGGGTTGCCCATCTCGTGTGTGCTATACCGGCATTTATCTTTTCTTCGAGCGTGTCATTTATAGCAGAACAAAGTGTATCAACCTTTCCCGTTTTTTTCTCTACGATAAGAGAACCGTTGCGAGAAAAAGCGATTCCCGCAGAATCATATCCTCTATATTCAAGTTTTTTCAAACCATTTATGAGGTCTTCTACTTTTCCATTACCTATAAATCCATATATTCCACACATTGCTAAACACTTCCCTTTATTGCCTTAACGATTCCATTTTCTATCCCAGAAGATGCAACGTTCAATGCGTTGAATATGGCTTGGGAATCTGAAGAGCCGTGTGCTTTAACCGCTATTCCGTTAACGCCAAGCAAAAACGCCCCTCCGTATTTCCTGTAATCGAGAGTTTCCTTGAATTTTTGAAAGGTCTTTTTCATCATAAGTGCCCCTATTTTCTGAAACAAACTTGAGTTTTTGATCGATTGTTTGAGCATATCAGAAATAAAAAGGCCGACTCCTTCTGAAGTTTTCAAAACGACATTGCCACTGAATCCATCGCATACCACAACGTCTACATTCCCATAAAAGACATCTCTGCCTTCGGCATTACCATAAAACGCATTCCCAATTTTCTTTTTCAAAAGATCGTAAGCCTCTTTTATGGTGTCAGTTCCTTTTTCCTCTTCTAAGCCTACGTTGAGTAAGCCAACTTTCGGGTTATCTTTCCCCAGAATTTCCTTGGCATATGCAAGTCCCATTATGGCAAGTTGAACGTATTGCTGCGGCTTAAGCGACAGGTTTGCCCCAGCATCTATAAGCACAGTACCTCCAACTTTAGATGGCATGACAGTTGCTATTGCTGGCCTTTCAATGCCTTCTATTCTACCCAGGACAAATGTGCCGAGTACAAGTAAAGCTCCTGTATTTCCGGCACTTACAAAACCATCTGCCTTTCCATCTTTGACAAGTTGTGCAGCAACGCTCATCGAAGTTGCAGGTGATCTGAGTATTTCAGTTGGCTTTTCATTCATACCAAATCTTTCAGGTGCATTTACGATATCCAGACCAGAAAAATTCTTCGGTATAAGTTGGCTTATCTTTTTTTCATCGCCAACCAGTATCACTTTATTTTTAGTTTTCTCAACGAACAAAAGCGCCCCCTTTACTTCTTCATAGGGAGCGTTATCTCCTCCGAATGCATCAAGCGCTATTTGCGCCAAAGATGGTCACTCCTTAACTTCGAGAATCTGTTTGCCATCGTAATAGCCACATTTCATGCAAACATGATGTGGAAGCATTGGTTCACCGCAGTGAGGACATTTCGTAACCGCCACGTTTTTAGCCCTGTAATAAACAGCTCTTCTTCTGTTGGTTCTTGTAAGAGAGGGCTTCTTCTTTGGTACAGCCATTTTTATTCTCCTTTCGATTCAAAAGATATCTTTTTTAAGATGTAAAATGGAGATTCAGTCTTATCGTTATCTTGATCGCACACATGATCCGGATGTTCATTCAAGTTGATTCCACAGTGAGGACAAAGTCCTTTACAATCCGGTTTACACAACACTTTCATGGGTATTTCAAGTATTATTGCCTCGACAACCCTGTCTGTCAGATCTAAAAATTCCATGTAAGGATCGTAATAAAAAGTTCCAATTTCATCTATAACTTCTTCTACTTCCTTGACCTTCTCGTTCGGTACATAAACAGCCTCAACATCTCCATTTATATCAAGCTTAACAGGCTCGAGGCATCTATCACATGGATGAATTATTTGAGTTTTAACACTTCCTTGAACGTATACCTTTCCTAAAGAAAATTCAACATTCAGATCAACTTTGACAGGTGCAAAATAAGGATAAACGCCACCTTCAAATTCAATTTCCTTCCAATTAAGTGTTTCATCGATTTTTATTTTCTGTTCATGTTTTAAAGTTTCAAATTTTATCTTTAACATCATATCCACCTTGGCGTGCCCGGGGAGATTTGAACTCCCGATCTATAGATCCGCAGTCTATCGCTCTATCCAGCTGAGCTACGGGCACAACTGGCGGAGAGAGTGGGATTTGAACCCACGGTGGGAAAATCCCACGCTTGCTTAGCAGGCAAGTGCCTTCGACCGCTCGGCCATCTCTCCAGTTAAGTTTACTTTAGAAGTATATCACAAAAACAACAATCACTCAAGATGCCAACATGTGTTATAATCTTTAATGTTCAGATAAAAAAGCATTGTATGATCAATCGGAGATGGGAAATGAAAATAGCCGTTATAGGATATTCTGGCAAAGTAGACGAAGCTCCGGTAAAGCAACTTAGAGGAATATGTGAAGAACTTGGACAGAAAATAGCTGCACGGAAGCATATTCTAATCAACGGAGGGACAGATGGAATAATGGAAATCGTCTCTCGAACCGCAAAAAATGCCGGTGGGGAAGTTATAGGTATAGTTGCAGGGGTGGAAAACGGAAATCAGTACCTTTCTTTTGAGGTTAAAACGGGAATGGATTCATCCATGAGATCCGTTTTGATGATGTACAACGTTGATGCCGTTATAAGTGTCGGCGGGAAAGCAGGCACAGCACTTGAACTTTTCTCCGCGTATTTACTCGGAATTCCAATAGTACTTTTGAGGGGAACAGGCGGTTGGACAGACAGAATCTCCGGTACCTTAATAGATGGAAAATATCTTGATGAAAGAAAATTGATCGAAATCAAAAATTCATGGAGTGCTGATGAGGCAATTGAAATTGCTGAAAATTCAAAAAGGAGATGATTTCTCCTTTTTATTCTTCATAAGGAGGTAGGTATAGTGAAAAGAGTTATTGCGATTTTACTGATCGGTATTCTCGGTTTCGTTTCCGTTGCTTTGGCCCAAAAAACGGAAGTCATCTTCTGGGAAGCAATGGAAGCAAAACTCGGCACAACCCTTCAGACCATAACGGATCTCTTCAACAAGGAAAATCCAAACATCGAGGTAAAACTCGTCTTTGTCGGTAACGGAGATCAGCTTGATTCCAAAATTCTGGCAGCGGCACAGGCGAAGACACTCCCTACAATTGCACAGGTATATCCGGCCTGGGCAGGTTCACTTGTGGCTCAAGGTGTTGTAACACCCGTTGATTCCTTTGCTGACTTTTCTTCGGCCGCATCACAACTTTATCCATCCATCATCAACATGAGCAAAATAAACGGAAGAATTTACACTTTACCATTCAACCAGAGTATATATGTCCTATATTACAGACCTTTGATGCTTCAACAGGCTGGCATAAATCCTCCAAAAACAATGGAGGATCTTGCGAACGATGCGAAACTTTTAACGGTCGTTAAAAACGGAAAGACTGTGAGATACGGCCTCGGATTCAGAACAACCTACGGCGTTTTGACGGCCGTCGCAAGACAATTTGGCGGTGGCAAATACATAACTTCGGAAGGATCTTTGATAATAAATTCTCCCGAGAATGTTCAGGCTCTTACCTTCCTTGTCAACCTTGTCAAAGAAGGATATGCCTATGCTAAATTCGACTACTTCGATAACGAACTTACAACTTCTTCTGTTGCAATGCTAATAGGCGAAGGTGCAGATCTTCCATTCGATCTTTCGGATGTCGCAGGTCAAAAAGACGGCTTAGAGATGACTCCGTTCCCTGTCGGAATAAGCAATCAAACGGCTCCTTTGTTCAGAGGACAAACTTTGGTGATATTCAACACGGCGACTCCGGAGCAACAGGCTGCGGCATGGAAATACATCCAATTTTTGATTACGCCGGCTGTTCAAATTTATTGGGCAATGAACACGAATTATTCACCTCTCAATAAAACCGTTACAACCCTTGATCAGTGGAATTTGTTCGCTCAAAGTACCGCTTACAATCCTTCGGCGATAGCAGAGGGTCTTGCAAATGGAATCTCTTACTCTGAGAATCTCCCGTGGTGGCCGAGCGTTATAGACAACATCCGAACGGCAGTCGAAAACGCCGTGCATTTAACGATGACACCGCAACAAGCCCTTGATTGGGCACAACAGCAATCTGTGCTTGCCCAAGATAAATATCTTGGAAAATGAAGGGAGTAGCTCGAATGAAAAAGTTGACGATTTTGATTTCTGTTCTTTTGATGATCGTTTTATTCTCCGCTTCGATCTTCGCTCAACCTGTAGTTGTAACGTTCTGGGAAGGTATGGGAGCAAAACTTGGGACAACACTTCAAACGATGACAGATCTTTTCAACAAGCAAAATCCGGATATCCAAGTTAACCTGGTTTACCTTGGGAGCGGGAATGAGGTTGATTCCAAACTTTTGACGGCTATGTCTGCAAATGCTTTACCAACCATGGCGCAGGTGAAAGGGCCTTGGGCTTCCATGCTTTTTTCCAAAGGGTTTCTTGCCCCGCTTTACGAATTTCCTAATTTTACACAAATGGTAAGTTCTATTTATGCACCGTTGCTTGTTTCCGGTACATTTAACGGCAAAATTTACACTTTGCCATTCAACAGAGATATCTTCGATCTTTTTTTGAGGCCACAAATGTTTGAACAGGCAGGGCTCCCTTATCCAAAGACAATGCAAGAAATGGCGCAAGACGCCAAACTACTTACAGTTGTTCAGAATGGTAAAACGGTTAGATATGGCTTAGGGTTCAGAACGACGTACAGACAATTCACGGCCGTTGCATATCAATTCGGTGGTAGTTATATAAGTCCAAATGGTCAGATAACGATAAATTCAACTCAAAATGTCGCTGCCTTGACATATCTTGTAAATCTTGTCAAAGAAGGCTATGCCTATGCTAAATTTGGCTATTTCGACAATGAACTTACAACCTCTTCCGTTGCCATGTTACTGGGCGGAAGTGCTGAATTGACTTACGATCTTTCCGATATAGCGGGTCAATCGGATGGTCTTGTGATGGTTCCGATTCCTTCAAATGTGACATTTAAGCCGATGCTTCATGGCCAAAATGTAGCGATTTTCAACACAGCAACGGAGGCACAGCAGCAGGCTGCATGGAAATATCTACAATTCCTTTTAAGCCCTGCAATTCAGCTTTATTGGGCGGTACAAACGGGATACATTCCCGTCAACGAACAAGTTGCTAATCTTCCGGATTGGAAAAATTTCGTTTCTCAAAATCAAAACGGTGTGGGAGCCATAATGGTTGGTTTGGATCAATCTGCGGATTACGCACCAAACCTTCCATGGTGGACAAACGCAAGAGATGCCATCAGGACAGCCTTTGAAAATGCCATTCATATGACGATGACACCGCAACAAGCCCTTGATTGGGCACAACAGCAAGCAGAACAGGCATACGAAAGTTACAATTCAAAATGATAGGTAGGCCTTCGGCCTACCTTTTTGGTGGTGGATGAATTGCATAAAAGGAATAAATACATAATCGGTTATCTTTATCTCATACCTGCCCTTGTGATCTTCATACTCTTTACTTACTGGCCGGCTATATATTCATTTTATTTGAGTTTTTTCAACACAACAACAAGTACCGGTCATGCCATCTTCGTTGGTCTTTCGAATTATGTTTATCTGTTCAAAACAGGTCAACTTCCTTACCCGTTTTTCACCGCTTTTGAATATTCTTTTGTAAGGTTCATATTCGCTTTTGTAATTTCTATCACTCTCTTTTCGTGGATAGAAGTCAAGGGAAAACATCTTTTGAAAAATATGATACCCTTGATCCTAATTCCAATTCTTGCAATTTCGTTGATTTATCCATCTTTGTCCTTTTGGGGCGGAGATATTTACATCGTGCTTTTGTGGGTCTTATTTGGAATTCTGACTTTTTATACAGTTAGAAAGATGGATTTTTTGAAATCACATACCACACTTTTTCTACTCTCGATTCTTGGCTTTTACATAGTTGCGTATTACATAGGAAATAGAAATATAGATCTTTACACGCTTTTCTTCAAAATAGCTCAAAACAACTCATTTATCATGTCAATTTGGAATACCTTCTATTTTGTCATAATAGATGTGCCAATCACAATAGGTATATCTCTTGCTGCTGGCTTGCTTATGAAAAATTTGCCATTTTTTAAAGTCTTTTTCAGGACAGCTTTTTTTGCCCCCTACGTTGCGTCGATAGTTGCGGTAAGTTTGTTATGGTTATGGTTGTTCAATTATCATTACGGCATATTCAACTTCATACTTTCGTGGTTTGGAATATCGCCCATAAACTGGCTTAACAGCGCTTCTTTGACTATGCCAACGGTGGCTATATTGAGCATCTGGGAATACTTCGGATATTACGGTTTGATCTTTTTGTCAGGGCTCCAAAACATAGATCAGGAATATTACGAAGCTGCGGAAATAGAAGGAGCAAATTCATTTCAAAAATTCATGTACATCACATGGCCATTGCTTAGCCCTATAACATTTTTTGTCATGGTGGTTTCCTTGATAAACGCTTTTCAGGTTTTCACTCAAGTTTACGTGCTTTATAACCAAATGCCAGGTCCTTACGCAAACAGCGGTCTTACGATGGTGTTTTACATATACAATACCTTTTACAACGAGCAACAAATGGGTCTTGCGTCTGCAGCGGCATACATCTTGCTTGGAATCATAATGGTTTTGACTTTAATACAATTTAGGACCACTGAAAAGAGAGTTGAATACAATATATGAAAAGGCAAAAAAAGAAGATAGTGTACTTTTTTTATTACGTTGCGGCCGTAATTCTTGCCATATTCGCAATAGGTCCCATTGTATGGATGGTGGATACTTCGTTTAAAACCAATTCGGAAGTCCTAAGCTATCCTCCAAGTTGGGGTACGATAAATGCCTTGCCTTCAAGAACTTTGACTGCCGATATAATCAAAACAAGAGCAGGTCAAAGTAGCAATCCATCTGCACTTTCCCTCGAGGCACTTTTGGGATCTCTGTCTACGACGCAAACCACGACATTGGCAAGCCCTGATACAATTGCGATACATATCTTGGGTGCTTCTGGGTACCGCGGAACAGGCACGATGCCAAGACGTGGGACTCTCATTGTTTCCTTAATCGACGATACCGGGAACCCTGCCTCTTACCCCACGAATTTCAGTACCTCAGACTTCAACAAGGTCGTCAATGAAATATCTTCTATATCGCCATTAAGTAACGATGTCGAACAATCCATTTCGAACTTGAGTCAGTACACATCCAGCTCACAAGCATATATATTGAATTTCTACGATGATTTTCTTTACGGTTCAAACCCAATTTTTTCAAGAATAAATTTCATATCAAATCTCTTGAATTTAGTCGGAAATCCATTTCAAGATCAACTTACCTCTTTTAAAAAAGGCATAGGCCCTCTTACAGACGTAGAATTGAAAGCGATAAGCCAGATTCTTGGAAACGCTTTAGATCTTACAACTAATCCAAGCACAAAGATGAAGATATCCGAATATTTGAATGACATAAAACTTTATCTTGATTTCAATCAATTTTATGAGGGGCAAAAACGCACCAAAATTGATCAGCCAATAGAACTCGCATTTATTCCAAAATCAAATCAATTGAAGATAGTCAAAGCACCATCGATAGTCCAAAGTGCTTACACATCCGGAGATCAGATCTACATAACCTTCAAAAATACGAGTTTTGTATGGTTTTTAAATGACAACGTTTCTGTTAAGGCGAATTATAACTTCTGGGAGGTGCTCACCAATTTCTTTGACAATTACGTTAGCGCTTGGAATTCAGCACCGTTTGGAATTTATTATTTTAACAGCATCTTCGTTGCCCTTGCAACAACAATTCTGAACATCATCTTCGATGTCATGATGGCCTTTGCATTTTCAAAACTCACCTTTCCGGGACGTGACAAGATCTTCATAGCCATAATAGCAACTATGATGATACCGTATCAGGTTTTGATCGTGGCAAATTACCTGATAATTCACTCGTTCGGATGGATAAATAGTTATTATGCTCTGATAATTCCGTGGTCTGCCACATCCTTTGTCATATTTTTGATGCGGCAGAGTTTCAATTCAATTCCGAATGATCTTTACGATGCGGCAAAGATCGACGGAGCATCTTCGTGGAGATTTTTGTGGACAATAGCCGTACCTCTGTCGATGCCTGTGATAATAACAGGAGCATTGCTGACATTTTTGGGAAGCTGGAATTCATTCCTTTGGGTTTTGATAATGACTGATACCGCTAACATGAGAACTTTGCCAGTTGGTTTACAGAATTTCATAATAAATTCCGGTGCTATTTTCAATCAATTGATGGCAGCGGCAACGTTTACCATGATACCTGTGGTAATAGCGTTTCTTTTCCTTCAGAAATATTTTGTCAGTGGCTTTTTCAGATCCGGAATCAAATGACGATGTTACCCCCTTAATGGTTCGCACTTGAAGGTATACTATTGAAAAAGCATTTGTCGAATATAAAAAGATTCACTTGAACATATTTTGAAAAAAGGAGGAAATTTTTTATGAGGCATTTTTACATGTTTATGTTTATCATTTCTTTGTTGACGGCAATTACTTTTGCACAAAAAACAGAAATAACTTTTTGGGAAGGTATGTCCGGAAATCTTGGCACAACTCTTCAGCAAATAACAAAACTGT
Organism: Thermotoga sp.; assembly: GCA_020722015.1. GTDB lineage: Bacteria > Thermotogota > Thermotogae > Mesoaciditogales > Mesoaciditogaceae > Athalassotoga. The sequence continues at coordinate 2,857 of DYLQ01000033.1, read as the reverse complement.
TTAACGAACAAAGTACCGCCGTGCACGTCAATCTTGTTTACGTTGGAAGTGGAGCCGATCTCGATTCAAAGTTGCTCGCCGCGGCTGAAACAAAAACACTTCCAACGATGGCTCAAGCATATCCAACATGGGCTGCTGCTCTTGTTTCAAAAGGTGTCGTGACGCCTATGGATGAATTCAGCGATTTTAACAACATAGCGAGTGAAATATACCCGGCTGTACTCGATATAGGAAAGATAAACTCAAGAATTTACGGGTTGCCTTTCAACCAACAAGCTTATTTGCTTTTTTACAGACCCCTCATGTTTCAAGAAGCAGGACTTAATCCTCCAACAACTTTGGATGAACTTGCAGAAGATGCGAAAATTTTGACGGTGAAGGAAAACGGTAAAATTTTAAGGTATGGGCTTGGATTTAGAGATCAATCATGGATATTCACGGTGATCGCAAGGCAATTCGGAGGCGGCCAGTACATGAGAGACGGGAAAATAACGATAGATTCAACTGCAAACCTAAAGGCGATGAATTTTCTACTTGATCTTGTCCAAAATGGCTATGCGTACACAAAACAAGGATATTTTGACAATGAACTCACAACTTCTTCTGTGGCCATGATAATAGGCGGAGCGGCAAATTTACCTTTTGATCTGTCTGATATAGCAGGACAAAAAGATGGCATAAAAATGGTTACCATTCCCGTAGGTCCTGCCGGGAAAATATCCCCTGTACTTGCCGGAGAATTACTTTTGATCTTCAACACCGATTCAAAAGCCGAACAACAAGCGGCATGGGAATACACAAAATTTTTGCTTTCATCAAAGATTCAATTGTATTGGGCTATTCACACGAATTATTCTCCTTTAAACGTTGAAGTACCGAATTTGCAAGAATGGAAAACATACGTTGATCAGAGTCAATACGGCGTTTCTGCGATCGTAGACGGTCTTGACAACGCCATGTCTTACGCCCAAAATTTGCCTTGGTGGACTTCTCTTGATAGCGCCATTGGGACTGCTTTTGAAGATGTCATGAATTCTTACAAAAGTCCTCAAGATGCCTTGAAATGGGCACAACAACAATCAGAGCAGGCCGAAAATATGTTTTATCAAAAATAAAAGAAGTAAAAGATGAAAATAGTCGTCATAGGACATTCAGGACATCTCGATAAATCTGCGTTGAATGATTTATGTGAAGATATAGGCTATCAGATAGCAAAACACGGCCATGTACTTATAAATGGCGGTACAGGCGGTGTTATGGAAGCAGTTTCGCGCGGCGCTAAAAATGCCGGTGGTATAGTCATTGGTATGCTTTCGGGCAATGAGAAAGGCAATGACTATTTGACGATTGGTATAGAGATGGGATTTGATGCTTCCATAAGTTCTGTTTTCATGATGTACAACGCCGATGCGGTTATAAGCATAGGTGGAAGATCTGGCACCGCACTTGAATTGTTCGCCGCATATTTAAAGAAAATACCCATAGTTTTAATGGCTAACACAGGTGGATGGACTGAAAGGATGGCAAAAGATCTCGTTGATGGAAAATATTTCGATGAAAATAGAATTGTGGAAGTTAAGATCGCACAAAGTGCCGAAGATGTAATGAAAATTTTGGAAAATTTAGGACACACGAATGGTATAGTAAAGATGTAGTCTTGCAGCATGTAAACAAATACATTCCATGTAATGTGGACATGTCGAAGATGTGCCAATAGAATGTGCATCCTTTCATCGAGAATCCAATAAAGGGGGTTGATAATTTGAAAGAATATTTGACGATAGACGAAATAAGCATTTTTCTTGAAGTAGTGAATGCCGGTAGCATAACTGGCGCATCAAAAAATCTTTTCATGAGTCAACCTACGATTTCACAGCACATAAAAAACATGGAAGAAAAATTGAGCTTCAAACTTTTTGAACGCTCGAAAAGTAAAGGCCTTACTTTAACAGAAAAGGGACTGAAGGCTTACAAGAGTTTGAAGAAATTTTCCAAAACGTTAGATGAAACCATGGAAGAACTCACATTTATAAATGAATCGGTTGAATCGCCCTTAAGAATAGGCGCAACCAAAGTTATAGGAGATTACCTTTTTCCGGAAATAATTGTGGATTTTTTTAAGGTGAACGGATATACCAATCTCTGCATTGAGATTCAAAATACAGAGGAAACGATCAAAAAGGTATTAGACGAAGATGTATCTTTTGGTTTGATAGAAACACCGTTTTGCCATAAGACGATAGACACGCAAAAGTTCTTCGCCGATGAATTGAAACTCATATGTCATCCTTCAAGTGAATTTGCTTCGCGCGATTCTGTTTCTCTTGATGATTTGAAAGATGTTCCGCTGATCTTTCGAGAAATCGGATCTGGTACGAGAAAATTGATAGAGGAGGAATTCTCCAAAAATGATTTTTCTCCCAAAATTCACCTTTCCTTCTCGAGCAACGAGGCGATAAAAATAGCCGTCATGAATAACCTTGGTTTTGCGATTTTCAGTGAAATAGCAGTCAAAAGAGAGAAGAAGATGGGACTGCTTTGCGTTGTGAAGATCGAAGATGTTAATTTCAAAAGGAACTTTTACATATCAAAAAAACACGGGAAATACCTTTCTGATGAAGAAAATAAGCTCATCGAATTCTTGAAAAATTTGGCAAATGGCAATTCAATACAGCACTTGTAAGATGGATAGAACACATACGTGAAATTCAAAAAGGAGGGCAAAGCCCTCCTTTTAAAAATCAATCGAGAGCCTTACCGTAAATAAAGTGAGTCATCAGATATGCCGTCGTCAAAACGATTGCTCCGAAAAGTAAGCCGCTTGCGGCAAGTTGCGAGGAACCGGAAAGTATGTGTC
>DYLQ01000104.1 GCA_020722015.1 Thermotoga sp. | reverse complement strand
TTACAAGCCTTAGGCTGGTCATAGCGCGGTTACAAGCCGCATGGGTTTAACCATGGCGGTCTATGACCTTGCCCTTACAATGTAATCCACAAAAATACCCGGTGTGTGAATATCATCCGGCGGTATTGTGCCGATTGGTAAGATCTCATCAACTTCGGCTATTACCATTTCTGCAGCCATAGCCATTATAGGATTGAAATTTCTCGCTGTAAGAGAATAAACAAGGTTACCATTGCAATCTGCTTTTTTGGCTTTTATTATGGCAAAATCCGCCTTTATTGGAAATTCAAGCAAATATTCAATGTCATTTATTTTAACAATTTGCTTTCCTTCTGCAACGACTGTTCCTATTCCAGTCGGAGTTAGGATACCGCCAAGACCAACGCCGCCAGCTCTTATTCTTTCAACGAGCGTACCTTGAGGAACGAGTTCAACATCGACGACCTTGTCGATCATCTGCTTTTGAGTTTCTGGATTCGTACCTATGTGAGATACGATGAGTTTTTTTACAAGCTTGTTGACGATAAGTTTGCCTATGCCGTTATTTGGGAATGATGTATCATTCGCTATCACTGTAAGATTGGATTTTTTCTGTTTTACCATTTCTTCTATGATAATCTGCGGAGTACCCACACCCAAAAAGCCTCCTATCATGATCGTTGACCCATCTGATATCATTTCAACCACTTTTTCAACCTTGACGACGTGCATAAGAGCTCTCCTCCTCTATTTTTAAGAAATTATATCATATATTTGACGGTTAACACTTATACCGAAATTCAATCTCATTTCGAAAAATAAGTATAACATAAACTGCCCTTCGATATCTGACTAACTCAAGACAATTCATCTTAGAATTATTCTTAAATGATCGTCATTCGCCATCCCCGAGATCATCAAGGATCGCATTTGGCTTTTATTGAGCGGGGGGATTCACGATCAAGCCGAGAATAACTGGATGAGAATGAAAGGATAAGTTCTTAGTATAAAAATGAAAAGTTGGCGAACATATATTTCAAAATTTGTCGAATTTCGTCAAAATTGCCTGATTTATCTGTTTGTGAATGGTTATCGAGTAAAATCTCTTTTTTTATTTGATTTAATCCTTAAATCATATCTGTTTGTTACTTGCAAATTAAATAGTTTATTGCTACAATGAATTGTATATTCGAAAATGAGTGGATTCAATTTTTAGAAAGTGTTCAAAAAGGTACCTGATATGAATCTCTCACTATCTGAGCAAGCCCTTTTATCGTGAGATTTATCGCCGATATCACTAAGAATATGGTAAGGGAATTTAAATTTTCAATGATCACGAGTTACGTGTTAATGGGATATGGCTTTAAGGTCTGCAAATATATTTTATACGAGGATGTTTTATAAGATGAGTAGAGTATAGTGGATTGTTTTAGCAGTGCTAGTTTTTGCTTTCATAGTGAGTTTTGGTTAAGTTATACGCTTGACAATAATAACTCCTGGAGTTGACCCTGGTCTAGAAGCGGCGGCAAAAGCTTACAGCGAAATACATCCTAATGTTCAATTTGATATATCGCCGGCAGAGTATGCTGTATATAACGAAAAACTCACAACAATGATTTTGGGACATAATTTTCCTGATATAATGAATTTGACAACAGCTTATGTTATGGAAGCATCGTCATATTTTTTGAACCTTGCACCTTACTTAAAAGAATATTATAATTTGACACCTGAAGAATTTAAAGATCAAGTTCTTCCTTCATTAAGACCATTTTTGGGCCGATTTGAAATGGTTTCGAGTCATCATCCTATTTCTGATTACAATCAACTTAGGCTTTCCCTTGACATTGCGAGAACTGTTGATAAGGTCTGTCCGAATGCGTACCTTATTCAGACTGCGAATCCTGTCTTCGAGATAACACAACTCGGTCTAAGGCAGACAAAGACAAAGGTAGTGGGCTTTTGTCATGGTTTCGGTGGTGTTCACGAAGTTTTCAGGACTTTGGGAGTTGATGAAAAAGATGTGGACTGGCAAA
>DYLQ01000103.1 GCA_020722015.1 Thermotoga sp. | reverse complement strand
GCCATATTAAATCTGCCTAACTGCAAGGATAACCCTGCAGCTTGCGGCAGGTTAGCCTCTGTCAATTTCGTGATCGTAGCCGGAGGTCATCTCCATTATCTTTTCACGCACTTTCTCTTCTCTTCCTGAAATGCCTGGAATATGACAAAGTTCCATCAATTCTTTCATCTTACCATCTCCTTTGTGATATTATATAAAATTGAAGGAGGAAAAACATGGAGATTACCGATGAACTTATAGAACATCTTGAAAACCTTTCAAAGTTAAAGTTAAAAGACTCAGAAAAAGAGAAGATGAAGATCGATATGAATGAGATCCTCGAATACATGAAACTTTTGGATGAAGTAGACGTAAGTGGATATGATCCGCTTTTCACGCCGATAGAAGATCCCATGACTTTGAGAGAGGATAAATCAGATCAACAAGATTTTTCCCAGATTTTAAGGCTTGTACCGCATCTTAAAGGTGATCTTGTTTTGATTCCATCGATATATGCAAAGTGATGGGAAAGTCGGAGAGGATATTGCGTTTGAGTATTTAAAAGCCCAACGTTATAAAGTCCTAAAGCGTAACTTCAGGACAAGACTCGGTGAGATAGATATAATCGCACTCGATAAAAAGACCCTTGTTTTTGTTGAGGTGAAATACGGTTCAGATGACGCTTATCTAAGGGTTAATCAAAGCAAATTCGAAAAGATATCAAATACCGCGAATGCTTTTATAAAAGTTTACGGAGATTTTGGAGTTGAAAGATACAGAATAGACGTCATATCTATTTCCAAAGATGGAAAGATAAACCATTTCAAAGATGTTGCCATGGATTTTTCTTAAATGGAGGCGTGGGATGCATTTTACAAAGCCTGAATTAAAAACCGCAAAAATTAAGAATTACATTTACAAAAACAATCATCATTATGTCGAACTCGATCCAAATCCGTTTTACGAAGACAACGCCGGCGGACAAATAGGAGACAGAGGAAACATAGGAGAAGCACGTGTTTTGTACGTTTCCGATCTGATTGAAGTCGATAGGGCCATTCCAACAGATTCAGAAGTTGAGATCATGATAGACGAAGAAAGAAGATTCGAGATTGCACGCCAACATACAGCCCAGCACATAATTTCTGCCGCGATAGAAAAAATGTACGGTGCAAAGACAGTCGGTTTTCACATGGGAGAAGAGGATACCACCGTTGATCTTGATAAACCTTTTGACATAGAAAAAGTTGAAGCATTTTCAAACGAAATAGTACTTTCAAATCTTAACGTGGAAGAGATAATTGTAAGTCCAGATGAAGCGTCAAAATACGATCTCAGAAAGGATCTTTCCGAGAAGGCCCTTAAAAGTGGAAGCATAAGACTTATAAAAATAGGTGCTTTCGATTTAAACGCATGCGGTGGCTTTCATGTTTCTTCAACTGGAGAGATAGGTCTCATAAAGATAACACACTCGGAAAGGGTAAAAGGCGGCTTTGTAAGGATATGGTTTGTTGCAGGCAAGCGTGCTCTCAAAGATTACGATTTGAAATCAAAGATGGTTTACGAAAGTGCAAGAATTTTTGATGCGTCGTGGGTAGATCTTAAAATGAGAATACAAAAGTGCATGGACGAATTAAAAGAAAAAAATTCATCTCTTAAGAAATCATCAGAAACCATCGCGAAATATATGGCAAAAGATTTAAAACCCTTCGATATTTTAGAACTTGACGAATCTATTGCATCGTTCTTGACGAGAATAAGGCAAGATATCCCATACATCATCAAAATAAGCAATACAAATAACATCGTTGTATCCTTTCCTGGATACGACAAAGGGAAAATCGTTGATCTTGCAAAGTCTTTGAACATCAAAGGCGGCGGCAATGGTCCAATTTACAGGTTTTCAGCTGAAAATCCGAATCGATTCATAGATGAGTTAAAACGCCTGTAATTCAATTACAGGCATATTGATGTATTCCCGCCGCATATCCATCTCTAATTGCTTCAACGAGCTTTGCAACCTTTACGGCATCTCCAACGACGTGCGTTGGAACTG
>DYLQ01000102.1 GCA_020722015.1 Thermotoga sp. | reverse complement strand
AAAGACATAACTGGTTTAAAATGAGGTGTTTGAATGGGGACAAGTAAATTTTCAAAAATAGATCCATCGGTAAAAATAGAAGATAACGTCGTTATCGAAGAAGATGTCGAGATTTGCAGAGATGTTGAAATAGGTTATAACGTTGTCATTCATTCCGGGACAAGGATTTACGAAGGAGTATCGGTATCTGACAATGTAATCATAGGAAAGGGCTCGAAACCAGATTCAAAAAGCACTGTTTTGATCGGTAAAAACGTTTCGATAGGTGCTAATTGTGTGATATACAAAGATGTAATTTTAGAAGATAACGTTATTGTCGGAGATTTGACGGTAATTGGTGAAGGATCGAAGATTGGGAGTTTCTCAACAATTGGAGGTAAAGCAACGTTAGAATCTTTCGTTTCGATTGGAAAACATGTAAAGATAGAAAATGACGTTTATATCTGTAAGAATTCCGAATTAGAAGATGGTGTTTTTGTCGGAATGAAGAGTTTACTGATGCCTAACGTTAAGATTGGCGAAAACAAAACAATTCTGCCTAAAACGACGGTGTCGAGCAACATGCTTTAATGAAGATTTGATTTAAAAAAATAATTCACATTTTCTATGACAAAGGCCTTTAAACCAAAAGTTTGAATGATTTTGTACGGCTCTCTTAGGCCTGTTTTTACAAGATAAACATTAACCTTTGTGTGTTGATTTGATAATTCAACCATTTTCAGATCTGTTTCCGAATCGCCGATAACGGTTATCTCGTTATCAAGATCCCTTGCGTTTTTTAACCATTCCAATTTTGTGTCTATACCTTCTGGTTTCAGTGCAAAAGATTTTTCTTTGAAAAGATCCTTCAGTCCAAATCTATCAAGTTGCCAAAAAAAGTTTTCGACATTTTTTCTCATGGTGAGTATCATGTAATCCTCTTTAATTTTTAGAATGTAATTTGGGTCTATGATCAATTCGTCGAAAGAGAGAAATTCTTTTTCCTCCAAATTCTGGTCCTTAAACATTTTATAACGTGAAAAATCCTCTTTTTCAAATTTCACTTCCAAAGATTTCAATATTTCCGACTCGCTTTGGTTTTGCCATTTGAGCCTTTTGAATGTTTTCATGTCTATGTCCAATTTCCACCATTTTTTAAATATTTCGTAGTATCTTTTCCAGACATCGATCAAAGTCCCATCGAAATCGAATATGATCATTCCTGTTCCTCGAATATCTCATCGAAATATCTGTACATAATCCTTGGCTTTTTGTCCGGGATGCACTCTTTCGATTCTATTTTGTCTCCCAGCAAAAGTTTTAAGGTTATAATAGGTATGTTCAAACCTGACGCAACACTCAACGGCAACCCTCCCGATGCAAAACGTAAATTTGCATCTGTGAAGACGATGTCATTTTGAAGGGTTTTAAAGAATTGAAAATTGGCTGGCCCTTTGATTTTGAAATTTTCGGATATAGTTTTCAAGTAAGGCCCTATGTCGATATCGTAATTGTTTTGAGTTATCACCGCGGCTCCGCCGAGCATCTTTATTCTTGTTCTTTGATTGTATCCAAGTAAATTACCGATTTGATCAAATACAACGTCTACCGTGTATTCGGTACCTTTGAGTAATTCTAAAAACAGTCCCTTTTGTTTTTTTAAAATTTGAAATTCTTCTTTGTTATCTATTACCATAGTTCCTTTGCTGCCACTTCCACTTTCGGGTTTGAAAAAGATCGGAAAATCATCAGGATTAGGATCGTTTTCGTACATCTTCGGAGTTTTTAAATTCAGTTTTTTCAGTGATTCGTACAAAGTCCTTTTGTTGTCAAGAACAACAAAAGATTGGTAAGATGACACGATGAATTTTGTATCGACAGCACTTCTTATAAATTCTTCAAATTTGGAAACGACTCTTATTTCTTTTGAATGTAATGGGAAATATACATCTATCTTTTCTTTTTTCAGAAGGCTTGTCAACGAAGAAAGAAAGTGTTCTTCATCTGAAGCACTTGGTATGATGAAAAATTTATCGACGAAGAATTTAGTCGGATTTTTATTCTCCGCATC
>DYLQ01000101.1 GCA_020722015.1 Thermotoga sp. | reverse complement strand
TCCATATTTTGATCAGCTATCTGACAAAGGAGTTGGAAGTTGGCATAACGATTTCCTTGATGTATATTTCGAAAGCGGTATTTTTGGGTTGATAACATTTATTCTCATCATTTTCGCTGTGCTTCGAGAAGCAATTCGATACTTGCGTCAAAAACAAAACCAAGAAACATTTCTTAGAGACATAATTACAGGCATATTGCTCGCAGTTCTTGGTTTAGCTCTTTCAGCTATGACCGCAGGCTTTATTAGTTCTCCTACTCTCTCAATTGTATTTGCCTTTTTGATTTCTCTTTTGTCCGCAATCACTTTTCAACAGAAAAAACAACTAAACCAGTTTTTCAACGCAAATTCCGGAGTTGCTGCTAATGCCTGATGTATCTCTGATTGTTTCATTTTATAACCGAATTGATTACCTCAGGTTGGTTCTAACCGCCTTGAAACTACAATCATTCCGATACTTCGAAGTCATCATTGCTGACGACGGCTAAACCGAGGATGCTGTTCGGGAAATCGAGAAGCTCTCGGCAACAGCTCCGTTTAAGATGATACACGTTTGGCACGAAGATCATGGATTTAGAAAGAACCAAATATTAAACAAAGCGATCGCAATTGCTGCTGGCGACTATTTGATTTTTATTGATGGCGATTGTATTCCACATAAAGAGTTTGTAAAAGAACACTATTGTAATAAAGCTCTCAAAACCTGTTTGACCGGACGAAGGGTTAATTTGTCAGAGAGCTTAACAAACAAACTTACACCTGAGAAAATTGAAACAATTTTTTACACCCTTAGGCATAGAGAAATTAACCCACTGAAGATTCTCTCACTTTGGTGGAGTCTAAAAAACACTCTAAAAGTTCCTGGCTGACAGGAGCAAATGGGGATTGAGATTAATAACTTTTATCTATGAAAGCTACAGCAAAGAATTAACACTGGAGAAAGAACCATGGAATCTCAGCCATCAAAATTCGAGGCACTTTTTGTTGAACTTGTGCTGATTTTCCAAACAGCTGCAATGCAGCATATGGGAAAGGTAAAAAATCCACTCACGGACAAAATCGAAAGAAATCTTGAACAGGCTCGTGCAGCAATTGACATGCTTGAAATGATTGAGCAGAAGACAAAGGGAAATCTTACTCCTGATGAACTCCGTTTCCTTGAGACAACCTTACGAGATCTCCGTTTGAACTATGTTGACGAGGTAGCTAAAGATGAGGCTGCACAGAAACCGAGCACAGCATAACTTCCTCAGAAAGACGAATCAAATCCATGAAAATTGGGGTCATAGGAAATCTTTCAAAGCCTGAGCTTCTCCCGGCTGTTGAGAAACTCCTGATTCATTTTCAGAGAAAAGATGTTACGGCAGTTCTTGAGCACACATTGAGAAAGCTTGTGCAAATCCCTAGTGATGTCAATGTGCAAGAGGTAGAAAAGTTCGATGATTCTGTTATGTTCCCCGGAAACTTGGATTTCGTCATTGCTCCTGGCGGCGATGGAAGAATTCTTTCTACTGCCCGGCGGGTAGGAGCAAGTGGCATCCCAATGCTTGGCGTAAACTTAGGGAAGCTTGGATTTTTAGCAGAAGTCTCTGCTAACGAGCTTAGTGAATGCATTGAAGAAATTTTATCTGGCAATTATAATATAGAAGATAGAACTGTCCTACAAGCAAAGGTTCGAACAGCCAAGAGCGAGTCGTTTTACGGACTTAATGATATTGTCATACATAGAGGACCTTCATTCCGCGTGATACAGCTTGAGACTTATGTCAATGATGAGTATCTTATTACATACACTGGAGATGGATTGATAGTCGCAACTCCCACAGGATCGACCGGATATAGTCTGGCTGGAGGTGGACCTATTATTGTACCTTCTTCTCCAGTGCTTATTCTGACGCCTATAGCACCTCATACGCTGATGGCAAGTCCTGTAGTTGTCCCTGACGACCGGACAATCCTTGTTATTTTGAATATGCCCGAACGAAATATCCATTTCACAGCCGACGGGCAGGTCGATCGAATCTATGAATCGCCTGTGCAAATCGAAGTGCGGAA
>DYLQ01000100.1 GCA_020722015.1 Thermotoga sp. | reverse complement strand
TTCGAGCAGATCAACGAGAGATTGGACAAGCTCATTGAGCGAATTGACAGAAGGATTGACGATGGACTTAAAGAAAATAGAGAATGGATCAAAAATACAGCGAACGAGAATCGCTTGTTAACAGTAAGGCTCTTTACATTTTCCATGACATTTACCGCCATTTCCCTGATCGGACTTGCAGGCAAGATATTCAATCTGTTTTGAGAGGCAAAGTATGTGCAAGGTAAATCCAAAGGTTGATTTAGCCTTTAAGAAGCTGTTTGGTATTGAAGAAAATAAGGATTTGTTGATTTCTCTTGTTAATTCCATTGTGTCTGAAGAGGATCAAGTGGAAGATTTGGAGCTTAGAAATCCTTACAATCTTGCAGACTATCAAGCAGGCAAGCTTTCTGTGTTGGATATCAAGGCGCAGGATAAGAAAGGGCGTTGGTATAACATTGAGATGCAGATAAGTGAAGACCTGAACTTTGATAAACGCGCCATTTATTATTGGGCAAAGTTGGTCACAGAACAGTTGAGCGAAGGCATGATGTATAAGGAGCTAAAAAAGACTATAAGTATCAATATATTGGATTTTAATTTTATTCCCGATGATGAATATCACAGCATCTATAAAATTATCAATACAGCCACAGGAAAAGATGACAAACTGCATGATATTTTTGAACTTCATTATATAGAGCTGCGCAAGTTCAGAAAGGATTTTAATGAGCTTACTACAGTGCTTGACCGTTGGATTACCTTCCTGAATAAGGCAGGAGTACTCCAAAAAGACAAGTTGCCCCTAAAAATATCGTCTGATAAACACATAAAAAAGGCTTTGGATGTAGTTAATCGTATCTTTGATGATGAAGAGCGCATTATTTATGAAGTTAAATGGCAGGCGCTTCTTAATGTCGAGGGTGTGATTGCATCTGCTCTTGAAAAAGGACATAGAAAAGGACTTGAAAAGGGGATTGAAGAAGGGATTGAAGTAGGAAGAAAAGTAGGGATTGAAGTAGGAAGAAAAGAAGGGATTGAAGTAGGAAGAAAAGAAGGAATTGAAGAAGGAAAAAAAGAAGGAATTGAAGAAGGAAGAAAAGAAGGGATTGAAGTAGGAAGAAAAGTAGGAATTGAGCAAGGTAAAAGAGAAGCAAAAATCAATCTTGCCAAGGCACTCCTTGATGTGCTGGATGATAAAACCATCGCCGAAAAAACTGATTTAAGCCTTGAGGTTATCCAAGAGATAAGAAAGGGAAGATAGTGCAGTCTAACATTCACATATCAGTTGTTACGCCTGTATATGGCTGCGCTGGATGTCTGCCTGAATTACATCGAAGGCTTACAGAAACCCTCTCGACAATCACTCAACAGTATGAGATCATCATGGTAAATGATGCAAGCCCTGATGATGCATGGGATGTGATTCAGCTCCTTGCCAGCAAAGATAATCGAGTAAAAGGTATAAATCTTTCCCGCAATTTTGGGCAGCATTATGCCATCACAGCAGGGCTTGATTATGTGAAGGGTGATTGGGTGGTGGTGATGGATTGTGACCTTCAGGATCAGCCTGAAGAGATCGTGAAGATGTATAGCAAGGCTATGACAGGCTTTGATGTGGTCTTTGGCAGGAGGCATAGCAGGTGTGATAACGTGCTAAAAAAGATGAGCTCACGACTTTTTCATCGCATTTTTGAATATTTTACAGAACAAAAGAGCGATGAGACCATAGCGAATTTTGGCGTTTACAGCAAGAGCGTGATAGATAATGTAAGGCGGTTACGTGAACACAATCGCTGCTTTCCGTTATTTGTGAGATGGGTAGGTTTTAAGATTGGAGAGATTAACATAGAGCATGCTCCAAGGCAATTGGGAAATAGCGCATATAATCTACATAAATTGTTGCGACTTGCCATTAATATTGTTGTATCACATTCAAATAAGCCACTTCGTCTTGCGATTAAAGTAGGCTTTTTCATGTCCATCATTGCTTTTATCTACGGTCTCTATCTGATCGGCAGGTATATTTTTTGGGGAGTACCAGTTGCTGGCTGGACAAGCGTAATGGTATCAATCTATTTTGTGGCAGGTCTTCTTTTGGGCAATATGGGCATGCTGGGTCTATATATTGGCAAGATATTTGATGAGGT